>CAKOUW010000008.1 GCA_934120715.1 uncultured Bacilli bacterium | reverse complement strand
ATCAACATATCTTACTACTACTTTTCCCATTTGTTTTTCATAGTAATAAATAACTTCTTGCTCTTCTAAAGTAAATTCACCTTTTGTATTATTAGTTTTTCCAACTAAAACCCAATCAGCAATTTCATTGTCTAAATCATCAGTATTATAACTCTCAGTTACTTTTCCAGATAATTCTTTAGCATTTTTTACTTCATCAGTAGTACCATTAACGTAATAACGAACAGTAACTTTTCCACCTTGTTTTAATCTATAATAGAATATAATAGTATTTCCATCTTTACCTAATGTAATAGTCTTAGTAAGATCTCCAACTAATTCATATTTATCAATATCAATAGCATTAACATTAATAGTTTCATATACAAAACCATCACCATTATAATCAGCAGCTAACTTATCAGTAGTTCCTTCTGCATAATAATGAACAACATATTTAGTAGGAATCTTGTTAATTGTAATAGTAACAGTTGCAACATCACTATTAACTTCATATGTCTTACCATCAACTTCTACAGTTGTCTTAATATAGTAAGTAAATTCTACATTACCAGAATAATCCTTTGGTGCTACATAAGTAAACTTACCATCTTTGCTAAAAGTTAATGAACCTTTACTAACACCAGTAACTACTAATACTTCATCAACTACTTTAGCATTTTTATCTTTTTGTACAGACTTGGAATCATTATTTCTTACATTACCACTAATGCTTTCACCCTGATTTACAGAATATTTATCATCATTAGTAACAGCAGGTATAACAACAGTTGGCTTTTCTAATGCTATTTCTATACTTTTACTTTCAATATAGAAAGGATTATCATCAACAGCTACACCAGTAACACTAGCATTTCCATTAGTAAACATATTTCCATAATAATCATCTCTTGCTTTTACTCTAAAAGTAAAATCATTATCAGCACCAGCTTTTAAATTACCAACAGCTTTTGTAACTGTCTTGCTTCCATCACCATTAGTTTTAACAGTAACATTTCCATATCTAACAGTATAATCATCAATTTTAACTTCCTCACCAAAAGTAGAAATAAAGTAATTTCTATCAATATCGAAAGTCTTAGGAACATTATCAGTAATTAAAACATCAGTAGCAATAACATCAATCTTATCAGTAATATCAGTAAATGCTTGCTTTAATGAATCTAAAGAATTAGCCCCATAATATCTACTTGCTCCAGAAACCTTCTTTAAAAAGCTTTCTGCATTAGAGTCAACACCAAATCCAATAGAATAGATTGTGGCCTTAATATTTTCAGCCTCTTTAATAGCCGCCTCACTTGAACTCATAGATTTTACACATTCAAGACCAAGAAAGCCACCACGTTCTAAGCAAACGCTATAATCATATTGACCGTCTCCTCGAAGCGCATTATTACTATCATTAAAATAAGTTGGTTCTCCATCAGATAGTAGTATTAAACTTTGAGAAGCGCTTTTATCCTCAAATAAGCTATTTCCTAATTTCAACCCATACTGAACATTAGTTCCACCATCAGCAACCATAGCGTTAACTGTTCTTTTCAATCCAGCTTTATCATTAGTAAGTGCAACTGAAGTAGCGCCCGTACTATAATAAACAATACCTACTTTTGTATCATTAGTAACACCATCAGGTAATAATGTATCTAATAAACTATTAGTAGCACTCTTTAAAGCATCAAGCTTTGAAATTTCAGTACCATTAGGTCCAGAAATCATATCATTCATAGAACCAGAATTATCAAGTACTAAAACAACTTCTCTTTTTTGACTTGTAGTATGAGAAAATGATTCCCCACCAAGACTAATTGTAATATCAACGTCACGGCCATTTCCACCTTCTACTACCTTAGCAGTTTTATTAGCATAAACCTCACCATCTCTAAGAGTGGCAGCTTCAGCAGTAAAGGTAAAACATAAAGCTACAAGAATCAAAAGAGACATAACTATCTTACTCAATTTTTTCATAATAACCTACACCTTTCTCCCTATTATTATTAAATATTTCCCCAAGGTATTATTAATAAGACATGTCTGCAAAACCAAAATCTGATCTGTTCCTGAAACCTCATCATGTGAATCATATAAAGAATTATTGCGCAACTTCTTAATATGTTCATTAAAATCAGCATCATTATCAAATAAAATTTCTGTATGCTCTATATCATCTGTTATTACCTTAACAGAAAATATTTCAAAAGTTTTAGTTCCATTTAAAGTCTCAAGTAGTATTTTTCTATTATTTAAAAAGAAATCTCTATCTAAATAATTAAGCAACTTTCTAAATGGAAGATCATATATATCAGAATTATGACCATATATATTAATTTGACGTCCATTTTCAATATCACTTCTATAGTCAACAAACATAGAACCCATGACATTGTAAGTACCATCTAGAAGTCTTCTAAGATAATAATCATTATCAGTAGTTTGAACTAACAATTCATCAATATCTAAACTATTAATAATTAATCTACCAATAATATCATTATTATTAAATTCCTTCTTATATTGGTCATACCTATCATTTATATTTAATTCATCACTAATTTTATTTTTCTTCTCTTCAACTACTTCTAACTGTCTTTTAGTCTCACGAATTTCTTTTTTTTCTAAAAGAAAATTAAAAAGACTATAAACAGTAAAAATAATTGCTAAAACAAGAATCAAAATATAAATTATTTTTTTACCCTTCATACTCTTTCCCTCACAAGAGAAATGCTAATTTCCCTGATGGTTTTATATCCTAATCGAAAAAATATGGTTTGTCAAGTAAAATTAAATTTTGAGCTCAAAAATTATACTAAATTTAATTTTTTACTCAGAAAAAGTTCTAAATTTAGTATTTTACTAAAATATATAAACCAGTTTATATATTTCTTATGATACTTAAATTTTTATTTTATACACAAATTTAAATATTTTTATAATTAACTAATACTTGAAAACTTCCAGACGAGTATGGAGCTATCTGGTACTGTGGAAAATAAATCTTTATACCAATAGGTGTAAACACTATATTAGAAAAATTTTCAGTAGTTGGCTTTAATCCTTCCATAAGCATTTGCTTATCAGTAATGTTTTTATTTTTAGATAAAGTATTATAAGATTCTCTAGATAAAACAGCTAAAATATTATTATTTTTTCTAACTAAATCATCTATAGTTATTATCTTACCAATTGAAGAATCATAATTAATTGTAAATATCGTATTATCAGGATGAGCCCCACCAGTTGATGACGAAACAAAGAAAACAAAGGACTCAATATTCTCATATGAGTAATCCTCATAAGAAATATCAAGTGTATAAGTAAAATTATCTAAATAAGAAACTGCTGCTTGATTCATATAATTAAAGATTATTTTACCTATCTTATCTTTAATAGTATTATTAAGTTTTGTATATTTTGTTCTAGGATAACTAACCCTAATACCACTATTCATATAACCATTCATAAAATATCACCATTAAAATAATATTCAAACAACACAAAAAAAAGCACTTAACATGCTTTTTAGTGAAGGTTAAAAAACTCCATTATTATTATTTCCATTACCCCAGAATAAGAATAAAATTATAAATACTATTAAAACTATCCAAAGCCAACCTGCACCATTATTATTGTTATATCCGCCACAGCAATACATATTATATTCCCCTTTCATTTTAATATATTAAAATAAAGATAAAGTAAATATAACATGTACCCATAAATACTTTTAAATTTTATTCTACTGTAACACTTTTAGCTAAATTTTTAGGTTTATCTATCTCACAATTTCTAAGACGTGCTGTATGATAAGCAATTAATTGTAATACACAAACAGCTAAAATAGGTTGTAAAAAGCTACTAACTTTAGGAATTTTTATATCAATATCATAACTAGCATAAGAATCATTACTAATATCAATAACAAAAGCTCCTCTTGCTTTAACCTCATTTATATTAGAAATAGTCTTTAAAGCAATATTTGGATCTGTAACAATAGCAAAAACAACTGTTCCTTTATCAATTAAAGAAATTGTACCATGTTTAAGTTCTCCTGCTTGATAAGCCTCACTATGTATATAAGATACTTCTTTTAATTTTAAGCTTCCCTCTAGACTTATCGCATAATCAACTCCACGTCCAATAAAGAAGACATCATGACATTTACAAATCTTTTCAGCAATTTTTATATAATTATTTTCTCTTTCTAAAACACTCTTCAATATTTTAGGTATTAATTTTAACTCTTCTTCTATATTATCTTCTAGAAGTTTTTTACTACTAGCTAATCTATAACTTAAAAGAGCAAAAATAGCTACTTGTAAAATATAAGCCTTCGTAGTAGCAACAGCTATTTCTGGACCAGCCTCAATAAATATTTGCTTGTCACTTTCTCTAGCAATAGTAGAACCAACTACATTAACAATAGCTAAAGTATCTACATTATTTTCCTTAGCTTTACGTAGCGCTGCTATTGTATCAGCTGTCTCTCCTGATTGTGAAACTAAAATTACTAATGTTTTCTCATTATAGAAAATCTTCTTATATCTATATTCACTCGCAACTTCACAGATTACTTCCACATCACTTTTCTCTTCTAATAAAGACTTACCAATCATACCAGCATATAAAGCCGAACCACAGGCAACTATATGAATTTTCTTATAAGCTGTTAAATCAGGTAACTTACTAATATCATCAATAAATGGTTTAAGCGTCTTTTCTAATACAACAGGCTCCTCCATTATTTCCTTTAACATATAGTGATCATATCCACACTTACTTCTATCATTTTTCAATGTATTATTAACAAGTACCTCTTTATCTATCTTCTTTCCGTCCTTAAAAACACTATAACTATCAAAGTCCAAAACAGCAATTTCATCTTCGTCTAATAAAATATATTTATTAGTATAATCAATTATAGCTAAAGTATCACTAGCTACAAAATAACCATCCTCAGAAATACCAAGTACTAATGGCGATCCCTTTCTTACTGCATATATCTTATTATCACCATCTACTAATATAGCTAAGGCATAACTTCCCTTAACTTTATCTGTTGCACATTTTAAAGCAGTAAAAATATCCCCATCATAATACTTATTTATAAGTGCTGTAATTACCTCAGTATCAGTTTCACTTTTAAATACCACATTATCTTGTTCTAACTCTTCTTTTAATTCTAAAAAGTTTTCAATAATACCATTATGAACAAGCGTAATTTTACCAACCGTATGAGGATGAGCATTTCTCTCACTACACTCACCATGAGTAGCCCATCTTGTATGAGCAATTCCCATTGTAGCAGCAATAAGTTTCATCTTACTTATTTTATCTTCTAAATTAGAAATACCACCAACACTCTTAATAACTTGAAAACCACTATCATTCTTCAAAGCTATTCCAGCTGAATCATACCCCCTATATTCTAAATTTTTAAGACCATTAATTAAGATATCAACAGGATTATTAACCCCTATATATCCAATAATACCACACATTAAGTTATAACTCCTTATATTAAAATTTAGTGATGATATATTTTTGTTGTAATCTTAATTTTACTTTTTGTATATATCTAACGACTCACAAACCGTAGTAGCATCCGCCGAATTTTCGATAACTACTAACCTCGTCAACTAATCAAAGTTCTGGCGCTAAAATGAATAGTATCCTCCTCTATTATTCATCCTTACTAGTATTATATACTAAAGATATATTTTTGCCAAAAAAATCTAGCTAATTGCTAGAAATTAATTACTATCTAATTTTTCATAAATACCATTCTCTATATTATATTCAGCTATCTGATCAGAAAATATAGTATTAAAACTACTCATAGACTTCTGTATAACATCAGGATAAATATTTTTACTATTAATAA
Organism: uncultured Bacilli bacterium; assembly: GCA_934120715.1. GTDB lineage: Bacteria > Bacillota_I > Bacilli_A > RF39 > UBA660 > CAG-877. Next base: position 13,738 of record CAKOUW010000008.1, on the reverse strand, counting down.
TAGCATTTTTAAAATCAATTACACTAACAGCACTCCTATTTTCAAATAAAGCATTAGAAAAAGCCTGTTGAACAAGTGTTAAAGAAACATCTGGATACCTTGAACCTATCTCATATATTCTCTTATATTCACTAGTAATATCAGTAATAAACTCCATCATCTTTCTTTGTACATAAGGCGTATACATCATTTTAATACCAGTTCTTTTTTCTATTTTTGGAAGAGTTCCCATTAATATATCAATATTTTCTTCTCTAGTTGGTTCTGCCACATCGATCTTTTGAAATCTTCTAACAAAAGCTTTATCCCTTAAAATATATCTTTCATACTCATCACTAGTAGTTGCTCCTATAACTTTAATATCTCCTCTATCTAAAGCCGGTTTAAACATATTAGCAAAATCCAGTGCCTCTCCACTACTACTCATTAATGTATGAATTTCATCTATAAATAAAATTAATTTATTTTTACTTTTAATTTCATCAATCAAAGTATTAATCTTAGCCTCTCCAGTTACTGGATCAACTCCAAGTAAAGCCGATGTATTGACTTTAACCACACCATAATCTTTTAAAGAATTTGGTACTAATCCATTTTGAATACGATAAGCTAATCCCTCAACAATAGCTGTTTTACCAACACCAGGTTTACCAACTAAAACAGCCGACTTATCTGGCGTAAGTAAAATTAGAATTAACTGCTTAATCTCATTATCTCGACCAATAGCTGGATTAGTAATATAGTCTTTATCTAAAAAGTTTTCCCCATAATTATCTAATATACTAATTCTTTTACTCTTAATATCAAATTCATCCATAAATTCACGTCCTCACCTAGCAATAATTGTACCATGTATATTACAAATTGTAAATTAAGAACTAATCCTTAACATTCCTATCTTTATTAACTTTAATCGGATTAACATGAATAACTGTTAAATATATTTCATCAAACTTTTTATCTATTTCTTTTTCTAATCTATTAGCAATATCATGACTTTCAAACGTTGATAAATCTCCATCTACAAAAATAGTAAACGATATTTGGTACTGATACCCAACAGGTACAGAATTAAAATGCGATACAGTAACAACATCTTTATAACTAAAAATAACATCATATACTTTCTCTTTAGTTTCTAAATCAATTGACTTATCCATTAAAACATTATAACTTTCTCTAAAAATATCAATCGCTGTAAATAAAATCCAAATAGAAATAATTATACCAACAATACCATCTACAAAATATATTTTCTTCAAACTTAAAAGACAAGAAATTAAATTCAACAAAGTAAGTATACAATCATTTCTATGATCATTAGCATTAGCTTTTACTAATAAATTATCATATTTCCTAGATACATGATTAGTATAAATAAAAAGTAAAAATTTAACTATTATTGTCACAATACAAACAACAACTAACCAATAAGAAAAAATTATAGAATCATGTTTTACTAAAGAAGTTATAGAACTCTTTAGTATTTGAAAAACCATTATAAACATAGTCATACTTATAAATAAAGAGTAAATATACTCAGCTTTTCCATGTCCCAAATTATGATCATCATCACAAGGCTTAGATGCTATCTTATTACCAACAAAAGTCATTATAGAAGAAAATATATCTCCAGCACTATTAAAAGCATCAGCCATCATAGCCTGACTATTAGAAAAAATACCAACAATCATCTTAATTATTAATAAAAATACATTTCCAACTATTCCTAAAATACTACTAATCTTTACCGCCTTAAACTTCTGCACATTATCAATCCTCACATTAAAATACTAATCAACATCTTAATAGAAAATATTAAGGTTGAAATAAAAAATAATCTATTAATAATAATAATCTTCTTAGTAAATACAATAATATCCTTATCAATCTTACTATTATCAATTAAATTATTATTAATATCATCAATCATATATAAATAAATCAAAATAACTACAAGTCCTACTAAACCAATCATACTATCAACTCTACTATTACAAATAAAAGCAATTCCAACAGATACAATTGGTAAAAAACTAATAATTTTAACTTCTCTAAAAACTTTAGAAATTATAAAAAACTTATCTTTTAAAACAGCATATCCAGATAAAATATAACTAACAGCCACAGAAAAAAGATCACTCTTATCATAACTTTTATCAGAAAGCTTAATCATAGATCTATTAATATTATATTTACTAAATATACCATCAGAACTTTTAATAACATTGATAGAACTACTGCCTTTTCTTTTCAAAATTAACTCTAATGAATTATCTTTAGTTTTATGACTTCTTCCTATAAAATGTAAAACTATAAACCATAAATATGAAAATATAGTTAAAACAGTTCCACCATATAATAAAATATTATTCATAGACTCCTCCAATAATATCTAAAATATAAGTTCAATTAAATATATATGACCATATACTACCAACTGAGTATATCATACAACACTATTATTTTAAAGAAAAAAGTAAAGGAAAACCTTTACTTAGGATAATATAAACTATTTATTTTCATTAGGTAATAATATTTTAACTGCTGCTCTCTGAGCTTCTTTTAAAGATTCATTCTCCCCAGCTAAAGAATTAATAGTATCTTCTTGTGATTGAATCACATCCGATAAAGAATCTATTTTTTCTTGAAGTTGACCAGTACTTGTCCTGTAATCATCACAAGCCTTTCTTAGATTAAGAAGTTCCGAATAAGAAAAGTTCTCTAAATTACCGCCACTAGTTCCTGATACAATTAGATTATTTATCTGAATAATAACAGATGATATATTAGGATCAATATCATCAAAACTAGAAAATCCCAAAATTTCAGGTGTAATAATTTTGCCATCTCCCAAATTATCAATAATAGATGAAGCCATAGCAAAACTCATATTTCCTCCTCTTGATCTATTATTTTTTGTATGGTCAAGATTTCTCACATAGTCTCCAGAAACGTCAACAATAGCATCAAACTCATTAGCATAATATTTTAAGGAATTAACTCTCTTAATTTTATCATCATCATATAAATAAAAGCTTTTTCCATTTCCATAACCAACACGACTAATAAATGTTATTTTTTGATTTTTAATAATAGTAGATAATTTTTCATTTAGTGATTCCAAAGAATCATAAGCTTGTGAAGTCATAGGAGCATAATCATACCCATTATTCTTCAATCCTAGCATTAAGTAAGTCCCATCAGCTGTTTTTTTCACTATTATGTAATCAAATTCAAAACTATAGTCATTATTAGCATAAGTTCTATCTTTCTTATATTCACAAACTAACACAGAGTCTTTTACATTAATTCTAACATTATCTTCAAAATTATCAACTTTTTTAGCAACGTGTTCAGAAAATAATCTATTATAATCAACAACTCCGTTAACAATATTCGAATAAACTCTATATCCATTAGCAAGCATCTCTTTCAATAACGAATAAGCGTTTTGCTTTTCAAATAATCCAGTCGACTCAAGATAGTTTATATTAACGCCTAATAAATGTGGAACACAAAAATTTGGTACACAATACTTAATTTTTCTACCATCAGCTAAATAAAGATCAACATCATAATCAGAAATCCAATTTTCATATGTCCTAACATTTCGTCTCATGCCATCAAACAATTTTTCGAAGTCACTTTTATTCACAATAGTTCCCATAATATAACCCCCATCAAATGAACACATTATACCATAAAAACATTAAAATGTCAAAAAAGAGTGCTATTCAACACTCTTAAGACTCTCAATCATATCAATTTTCTTTAAACTAAAATGTGTTACTATATTAACAATAAGTGTAAAGATAAAGGACATTCCTGCTGCATATATATAACTATTAAAACAAATTCTCTTTAAAAATCTAGCCTTTTCAATCTCAACGGTAGTAATAATAATATTAGTAAGTAAATATCCAAACCCAAGACCAATTAAAATACCAATAATAGTTAAAATAATATTTTCCTTAGTTATATAATTATCAACCTCTTTATTATAAAAACCTAATACTTTTAAAGTAGCTATCTCTCTTTTTCTCTCCATTATATTTATATTTGATAGATTATATAAAACAACGAAGGATAAAGAAGCTGCTAAAACTATTAGTATAAATACAACCTCATCTAATGAATTTAACATATTAGTAATAACTTCTACTAAAGAAGAAACATAATTAACACTAAGAACTTCATCATTTTTAAGTAACTCTCCACTAAGAACATCTTTATCTTTATTACTTAATTTCTTAGTATTTAAATAAACTACATTAGCATCAAATACTCCACCTGACTCTTCATATGTATTTCTATCCATATAGATAAAATGTTCAAAATAATTAGCCGTAATATCAGATATTTCATATTGATATTTTTTATTATTAACATCAACAATATTAATCTTATCCCCTACTTTTAATTTCTTTAAAGAAGCAAGTTTTTCTGTAATTACTACCTTACCCTTAACTAACTTTATCCTCTTCTTAGTTTTATAATTAAATAAATTAACCACTTTATCTAATTCTTCATTATCATTAGCAATAAATAAATTAACATTAGTATCTGAAACAGTAACCTTTAAATTATTAGTGTATACGGTACTAGTAATCATAGAATTATTAAAAATTTCAGTATTAGATGAAATATTATTTACATATGCCATAGCATCAAATTTAAAAATCTCTCCATACTGTCTACCAGCTATATCCATAATAGAGTCTTTAATACCAAATCCGCAAAGCATTAGTCCACAACAACCAGCTATACCAACAATAGTTACTATAACACGTTTTTTATATCTAAATAGATTACGAATAGTTACTTTATTTGAAAAACTAATATTATCCCAAATAAATGATATTTTTTCTAAGCAAACTCTCTTTCCACTTTTAGGTGCTTTAGGTCTCATAAGTTCTGAAGGCTTCTCTTTTAATACCTTAGAGACTGTATAAACCGTTGCTCCACATACACAAATAAAGGAAATTAAGAAACCAATTATTGTTATATTTAAGTTTAGTCCTAGATAAAAATTAGGAATATCAAATAATATCTTATAAATTTTAAATATTAATGATGGAATAATAACTACTCCAAGTAAGCTACCAAGTACCCCACCAATCACCATGGCTAAAAATGAAAATAACAAATACTTAATCATTATATCTTTATTAGAAAAACCTAAAGATTTTAAAGTACCAATTTCTCCTCTATCATCTTCAACCATTCTATTCATAGAAATTAAACTAACTAAAATACTAACTGCAAAAAATACTATTGGAAATATTCCTGATAAATTTTTAATACTATTAGTATCATCAACATATTCAGCATAAGTAGTATAATCAGTTCTATCATAAATATACCAACTAGGCATATCTATTTTATTAAGGTCTTCCTTAGCTTCACTAATTTTTTCATTAAAATCAGCTCTTTCAGTATTATAAGTATCTAAAGATTCCAAATACCTATCATAATTAGTATTATAAAGATTTAAACTACTAAGATAAGAATTATATGAAGTATTATATTGATTAAGATTAGAATTATATTGAGCCTCATTATTTAATATTTCAGACTTAACAGATTTAAGTTGTTTTAATAGAGCAAGCTTAGTATTTAAATTAGTTAATTGCCCTTTCAACTCATCAGTCGAAGAACCAGCCTCTATTAATTGATTAATCTTAGCAATTTCACTTTCTAAATACTCTATATTTTTATCTATCTCAGCCTCATTAATATTATTCTCACTTAAAGTAGCCCTATATTTACCCCATGCATCATCAATAGAAGCTCTTGCTTGATTAAGCATCGTTTTAGTACTAGCTAATTTATTCTTATATGTATTTAAATTAGCCTTTGCCTTATCAAGATCTTCTTTTGAAGAATCTAATGTAGCAGCCACCTCATCAAACTTTTTATTACCATCATCCTCTTCCTTAGTAATCTTATCAAGCACTTCATTATATATTTGATCACGCCTATTTTTTTCTTGACTATTACTAATATTTTCAATTCTTTTAGTAACTTGATTTATTAAGTCATTATAATCATCTTTTGAAGTTTCTAACTCCAAAGCATCTGTTACAGTAAGATAAATATTAGTATAATAGTCTTGATTAAAATTACTAGCTAAACAAAAAGTATAATAATTAATTGTACCAGTACCAATAGAAGTATTTCCTCTAATAGAAGATGATACAATAGCATTAAAATATAAACTACTATCAACAGTACCAACTATTTTAACTTCTTTATTAATAAAAGCTTCATCTGAAAGTAATATAGTATCACCAATTTTTAGATTACATCTTGATAACATAACTTCTTCTACTACAATTTCATTATCTTTACTTGGTAATTTACCCTTTATTAATTTTAATTTATTAATATCAGTAGGAAGAGAAGATACATTAATAACATATTCACTATCATCTTCAGCAATTAATACATCTTTTGAGTATCCACCTTCTATTTGATTAACACCCTTAATCTTTTTTAAAGCACTAATATCATTATCAGTAAAACCCATAGTAGATAATATCTTAATATCATATGTATTAGTACTATCTAAATAATTATCAAGCGTTTTAATCATATCTGGAGCTGTTGCTCCAAGTCCAGCAAAGCAAAAAACTCCTAACATACTAATTACAGTCAATGATAAAAATCTTGGAAAAGACAGTTTTATTACTCTTAAACTATTTGTAAGTATTCTATTCTTTTTCATAAATTACCACTCTATTTCTTCAATTGGCTTAGGCTTCTTATTAATTTCAACATCTAAAACTGCTCCATTTTTAAACTTAATAACCTTATCAGCCATTGGTGCAATAGCACTATTATGAGTAATAATTATAACTGTCATCTTTTCTTTTCTACACACTTCTTCTAATAATTTAAGTATTTGTTTACCTGTTTTATAGTCAAGTGCCCCTGTAGGCTCATCGCACAATAAAAGCTTAGGGTTTTTAGCAATCGCTCTAGCAATCGCAACACGTTGCTGTTCCCCACCAGAAAGTTGTGAAGGAAAATTATTCATTCTTTTATCAAGTCCAACTCTTTTTAGAATCTTTTTAGGATCTAAATGATCTTTGCAAAGTTGAACAGCAAGCTCTACATTCTCTAAAGCTGTTAAATTTTGAACTAAATTATAAAACTGAAATACAAAACCAATATCACTTCTTCTATATTTGATTAAATCTTTTCCCTTAAGCTCAGTAATATCAAGACCATCAACTATAAGTTTTCCACTAGTGGCACTATCCATACCACCTAAAATATTTAAAGCCGTCGTTTTTCCAGCACCACTTGGTCCTAAAATACAAACTAATTCACCCTTATCAACAGAAAAATTAGCCTTATTTAAAGCCGCAATTTTCACTTCACCAGTCTTATATATTTTTCTAATATTATTAAATTCAATATATGCCATATAAACTCCCCTTATAAATATAGTAATATTACACTATTATATTATTACATTTTTCTAAATTTAGCCAGTAAAATATTTATAAAAGGCCTAATCCCTATACATAAAACAATCTTTATCATGTGAATAAATAATACCAATAGCCTGTAAATATGAATAAATAATAGTACTACCTACAAACTTCATCCCTCTTCTTCTTAAATCATTAGAAATATTGTTTGATAATTTTGAAGTGGTTTTATTAACTTCATAAACAATTTTTCCATCCCAGAAACTTCTTAAATATTTTTCAAAAGAGCCAAACTCATCCCTTATTTTTCTAAATACTTTAGCATTACCAATAGTAGCATTTATTTTAAGCTTATTTCTAACTATTTTTTTATTACCTAATAATTCATTAATCTTTATATCATCATAATTAATAATCTTATCTATATTAAAATTATCAAATGCCACTCTAAAGTCGTCTCTCTTATTTAAAATGCATTCCCAAGATAGACCAGCTTGAAATGATTCAAGAATTAACATTTCAAATAAATAATCTTCATCTAAATTTAACTTACACCATTCATTATCATGATATAAAACATAAAGATTATTATTCAAATTACACCAAGAACATCTCTTTTTATTATCTATATCCACTTAAATCACCTTAATTATTATATAATAAAAAGCTAGAACATTCTAGTCATCATAATGCATAAATATATGCACCTTCATAAAAGCTTAGACTTTCTAATCTAGAATTAATTCTATTTAGATTGCTGTTGTTTTCCCTAGTCTGCCATATCTTATCCTCAAAATATACATAAACAAGTTCTTTTTTTAAATCTGAAATTTTTTATTTTGATTGAAATCAGATATTGGATTTATGTCAAGCTTTTAGACACGTTTTTTCACGATTTTATATAATTATTATCTATTATGATTTTAGAATAAGATTCTGTTTTGTTTTATTTAACAAAAATCTTTTTTTCATTATGAATAATCTAAATATTCTTGTAAATGTCTCATTGATACCTTAAGCAAGTTTCAAGTTGAGAATGTATTCCATTTATTTCAGATATATTAAATATGCCATTACTATGAAATCCTGATGGAATATCATTTAATACCGATTTATATTTACTACAAAATTGATATTGACATAAAATAAGATGACGATTTATTCGTCTAAAGTGTAAAACCATTGAGTATATTTTCCTTGATGTTGTAGAATTTTTAGCTCTTTTGACTAAATCAAAATTTACACTTCCGTTCATCCTAAACCTAATTGTAAAAAATATCTAGTTTTTTAGTTCCTCATTACTTTTAAATTCTTACTAACTTTGAATTTCTCTATAAGATCAAAAAAGGAAGCAAATGTTATTTACCTCCATAATGCACAGAAAAATAATCTTAATTTTTTATTATTTTATAAATTCCAATCAGGACTAAAATAATATAACATTCTTAACTTTTTCTCTAAGCAAATTTTATAAGAATCAAGAATAGTTAATTCATCATAATATTTAATATTTTATGAATCTTTATTTCAAAGCAAACAAAACATCACAACCTATAGAGATCCTATTTTCATTATAGTTAAATAAGAAATAGTGTCATTTTCAGGTGTAAGTACCACCGCTGTAGGGGAAGAAATTGCCAAATCTATTTTCTCATCAACATTTAAATTTACAATGATAGAACCAGTAAATGTTACATATTCTTGATTATCTACTCTCCTAGTAATTTTAGTACCATTAATAGTAACATTCTCCTTTCTAACTTCAATAGAAACATCTGCAGTTGCAGAAGATTTAGCCTCAAAAAAGTAATCCACTTTATATATTCCAGCTTTTTGAATCTTAACTGTATTAGTAAACGATATATCAACATTTTTCATCTGACTCTGTTGACTAAGTTCAACCTGATAGGCAATATTTGGCATCAAAGAATATGAATTACCATTATCTTCATAAAGGCTTGCATAAGCTTCAAGTAAAGCCACCCCAGTAGAACCTTGAGGACCTATATCACCTTTTGGTCCCGGTGGTCCTTGTTCGCCCTTTGGACCAACATCGCCATTTGCACCATCAAACCCCTGTGGTATATAAAAGTCAAGTGTATGAACATTTCCAATATATGTATCTATAACCCTAGCTTTTGCATTAGCGTCCAGAGTTTCCGTTTTACCTACAACCAGTTTGTCACCATCTTTTCCCTTTTCTCCTCTTGGAATTTTAAAATTTAAAATCACATCTTTATCAGTTCCTACATTTTCAACAATAGCATCCTTATTAGCATCTAAGGTTTCCGTTTTTCCTACTTTAATAGTAGTTGGCCCATCTTCACCTTTTGGTCCTTGAGGCCCAGGAATTCCTTGTTCTCCTCTTTCTCCCTTTGGCCCTTGTATATAGCAACGTTTAACTATATTTTCTTCTTCTATTCTCTTTTTTATTTTTTCATAATCATCATTACAATTACAATGATGAACAACATTATTCACACTAACCCCTCCTAAATTTTACATTTTAAGGTGTCTACCATCACTTTAATTTTCCTCAAGATACAAATCTCCATCTTCAATCGGCACATTTACAAAATTTGAATCCATTAATGTAAACCTTTTGAGTGGTGCCATAGGATTTGCTATCTCAACGACTTCTTCATTCACTTTCATCTCTATACTTCTTAACTCTTCACTAAATGTATGCTTACCATCGCTAGAAACTTGTTTAAAATATATCTTAGAACTTTTACTTGGCGAAAATGGAACATTTGTAAACTTAGCATTTCCATCTGTATCTGTGGTTATCTCAACACCTGTTTCATTTCCCTGATAATCTGTTCTTATAAATTTAGCTCCTACTATTTGTATTCCAGTAGTAGAACTACCAGTATCTGTAACATGTATTGTAAGAGTACCTGTTGCTGAAATTGTAAAATTATAAGTCTCAGTATCATTTACTATTTCTATACTTTTAGGAGTTAATGTTGTACTATCATATCCAGGCACTTCTGCAGACACATTATAATTTCCATTGACTATTTCCAAACTACCCAAACTATTGGTTATAGGAACTCTATGTCTTATTGCCATAAAATCATTTCCCCCTCTCTTATTTTAATTTCCGGATAACTAGAATCAAATAATAATACACTGATTCTATGTTTCAAATTATTAAAGTTCTTTCTATCAATACATATATAGTATGTTTGATTATTTAAAGCATATAATGGTATTTGTATTAATCCATTCCCGGAACATATTAATAATTTATAAACTTTTCTATTAAATACAGGTAATTTAATTTTCTCATAAATACTAACTACTTTTCTAAAAATAATATTATTACAATTATCCTTTAAAACAACATCAACTTTGTTATTACAAAGACCTTCATTAGATACTAATTTTATATAAACATGCTCATTATTCATAAATCACCCCATTATAATATATTTTATGTATACATTGAATATATGAAAAGGCTATATATACTACTCCAATTCTATTGTCCATATATATCTAGTTGCATATTCATCATTTAAATTAAAAGTTGAACCATCTAACCTTAATAGTAACCCCTTATCTTTGGAAAATGTTATATTCTCGACACTTACATCTTCACTTGCTTTTACTCCTTGATATACCAAAGTCGGACTTGTTCTTAACATAAATGTCTCATTATCAAACTTCTTAAATATTAATGAATCACTTAATACTTTAGCATCTTTACTCATCATTGGATTTAAATAACTAATATATAAATTCCAGCTATTACTATTTTTCCTACTATCTACTACCGTTACTGTACTAGAACTTGTTCTACCCAAGATAACAGGATTAAGAGTCATAGGTATATTGTCAAATGTTGCAACTTCAGTAGACTTTAGAAGAGTAACTTCCCCATCAAAAGGAGTTATTATATCTCTTGTATTATAAATAAAACTAGTAGGTGTACAAACAATAACTTTTATATTAGTTCCATCTTTAATATCTTCTTCTAAAATATATTCAAATAAGCCATCAACATTCGAAGTTACAACTTCACTTATATCATCAAAAGCAATCAAAACATCTGTATTTGCCATTGTATGACCAGATATTTTAATAGAAGCATTATCAATTGGATGAATATTAACCTTAATCATCCCAATAGAAAATTCTTTCTTATTTTGAAAAATAAATTTATCTAAACTAGGTAATTTTCTCTTTTCCTCCTCAGTATAATTAGTTTTAATTATTGTTGTAGTATTCTTATCAAAAATCCCACTTATCTCCGACAAATTATCATCTTTATACCAAGAATAGTCCGGCAAATTATCAATACTACCTGCAATTGCAATGTCAATAGAATCTTGCCACATATTTAATCTATTAAATGTAAAAGAAAATTTAACAGGATTTGTTGTATATAATATATTAGCATTTTTATTATAAATAGTAATATTCTTAGGATTATTAATAATAAAGTTTTGATTCGTACCTTTAAAATAAATATTATAATTGTCCACTGGTGCATTAGCAAAAGTATTTATTATGAACAAACTAGCACCCTCATTTATAATAAAATCACCATAAACATTCCACATAGGAACTCTCTGATGGTTATTTTCAACAAAATTAAAAGTAGAACACTCATCAATTAAAACATTTCTACACCCATTATTAAGAGTTTGCGCGAATCCGTTTCCCGTAACCAAATTAAACTCTGAATTATATAACACTCTAAAATCTAATCTTGGCGTACCATTAAAAAAAGCATTTGTAGTATTTAAACTAACTCTACTATTTATAAGTATAGTAAACAATGCTGGATCTATAGTGTGTTGATATGAAAAAGCCGTATTAGGACTAACTAAAGTAGTTTTACCCCCAATTTCAACTTGATTGCAATCACAAATTCTCTGAGCATTTACATTATTAGTATCCTCAACAGTTATCTCACTATTTAATATTTTAATTATCCCATATGGATTATAAGATAACTTTACACCATTAAATTTAACTTTACTATATATAACTTTAACATTTCTATAATTAATATCATCAGGGACATATATAACCCCTAAACTATGAGAAGATTTTATAATTAAATTTTTAATAACTATGATATGATTAGTTGAACTTGCTGTAATAATATCATCCATCTCAGACAAATAATTAGAATATGTATATTCATGATTCTGATATGTGCCATCTATAATTATTTTTTGCTTATTACTATTAATAGTAAACCCAGAATCAAGTGTTATATCATTTCCAAAATAAATATATACATATTTATTATCCTCACTTAATATTTTTTTAAATTCCTCACTTGTAGTTACCACCACAGTCTTATCGTCTATTATTTGCATACTCTCACATCCTCATAATAATTTATGAAAAAAATAAAAATATACATAATCAAAATATAACACGTATATTGTTCATAGACCTAGTGAATAGAATTTTTTATTACAAACAATAGAAAAAAAATAGAAATTCCAATTAGAAAATCTATTCTTTTATTTTTCTTTATTAGCAAGTTTGATAACCGATTTAGTATATTTCATAAGCTCTTTTTTATTCTTAAATCCACAAGTCATTGCGAAGTAATCCATATAGTTAGTATCTTCATCAATATATTTCATTTGTAAAGATTTATTTATATTATAATTTTCTTTGGCACTAATATCGTTTGATTTTAAATAGTCTTTAATAGTTAAATTATATTTTGTATCTTTGTTTTTAAATTGTTCATATAACTCAGTAGTTATAATGCAGTTATCTATAAGTTCTTTATTATTTTCAAACTCAATAACAACTTTATTTTTATCTTTATAATTTGTTACATTAACAATTCTATCAATATAAAGAGCTTTACCATTTTTGATCTTGCCAACTTTTACATTGCTCGTAGTTATTAGTATTATTACTAACAATATAACTAGAAGAACACATGAAATAATGATAATTTGTTTCTTCTTAATTTTTAATTTTCGTTTCTTCATATTATCATCCTTTCTTTGTTAAAAAAGGAGTTAGAGAAAACTCTAACTCACATTTTAATTTGTTTGTTTTCTTCTATAAGCAAATACTCCAGCACCTGCTAATCCAATCATTGAAAGAATAGATGTTACAATATAAAATCCTACATTATCTCCTGTTTTTGGATTTTCTATTATATTTGTATTTAATGATTTTTCTGTTGCTACTATTCCATAATGACTTAAATGAGTTGTTTCAAATACTATGTATCCATCTTCTATTGTTGCTGGTATAGTTTCTTGTATTTGGTTATCTTTAATATAAACTACTTCATATTTTTTATA
>CAKOUW010000007.1 GCA_934120715.1 uncultured Bacilli bacterium | reverse complement strand
ATACGGAAAAATACATCCCATAATTAGGCCTATAGCTTTGTTATCTTCAACTGCCAGATAACATTTTCCATTATTATCTTTAACTTCTTTTAAATCCAAAATTGCCATTTTATCTCTATATTCTGGATGAACTTGATCTAAATTATCTTTATCAATTGATACAATATATTCTTCAAGTTCAACTAATAAATCTTTAACATCATCTAGATATTTATCTTCATATTCTATTATTTTCATTATTAAAATACCCCTCTCTTGTTAATTCATATTTAGAAAAAGTTAATAGTCCACCATAAAAGGTATAAGGCGATTCCTCTATTACTTCCCCAACTTTATTAAATCCCAATTTTTCAAATATTCTACAAGATGATGAATTATCTTTTACTGCACCAGAAGAAATTTTAACTATTTCTACTTCTTTAAACATATAATCTATCATTGCTTGAGCAGCTTCTGTTGCATAGCCTTTTCCTTGATAAGATGGATTTATATACCAACCCACATCGCGAATAGTTATATCTTCCCCACTTTCTTGAGCAGATACCTGTCCAATTATTTCTTCACAACCATTATTTGCGTATTCAGGCTTTAAAAATACACTCCATACAAATACATCTTTATTGTTTGCATTAAGGACTTTGGATTTATAAAATTTCTCTTGGTTTTCCCAAGTCCAATGTTCAGGGTTATTCGCATGCTTTTTAGCACCTGTTAAATACCATTTATTTACTTCTGGTATCATTAATATCTCCCATAATCTTTTTTGTTCTTTCATCTTAGAGTTTATTAAAACTAACCTTTTTGTTTCTATTGTTTTACTACCAATCAAATTCATCTTAATCACCTCACCATTTTAATGATTTCACCATTTTCATTTAATTTAAGCAATTCATTATAAACATTTTCTACATACTCACAATCAATAACTTTTTCTTCTCTATCACTCACTACCTCTAGAGACCAAGTAGTCATACCTCTTTTAAAATTTGAGGCATCTAATTTATAAATATATCCATCACAATCAAAGATCTTTTTAAACATCAAAGGACCTCTCTCCACTAATTCAACTGATATTCTATACCATTACCAGATAATGAATAATACAAATCATTACCCATTTTAGATAAGAATATAGTTGCGATTGCTTTTGATGGTGTCGCATATACCCATTCCTTCATATGAGTACTCTTATTTGGTTTTAAAACTTTTAAATTTGGAGTAGAACTCCCATGAAAAACAAAATCCATCTTAGCCCCCTATATAACAATTAATCTACATAAATACAATCCTAATTTATACCATGTTTATCTACTACACTCAAATATTTTCATTTTATATTGATTTCAAGTCATTATTTTGTCATACCTCAAAACACCCTACTTCATCTACAATATTATAGCACAATAAAAACATTTTCATAAACACAAAAATACCAACCCAAAGGTCAGTATTTGTATAATTTACATCTTATAACTCTTAAGAATAATATTAATCATTGAAAAAGAAACACTACCAGTATCATTTCCAATAATCTCTGTCCTAACTTCAAGATTACCACCAGCATAGACATCCGCAAAATTAACTTCTGAAAAATCCATATCGCTAGTATTACCTTTATCAAGAACAAATTCCATATCGCTAATCTTCTCACCAGTTGTAGTATTATATAAATAAAATTTACCACCAGTATCATTAGTAACACCAGATATTCTACCGCACAAAGTAATTTCAAACACACTGGTCCTTGCAACCTTTATTTGATTACCAGAGATAGATATAATATCAGAAAGTCCAGGGATAATTCTAGTGGTAGTAATTGTAGAAGTGCCTGCAGTAGTAGAATCCTTAAAACTAGCAAAACAAACCACATTGTAAGAAGTAGGGCCAAGTGAACCTTGTGGCCCAGTTGGACCAGTTGGACCTATTGGACCTATCGCACCAGTATCACCTTTAGGACCTTGTGCACCCGGATCACCTTTTTCTCCTGGAACACCTTGATCACCCTTTTCACCTCTAGGTATAACAAACTCTAAAAAATGATGATTACCAACTGCATTATCCAAAACTATAGCATCAGTACCAGCATCACCTGTTCTAGTATCCTTAACTTCTATAGTAGCAGCTTCACCAGGAGGCCCTTCAATAGCTCCTGTTGATTTCCAAGAATTTGTATCCTCATCCCAAACAACTAAATCTCCCTGAACTATAAAGCAATCCCCATTATCACCAGTTGGATGATATTTTATTAAATCATCCATACTATCAAAAGAACCAAGAATTCTCAAACCTGCTCCAGTTGGCCCAGTTGGTCCAGTGGGTCCAGTTGGACCTGTAGGTCCTACCAAACCACAAATCCCCATTTCACGTAATTTGTTTCGTAATTTATTAGATTCTATAATATCATCAAACTTATCATTACAATTCATATAAAAAACCTCACATATTGTATTATATGAAAAATAAAGTATTTGTTTCTAAAAAAAAACGAACAAGTCGTTCATTTTTTCATAACTTTAACAAAGGTATCATGTTTGCTAGGGCCATTAAAATCAGATAAAGTTGGAGCTGTTTCAATAGAAACACCATACATTTTACTAAGCATATCAAATGCTATAACATCATTTTTCTCTTGGATAGCATCAACAGACATATTATCACGTAAATTTAAACTGCTAATACCACCACTAAGTATTTTAGGGTCTCTTCCTTGACAACAATAAACAACACTACCATCGTCTTTTAATAATGGCATCAGCTGTTTTTGAACAGTATTAACAAAAGAATCGCCCTCTATATATTCTGGGACATTAGACAAATAAATAGTATCAAATCCAGAAAAATTACTACCTAAATATTTAGATAAAACAAGCTGTCTTCTAAAGCCCAATAAACTACTCTTTAAAAAAGAAATATTAGAAGATTTTAATTTTTCTTTAGTATCTTCATATGAGCTTGCATTTTCATTATAACTGCCAGGTGTTTGTACACCTTGTGGTCCCATAATAAGTTCTGGAATTTTGGCATAACTAATACCCATAATTTTAGAATATGTTAAAGCAATTTCAAATAAAGAAAACTCACCCATACCAACTATTGGATTACCACTTAAACTTTTCTTATCTTTATCGTATTGATTAATCATTGGATCCCAAAATTTATAAAATTTGTTTTTAGGATCAGCTAACTTAATTTTACCATAAACACTCTTATCCAAATATAAACTACTCATAGTATCAGAAAAGAAAGCAAAATAATCATCATAATCTAATACTTTCAATGCTGCAGTCTTAAAAGCACCAACAGGATATTGAAGTTTATTAATATCAAATCCCACTACTTCCTTAGCTCCGTGAAAAACAGCATCTAAAGCAAAATCTCCACTACCATAAACTGTCGCAACAGTATCTCCATCTTTTACATAATTTCCTAACATTAAATTTTCTGTTGGATTTACATATATATGAGGACTATCTTCAAATAAAGCCACAGATAACTTATCAGCATTTTCACAATCATTATCAGAAACTATTCTCTTTTGACTATAATTAGAAATGCACTCCCTACCCATTTTTTCTAACTCACTAGAATTAAGCTGTCTATTTCCAACTAATAAAACATCATAACCACTTTTTAACATAATATCTCCCCTTAAAATTTATCTGCTATTATAATACAAAACAGTACAAAAAGCAATAAATTCATCATGAACTCATTGCTATAAGTGTAGAATTAGATTTTTTATATAACAATTTTAGTAATAGATAACACTATATACTAACGCCATTTACATATAATTTATAACCATTAAAATCAATATTACTATTACTTGAATCACTATTACTAAAAGAAGTTACATAACAATCTCCAGTTAATTTAATCTTAGAAGAACTATCTAAAGTTAAAGATATTTCTTTTGCATTATTATCACCATTAATAATACCCTCATAATAAGAATTATCTTTCATAGTAATATCTAATGTTGAAATATTATCAATTACTATATTACCAATAGCCCTCTGTTTAGTCATGTTAAGAACTACATCACCACCATTTGAACCACTATTTCCCCAAGAATCACTCTTTGCTCGTAGAAAATTTCCAGAATTATCATTATTAGTTATAGTATTATTTTCCAAATTAATTACTGCTTTGGTATTAGTAATATAAAATGAATCACCTTTATTAGTAATAATTTTACTATTCCTAGCTGTAAATGTAGAATTACCAACACTTGCATCTCCACTCATTGATTGATATAAGAAAATATTCTTATAAGTAGTTGATTGACCATTTAATTTATTATTTGTATCTGTTAATGTACAACTATCAATTTCTACAGAATTCTTTCCTTCAATAACGATTCCCTCAGATGCCTTTGCTGTAAGAGTTGCATTTTTAACTGAAATATTTGCAGTTGAATATATAGTTGGTGAACCTTGTCCAGTAGTAGTATAAGTACCACCATCAACAATAACTTTTCCACCACCTATATCTGATCTTATTGCTGCACTCGATGTACCAGCTGTATTTATTTCCAAATTAGAAGCTTTCATTATACCACCACCAGTAGTCATTATTCCACCAGAATTATCTTTAGTAGTTGTAATTTTTGAATTACTAATTGTAACAGTTGTACCATCACTATTAGAATTATTTGTTGTTGCACTTCCACCATAACTAAATACACCATTAGCTCCAGTAGCATCTGTAGTAACTGTAATATTATCAAGTACTAAATTAGCTCCATCCTTTGCTAAAATAGCCGAATTAGTACCATAAAAACTAGTATTATCTCCACCATCCGAATCACCTGTTTTAGAAACAGAAATATTAGAAATAGTAGTATCTATATCTCCACTTACTAATATAGCATTTGAATCACTCTTAGTAGAGGTATAACTACCATCTGTAATTGTTGTATCTTCCGTAATTTCCTCTTCAGCAGAATAACTAAGCTTACTACCTTGATTCATATTATTAACAGATGAAGAACTTCCCTTTTTACTACAATTACAACTTAAACAAGATATTCCAGTTGTTAAAATAATAATGGACAATACATAAATTATAATTTTATCTTTATTAGCAAATACTTCCTTAAAAGTCTTTTTATTAAAACCAGACATAACCAAATACATAACTAAACAAGCTATTAGTAAACCATCTATTCCAAAGATTAGATAATAAACCCAAGATATATTACTATTAGTATTATTCATAGAAGCCTGTCCATTATTCATATCTGGAGGAGTACCTCCACCACCATTCATATCAGGTGGCATACTTCCACTACCATTATTATCTGTATTAGAGTCCCCTTGATTCATATCAGAATTATTACTTTGATCACTATTCTTATTAGATGAATCATTATTATCATCTGGCTTACTAGGTGGTGTTCCATCATTACCTGCTGGACCATTATTCATAGAATTGTTAGTACCCATATTTGGTGGAGTATTAGAATTAGTTGTACCATGACTCTTAGCATAACTTATTGTAAAAACTAAACATCCACTAATAACAGCAATCAATAAAACCATTATTATATTCTTTATACTTCTTTTCATATAAATCCCTCCTATTTTACCTTTCTACGTTTCTTTAATTCATATACAACATCTGCTTGATTACATACATTTTCAGAATGAGTAACAATAATTATACATTTATTATCATTCTTAGCTAAATCTTTTAATATCTTTAAAATATCATTTTCTGTTTCCTTATCCAAATTACCAGTAGGCTCATCTGCTAAAATAATCTTAGGATTATAAGATAAACTTCTAGCAATCGCCACTCTTTGTTGTTCTCCACCTGATAATTTTAAAACTCTTCTATCCTTTTGGGATGTTTCTAATCCAACACTCTTCATCAACTCAAGTGCTCTTTCTGTTTTATTATCTATTGCTAAATTACTAACATTCATAGATAAAACTATATTTTCAATAGCTGTTAAATGTGGCAATAAATTATAACTCTGAAAAACTATTCCTATATCTCTACTTCTATAATTATCCAAATCTATATCTCTAAGCTCCCTACCATTAAATGTTATAGATCCTTCATAATTATTTTCTAGACCACTAAGTAATGATAATAAAGTTGTTTTTCCACTTCCACTTTTACCTTTAATAGCATAAACATTTCCATTATAAAACTCATAATTCAAATCTTTAAAAACATATTCTCCCTCTAAAGCATCAGAGTATCTATATGAAACATTTTCTATCTTTAATACTAAATCTTTATCTTTATTTTTCATTACGATCTCTCCTTTAAAATAGTAAGTGGTGAAAATTTCTGAATACTTATCATTGAGCTAGAACAACTAATTAATGTTATCAACAGACCTATTCCAAGTAATTCAACTAATACTTTAAAATCAACTGCTGCATCTATACTATCAAAAGCCTGAATACTAGTAACACCTTTAAAAGACTTATTATTAAAATCACCACCTGGAGCTTTATTACCACTATTATCTGAATCATTACCTCTACCAAAGTTCTTACCAATTTCATTCATTTCATTCTTTGCTGATGAAATCTCATTAGCTAATAAACTATTTGAAACAGGTACACTAATAACAGCTCCTATACCAGCTCCTATAATTAAAGATGCAAATGATACAATCATTAATTCACATAAGAACTGTAAACAAACTTTAGACTTTTTCATACCTATAGTTCTTAAAACACCTATCTCATACTTTCTTTCCCTTAAATTTATCATATTAATAACAAATAAAACTATTGTACCTATTACTAAAGTTATTATTAAAAATGTAATAGCAAAAGTTCTAACATTTGAAATAGTACTAGTAGCATTCTGAACTTGATCTAAGTTAGTCTCAAGTTTTAAAGAATCACTTAATCCCTTTTCAGTTAATTCTTTTTCAAAACTTTCAACAACATCACTACTAGTTAATATAAAAGTAGGTGCTGAAGAAACATTCAAATCAGAATTATTACTTTTAATATTATTAACAACATTAGTATTTGTTATTATAGTATTAACAGAATTAGAAAACATTTTTAAACCATTATCACTATCTTCTTTTTCTTTATAAATACCAGTAACTGTTAACTCATAAGTATTATCTTCATTAGAACTATCAATAATAGTTATAGTATCCCCAACTTTTATATTATTTAAAGTTGCTAACTCATTATTTATAATACAATTATTACCTTCAAAGTCAATTGATACTTCACCATCAATAATAGTATAACTACCTTCTATAAAATCATTCATAGAATCAATTGAAGAATATCCTTTTAATGTAAAATCACTACTATCATTATTATTAAAATCCCCTTTTGGTCTAGCCATTTTTCCATCTGATGAACTATTTTCTGCTTTAGTTAAATTAGAATTAACTCCTAAACTAAGAGTATAATAGTAGCTTTTAACATACTTACTATCAGCATAATTTTTTATATCATCAACAGAAATAGAACTTATAGAATTAAACTTCTCACGCATATCTTCTTTGGAGCCATCCCTATCTTCAGGATTAAAATCCTTCATCATATTTTCTCTATTAACTCCTATTGTAGCTTCAACCTCATACTTATCTTCATAAGACTTTATCAAGCTACTAGATGAATTATTTATCGCTATTGTAACAGAAACAGCACAAGCAATAACTAAAATAATACTTCCAATTAATATGTTTCTGCCCTTATTTCTATTTATTGAAGTAAGAGCATTCTTTAAAATATACATAAATTCCTCCTTTGTATATTTAAATATTATTAATAAAGTATTAAATCAAAATTAAATCAAAAAAAAAGTTTTACTTTTTAAATAAAACTTTAAAAGTCGTTACTCCATCACTTGATGATGCCCCTATCTCACCATTATGATTAACAACAATATTTTTGGCAATCGCAAGACCTAATCCATATCTATTATTATCCCTATTCCTAGATTTATCTCCTCTATAAAATCTTTCAAATATTTTGTTCTCTTCACCCTTAGGTATCTCATCACCCTTATTTTTAACTAATAACTCTATATTATTATTTACTTCTTTCAAAGAAATATTAATAGTACCACCCTTTTTAGAATGATTAGTCGCATTATCTAATAATATTTCAACTAATTGTTTTATACTATTTTCATCTAATTTCATTTTTATATTACTATCAATATCATAATCAATTTTAATACTCTTCTCAAAAGCCCTCCCTTCAAATGTTAAAGTAGATAATTCAACTATTTTAGATAAATCTTTCTCTTTAAGATCCAATGAATTCTTCTCTTCACTAGAAGCTAATTTTAATAAATCATTTATCAACAAACTCATTCTATCAGCTTCACTCTTAATATTTTTAAGCCACTTCTTCTCTTTAGGATTATCCTCTAATGCTTCACTTGATGCTACAATTACAGAAAGAGGTGTTTTTAACTCATGAGAAGCATCTGCTATAAACTGTTTTTGCTTATCAAAACTCTCTCTAACCGGTACAATAATCCATTCAGTAATTATCTTAGAAATAAAAAAGACTACTACCTCTAATAAAATAAATATTAAAATAGACAATCTAAGTACTGCTAAAAGACTACTCTTAATATCACTATTATCAAGTATTATTAAATAATTACCCTGACTATAAACATATGAATAATTACTAAAATATAAACATCCTATATATTTATCTTTTATATTACGTTTATTTAATATCTTACTAGCTAAAAGAGCTATCTCATCAAAATGTACTTCACTATTAGAATGATTTATAATTTCTTTTATATTATTATCTTCATCCATTAAAATTGTATAAACAGTAGAATCCATAAATCTAATATTATCATCAATTGGTCTAAATTGATATAAACCATTCATCTTATTTCTATGTTTTCCTTCATTATCAGTAAAAATATTTAAACTATTAACTACAGAATTTTTTTGTTCTATATAATTTTGAGCATTAAATATTGTAATAAAACTAATTATACTAATAGTTAAAATTGTAAAAATAGTGAAGAAAACTTTATTTCTTAACTTCTTCATCTAATACCTCCAACTTATATCCAAGTCCCCTAACAGATTTTATATTAACATTAGCACCAATAGCTTTCAATTTTCTTCTTATAAACGATAAAAACACTTCCAAGTTATTAGACTCTATTTCATTTTCTATTCCCCATACTTTATCATATATCTGATCTTTTGATAATATTTGATTTGGATTATTAAAGAAATATTCTAATAACAAAAACTCTTTACAAACAAGTTCTACTTCTTCACCTGTCTTAGTACATAAAAGTTTTGAATTAGCTGTATCTAAATTTAGGTTCCCAACACTAATTATATTATTTTTTATCATATCAGGACTTTTTAATTGTACATTGATTCTAGCAATCAACTCATCCATATGAAATGGCTTTGTAACATAATCATTTGCTCCATTTTCTAAACCATCTAACTTATCCTCTAAAGTTGACTTTGCTGTAAGCATAATAACCTTACTAATAATTTTTTTATCACGAAGTCTTTTCAAAATATCAAAACCATTCATATTAGGTAACATAACATCTAATATAATTAGATCATAAATATTAGAAAGTGCCTGATAAAGCCCTTCTTCTCCATCACTACATATATCAACTATATATTTTTCTTTCTTTAGACGACTACTTATTAAATCAGCTAAATTAAATTCATCTTCTATAATTAAAATTCGCATAACATCACCACATACTGTATATAATAAAATTATTAAATAAGAATTAAAAACATAAAATAACACCTATATTATATCACAACACTTAAATAATACATTATCAATAAAAACATCTCCATCATCTTTTCTAACCTTAATCTCCCTAACAAATCTCTCTAAAAATACTTTTTTCTCATGATTAGTCAAATTAATAAAATTATTTTTTAAATTAACTATATTTCTACTTATATCACTATTATCAATATCATAAGAAAAACCATCATATGATACAGAAACAATTTCTCTTTCTATATTATTATTTAACTGAGTATATTTATCATGATCTATCTCTTCATTTAAATAAAGTTCTAATACTTTATTTTTTTTCTTTTTAAGCCTCTCTACTACTATTCTATCTTTATCTACTTTTTCTAAATTATCATCAAAAATACTAGTAGTATATTCAAAATCTTCTACATTATCTAAATACTTTAAAAAAGCTTCTTCCATTTTCTTATGAGAAAAACCCATAGTTTTACATTCTTTATTTATACATCTATAAGTAATATATTTTTTATTATTTTTTATTTGTTCTCTAGCTATAAATCTACTACCACAACTACTACATCTTAATATTCTAAAATAATACGTATCATTAGAAGAAGATCTTTTATTATAAAATTTCTTTCTCGATTCAATCAATTCATTAACACTATAAAATAACTCTTTATTAATTATTGGTTCTATATCTTTACCATCAACTTCAAAGTTATTATTTTTATTTACTCCATATCTAACTCTACCTATATAAAGAGGATTAGTAAGTATAGATTTAATTGTTGAAGCATGCCACTTACCACCTCTTTTAGTAGGAATATCTAATTCTATTAAATTATTCGCAATACTAACCATAGATTCACCATTTAAATACCATTCAAATATCTTTTTTACATATAAAGCTTCATATTCATTTATTTTTAAACTTCCATTCCCAACTAAATAATCATATCCAAAAACACCATTACAATTAGTATAATTACCTTCTCTAGTTTTCTGCTCATATCCCAAAGTAACTCTCTCAGCCAAATTTTCTCTTTCAAATTCAGCAAAGATCCCTATTATTTTAACAAACATTCTCCCAACAGCATTAGAAGTATCAATCTTTTCAGTCTGTGAATTAAATGTACAATCATACTTATCAAATAACTCAATTAAATAAATAAGATCTTTAACACTCCTAGTTATTCGATCTAATTTATAAACTAGTACATTATCTATTTTCCCATCTCTAACATCATTAATTAATCTTAAAACTTCACTTCTATCAGTTAAGTTTTTACCAGATATACCATCATCAATATAATAATCAACTATATTCCAATCATTAACTTCTGCATACTTAGTAAGTTTGTCTTTTTGAGCATGAATACTAAAGCCATCATTTGCCTGTTCCTCAGTAGATACCCTACAATAAATAGCCGTATTCATAATTATAAATCACTCTTTAACTTATTATCAGTAATTCTTAAAACACTAGTCTTCAAAAAAAACTTCATCATCATAATTGATAATTCTTTTGGTAATCTAATCATATAATCTCCTCTAATAATTCATCTAATTATATGAAAAAGAAAATTAAATATTAAAAAAACTATAGTAACAAATACTATAGTATAATTAATGCTTACTTTTTAATTTATAAAAAATCAAACCGCCAAGCGAAAAGAAAGATATAACTAAACCAATATTTAATCCCTTAGGATAATAATAAAACACAATCTTATTACTACCCTTATTACCTTTAACAGCCATGAATCCATTATCAACTTTCTCGATTGGAACTGTCTTTCCATTTATAGTAGCCTTCCAACCCTCATCATATGGAACAGTATATAAAATTAAAGTATCTCCACTCAAATCAATAGATGATTTAAATCCATTATTAATATATTCAAATTTATTACTCTGAATATTTACCACATTATCATAAAGAGCACCATACTTTTTTATTTGTTCCTTACTTAAAATAATACTTTCATTAAGACTACTAGTCTTCAAATCTGTACTA
The DNA here is from genome assembly GCA_934120715.1 of uncultured Bacilli bacterium. GTDB lineage: Bacteria > Bacillota_I > Bacilli_A > RF39 > UBA660 > CAG-877. Next base: position 60,261 of record CAKOUW010000007.1, on the reverse strand, counting down.
TATTTCATAAATTCATTATTACTGATATATTTATTAAATACAAGACCCATCTCTCTAAAATCAGGATTAGAATACACACCATAGTTTTTGGTATTATGATCTAACTCATATCCAAATTCACTAAGATCAGAATTACCACAAGAAATAATATATTTAACTGATAAAAAATTATTTAAATCCCTATCCTTATAATCAATATAGGTAGAAACAATTCTATTATAATCTATACTCTTATAAAACTCAAAAGCACTACCAGAAATATTTGAATTAAAAGAATTTAAATTACTATTTTTAATTACCAATCCTAAATTAGGTAGACATGAATCAGTAGCATTACTTCTAACAAGCTCCTTAAATTTAATTTCTTTATAACCATTTATATAATTATTAAAATACTCATCATAGTTAAACTTATTTCCTCTATATTTATATATAGTATAATTTCCCCAAAAACAAGAAAATATCATAACTCCTAAAATAATCCAAGAAACTTTATTTCTAGAAAACTTCAATATTAGAAAAAGCATAACTAAATTAATAACCATAGCACCAATCATCATAAAAATATATTTAATATCGTGAATATATTCAGTATTAGGATGAATCCAATGTAATATAAAGTAAGACAAAATTACCAAAAACAAGCTACCAACAGAAATTAAAAAACCAGATGTTGTTTTAGACCTATCTTCTAAACATTTTAAAGATGCTAAAGACATAATTAATACCGGCATATAAAACCATCTTGCATAGTATGTTGTTGTAAATAGAAAAAACATACTATTTAATATTGGTACTACCATAATAAATACACAAGTAATCATCAAAACACTAATCCAACTTTTAGGTTTTTTTAATATATATGAAATGCCAAGAACAGATCCTACAAATGGTAAGTAGAAATCAACACTACTATAGTTTTCAATATTTAAAAAAGCCCTTGGATGCATAATTTCAGATGGGAAGAAAAAGGCTCTAAGTATTTCAAAATAGTGTGATAAACCATTATATTTAAGACTACTAAGTAATGTCCAGTTATTATCAATCCTAGGATTAGAAACCGTAAATAAAAATGAAGGTATTAAAATAAAACTAGCCAGTAAAGTTCCAAGTAACCCCTCAAGAAGAACATCAAAGAACTGTTTCCAACTAAATTTATAATCTTTTAATAAAATTTTAATCAAATAATATATTATTACAAATACAACCTGACCAATAAACATAAACCAATCAGTAAAAGCATTTAAAGCAACACATAGGGCAAAAGGTAACTTTTTATTATCATATACTAAATTATCAAGAGTATACAAAAGAAGTGGAAATAAAACTACTGAATCATACATATGAAAAAGGATATTTGTAAATTGGAAACCACAAAAAGAATATAATAAGGATCCTAATACGGCTAATTTCCCATCTTTAACGTATCTCTTTAAGAATAAATATGAAGTAAGCCCAGATACAGAAAATTTAAGTATTATTAAAAATGGATTAATTATAGGAAACCAATCTGCTGGAAATAAATAAGCAATCAAACTAAAAGGACTAAATAAATTATAAAAACTAAACGTTGCGATAAAATTACTTCCTAAATCATTAAACCAAGTCCATAAATAACTCCCTGATTTAAATGAATAATTAGATATCTTTCCAAATAATACTTGCTGCACATTATAATCAGCCCATAAAGAAAATACTCCCTTACCAGCAATTACATTAGGTATAATAATTAAACATCCTAATATAAAAGAAAGGAAAAAAGACATAAATAAATAATTTTTAAAAATACTCTTTTTCTTCATACTATTTACCTCCAAAAGAAAAGAATAGTATTAACCTATTCTAAACTAACTACTAGTTTTAGTTGTAGATTATACACCTAAAACCATAATACCATAAATAACAATTCTAATCAAAATAATTAAGCATCATTGCTTTTTTTACTTCTTTTAAAGTCTCCCTAGCTTTCTTTCTAGCCTTTTCTGTTCCCTCTTTTAAAACTTTATAAACATATTCTGGATTTTTCTCTAATTCCTCTCTTTTCTTACGTATTGGAGCTAATTCTTCTTGTAAAACATCATTCAAGAACTTTTTAATTTTCATATCACCTAAACCGCCACGTCTATAATGAGCTTTTAACTCATCAAGATTTTTATATTCAGGTAAATATTTTTCAAATGAATCTTCTTTACAGAAAACATCAAGATAAGTAAATACAACATTACCTTCTACTTTACCAGGATCATCAACACGTATATGATTAGGATCAGTATACATACCAAAAACTTTCTTCTTTATTTCCTCAGGACTATCTTTTAAATAAATACAATTACCTAAAGACTTACTCATTTTAGCATTACCATCAGTACCAACTAATCTCTTTTCATTAGCAGTTTCAGGTAGTAGTGCCTCTGGTTCCACTAATGTTTCCCCATAAATAGAATTAAACTTTCTCACTATTTCTCTAGCCTGTTCAATCATTGGTAATTGGTCATCACCGACTGGTATAATTGTAGCTTTAAAAGCTGTAATATCAGCCGTTTGACTAACTGGATAGGTAAAAAAGCCAGCTGGTATACTTTCTTCAAAACCACGTAATTTAATTTCCTCTTTAACTGTTGGATTACGATGAAGTCTAGCTACAGTTACTAAATTCATATAATAAAATGTAAGTTCAGTTAACTCTGATACTTCAGATTGAATAAAATAACTAACCTTATTTGGATCAATACCGCAAGCTAAATTATCTAAAGCCACCTCAAAAATATTATCTCTAACTTTCTTAGGATTATCAAAATTATCAGTCAATGCTTGAGCATCAGCAGCGAATAAATACATTTCATCATAATCACCACTATTTTGAATTTTAACTCTGCTTCTTAAAGATCCAACATAATGACCTATATGTAATGGACCAGTTGGTCTCTCACCCGTTAATATTATTTTTTTATTTTCCATAAATTCCATCTCCTATTTCTTATTCTATTTTATATAATAACTAAATTATAAGTAAAACCACCATCGAAAATCTAACATAATATCACTCCTAAAAAAAATCTTACCCTAATATATAGGATAAGATTTAAGTCTTACTAATGCCACCTAACATAATAAGCCATGTACCATCATACATGTTCCTTTAATAACGAAGAGAAACTCCGTACTAGCCTACTATTATTTCGGTAGTCTTTCATCAGCCCATTCAATAATTTGTATTACAGCTTCACACCAACCAACTGTTCTCTTTTAAATACTAAAACTATCTACTATCCTGAATCAACAATTTACAAGATAATTTTAAATTAAATTAAATACTTTGTCAAACATTAGTTAAAAAAGATAATTAAGGTCTTAATTTTTGTAGTATACCATATTATTTTATAGTATAATTATTTTAGGAAGTGAGTTATATGTCATTTATTTGGATGGTTAGTTTTATAGTTTTAACATTAATTGAAATATTTACTATAAACCTAGTAACTATATGGTTTGCGATTGGAGCACTAGTATCATTCTTTGTAAGTCTATGTACAGAAAATATTGGATTACAAATTTTAGTATTCATAGTCATTAGTCTTATCACATTACTATTTACAAAGAAAGCTGTTAACAAAATTAAAGATAAAGAAATGGTTCCAACAAATCTAGATAGAGTAATAGGTCAAATTGGTATAGTAACAGAAAATATAAAGCCATTAGAACCAGGTGAAGTAAAAGTTGATGGTAAAAAATGGACTGCTATAGCTGATGAAGAAATAGATATTAATGATGAAGTGAAAATTTTATCCATAAATGGTGTAAAACTCAAAGTAAAAAAAATAAAGGAGGAAAATTAATATGATATGGATTATTCTAATAATAATTTTAATAATCATAGTAGCTGGAATCAAAATCATTCCACAATCAAGATCAAAAGTAACAGAAAGATTAGGAAGTTATCATGCAACACTTCAAACTGGAGTTCACTATGTAATTCCATTTATTGATAGAGTTGCTAACGACGTTAGCCTAAAGGAAATTGTAAAAGACTTTGCACCACAGCCTGTTATAACAAAAGATAATGTTACAATGCAAATAGACACGGTAGTTTATTTTCAAATAACAGATCCAAAACTTTATACATATGGAGTTGAAAATCCCGTAAATGCTATTGAAAACTTAACCGCAACTACTCTACGTAATATCATTGGAGAGCTTGAACTTGATCAAACACTAACAAGTCGTGATATTATCAATTCAAAAATGCGTGCTATTCTAGATGAAGCAACAGATCCATGGGGTATCAAAGTAAATAGAGTTGAAGTAAAGAACATAATTCCACCAAGAGATATTCAAGAAGCCATGGAAAAACAAATGCGTGCAGAACGTGAAAGACGTGAAAAAATTCTTCAAGCTGAAGGTGAAAAGAAAGCTGCCATATTAATTGCTGAAGGTGAAAAAGAAAGTGCTATCTTAAGAGCAGATGCCAAAAGAGAAACACATATTAAAGAAGCTGAAGGTGAAGCTCAAGCTATACTTAAATTAGCTGAAGCTAAAGCAGATGCACTAAAACTACTAAAGTCAGCTGAGCCTGATGAAGCAGTATTAAAACTTAAAAGCTACGATGCCATGGTACAAGTGGCTAACGGAAATGCCACTAAAATTATTGTTCCTAGCGAATTACAAAACCTAGCAACTATTGGTACAACAATAAATGAAATGATAGAACGTCCAAAAAAATAAGAAGCCTATGCTTCTTTTTTTCTTTACCGATCATTTACATTTAGATAGATAATAATTTGAACTATTATAATTATTGGAATAAGAATAATAAATTTATTCTTTTTTGTTTTGTGGTGAAACATTAACATTGAAATTAATTCACCTGGACCTGCCCCTATTATTGCTAAAAATATTAAACTATTTTCTCTTATTCGCCATTCCTTTTTACGGGCTTTTATTTTATCAATAAGGATTAAAAAAAATCCCAATATATTAATTAATATTAAATAAATATTCATTATCTTATAACTACACTCTGCTTTCCAAGAGCGTTATATATATTTTCAACTGTTTGTCTTGACACAGTCCATTTTGTTCTACCAGATGCATAAGTCCATGGGTCAACTATTAAATGCTCATTTGTTATTTTGTTATAACCAGCTAATAATTGAACATGTAAATTTAGTGGAGCTCCTTCTATCCAATTAGCTGGCGACTTAAACATAGCAGTTAAATAAATTATAACCGGATTGCCTTGATCTAATTCACGATCTAAATCATCTAAAGAAGCCCCTGTTATATTAACTACATTTTGGTTTCCTGAAGAAGTTCTACCAAACCTTGCTAAAGGTTCTGGAGCTATCCAATGTGGTACATCATTTGGAATCCTAGTAAAAATATCATGAGTAAAACCCTCTTGAGCATTATTATTAGGACTCTTTGGCATATCAGTTGCATATTGATATAATGTCATACTATTTAAATAACCCTTATATTGTAAAGCCATTAATAATGACGCTGCCTCACAACCATTTTCCACATTATTATGATTTTGACTAATATATGGAACATTTAATATTACCCAAGCATTTCGTATTTCTTCCTGTCTTTTTCTTTTTTCTTCTGCCGCTTTTTTTGCTGCTTCTTCTCTTTTTATTCTTTCTTCCTCTATACGTTTATCAATAATACTTATAGCCGTATCCAATTCAACATTCTTACTCTCAACTAAGTCATGTTGCTTCAACGAAGCAACTTTTTGTCTAATACCTTCAACTTGTTCTTTAGTAATACCTTCTTTTAAATTAGTCTTTTCTGCATCAGTAAATAATGCAGCTACCTCTAACTCAACACTATCTATATATTTTTTCTGTTCATTTATTCCATCTAAATCATCTTTTAAATAATTCTTATATTGATCTATAAGTTTATCAAACTTCTGATTCAATTCATTTATCTTATTAGAATCTACAGTTGAATTTAATATCTTATCCGGATAAACTTCGTCTATTTCACGTTTTAATACATAATAAGATTTTAATTCTCTTATATCATTAGATAACTTTTGCTTTTCCTCTTTATGTCTCTTAATTCCTTTAATATTTTTCTCTAAATTTACTATTTTTGATAATGTCAAATCTTCAACAGGAACATTTTCTTTATCAAAAAGTTGATAATATTGTTTCTTTGTATTTTGAAAATACTCTTCCTCATGCTGGTAATTTATATAACCTATGCACACGCCACCGCCAACTAATACTAAAAAAACTATTAATATGATACAGCATACCTTTTTCACAACTACACATCCTAATCCTAGACTATTATATTTAAATAATAATATAAAACCACTTATTTGTAAATAGATGACTCTCTACTATCTATATTACCAACATCAACAGCTTCTAATAAAAAGCCTGCTTAACCCTAAATTAACTATTATATCATGTAAAGTCATACCTCCATCTCATCCTTATAATAATAATTTGTTACAACAAGATCATCTATACTTACTACTCTCATTAGACTAATGCCCTTTCACATTCTTTCAAACCATTGATATAAATATTTATCTTTAAATGCATGTGATAAAAGATAATGATTATCACCTTTTATAATTTTATATCTACAACACCATCATTGTTACCACGATAAATTCTTTTATTAGTAATAAAACAGTTGCCATTATAGTAAAATTTATACACGACTTTATCGTATGTTAATATTACAAGAAAAAAGTTCAAAGCTTAACAATGTTTCCAAAACTTACACCATAATCACTTTTCAGTTCAAATTTAAATATATATAGAAAAAAATTAGTTATATTGCAAACTAATCTTATAAGTAAATTATATATTATTCATATTCTTTTATTACGGACTATTATATTCTTAAATAAACGTAATATTATTCTTATAATAGCAAAAGTCAAAGTATAACAATATAAATCCTTTAAAACATCTTCTCTTAATGAAAAATAATCAGATTTAACAACAAATCTTTGTCTTATACTTAAAATTTTTAATATTTTTAAATCTTCGTATTTTATTACTTTTCTCCTTGAACACACCTCTGAACAGTTAAATAATTTACAAGCCAAATTACTAGTTGGACAACCTATATCAGATTTATATTTGCATAATCTGCAACAACAATATTTATACTTGGTATTTCGATTAAGATAACACTAGCAATTTTTAAATCCACATATATTTTCATCGGCATTATAATCATCTATAATTTTACAAGCAGAATCATAAATATAGGTTATTCTTTTTTTTCGATTTTTCATATTTAAAGCATTTACTATTATCTGGTCTTGAAGTTCTTTAGAATCAGTAGTAAAAGTTACAAAACGGTATAAAAAACTTTTATACAAAAATAAAAACCTAGTCGTTTTATAATAATTTTTAACTATTTTCTTCATTACTACACATCTTTCTTCCATATTATCTTTAGTATAACAAACTAACTTTAAAAATTAATAACTATTCTACTGATTATTATTTCTTTTAAATTATACATCTACATATTAATCAATCTTTTAAAACTATCTAATAATAACTGATTCAAAGAATCTTTCCTGAAACTCTGTAAGTGCTTTTATTGCCTCATCTGAATATTCTTTTCCTTCAGGTACAACAACCAATTTATCGTCATCATCATTAGTTCTATGTACTATCGCAATAACCTTTCCAGTAAATGTAGAAACTGGCTCAAAAACCCCTAAAACATAAGCATCAAGTTCTTCTCCATCAGCAGAAATAGTATTAGGAATATACCCGTAATTTACCATGTATATAAATCCATGTTTTGGATGCTTCGTAGCCAAAGGTCTATCCATATGTACTTCAACTACCTTTCCTAAAAAGTCTTTAGCGTTACTCATAAAATCACCTCTAACATAATTCTAATATAACAAAAGGCAAAACTCAACTATTTGCTTCTCTTCCTATCAAACTTTTTTTGAACTTTAAAAAAAACTTCTCTATCAACAATAGGAACTATATCCTTACCAGGAACTTCAAACTTATTCTTTTTTCTAAGCCCATATCTAACATTACCTATATAATAATCAACAATTTTCCAGTCATTTACTTCAGCATACTTCGTTAACTTATCCATTTGAGCATGAATACTAAAACCATCCCTTGCCTGTTCCTCTGTTGAAACACGAATATAAATTGCAGTCTTTTCTAGCATAATTTCATCTCCTCTATCTAAAATTAAATAGATTCAACGATCTTATTATTTAATAAAATTTTTGGGATACTACATTTCAAAAAGAATTTCATAATATCTATTTGAACATTTCTACAAATTAGATTTTCGCTAATGTTATCACCTGCTTTCTATTTAAGTATAGAAAAGCAATAACAAAAATATGCAATTAATAATCCAAAAACTTATAAACTTTTTATAGTAAAATATAAATACAAAACTAGTCGTGTTTATGTTCTACTATAATTATTAGTATAGTAAAATTTATACACGACTTTATTTGTATTAACTAGCCAAAATTTATTTTTAGTATTTTCTCTAAGATAATCTTCATATATTGATGAAAATTCTAATATTTTAGGATGATTAACAACAAGTTCTCTAGCAATCATCGTCATATCATAAGCAGTTGAATAATGTCCATCCTGATCAAGTCCAGTACAATTTTTAAATTGTGTATTTTTTAGACCTAAACTTCTAACTTTCTTATTCATTAATTCTACAAATTTTTCTTCACTACCACTAATAACCTCAGCCATCTGAACAGTTGCATCATTACCACTAGCCATTGATATACCTTTCATTAATTCCCTAATAGTAATCTTTTCACCTTCACTTATGTATATCTGAGAACCACCCATATCCGCAGCATTTTTACTAACTGTTACTACATCATCCCATTTAATTTTACCACTTTCAATATTTTCTAATATTAATATCTGTGCAACCATCTTTGTCATAGATGCAATTGCAACCTTCTCATTAACATTTTTTTCATATAATACCTTACCAGTACTAGCCTCTATTAACATACCAGCCACAGCATTAGGTATAGGATCATTAGTCTTACTCTTCTCAGCAAATACTAATAAAGGATTAAATATGTAAACACCTAAAATAATTAACACTAATATTTTCTTCATGACAACCTCCTAATCTCTTTTATGATATATAATAAAAAAATATACATAAATTAAATATTTAATACTATCATATAGTAAGGTGATATAGTGAAAAATAAACAAAATATTAAAAGTTTACTTATTTATATAACATGTATAATTTTAATAATAATTAGTTTATCATTAGGAATTAAAAAAATATCAAATGATAATAAAAAGAAAGGAAAAGAAAAAAATATAGAAGAAAAAATATCATATTATAAACCTGAATATAAAGACAGATATAATAAATATCGAAAAGAAAATAAAGACTTATCAAATGAACAAGTCATTATAGATGTAAATATTGGACTAGATTATAATTACTATGAAAATTCAAAACCATCTAAAAATCTAAATAAAGAAACTATTCTAGTAAACAAATACAATTATTTACAGCAAGATTATATTCCAAATAACTTAGAAAATATAAGTACTGAATATGCAAGAAGTGGTATGAGTTTAGTTAATTATGCTAAAGATGCTTTTGAAGATTTAGCAAAAGCCGCAAAAAAAGAAGGCATGAGTATAATAGCTATGTCTTCATATAGAAGTTATAAATATCAATACAATTTATATAATAAATATAAAGCACAAGATGGCGAAGAAGTTGCAGATACTTATTCAGCAAGGCCAGGATATTCAGAACATCAAACAGGACTTGCTGTAGACGTATACAATGGTAAAGAATCATTTACTAATTTTGAAAATGCAAAAGAATTTGATTGGATGCAAAAAAATGCCTATAAATATGGTTTTATCTTAAGGTTTCCAAAAAACAAGACAAAAGAAACAGGCTATGATTATGAATCATGGCATTATAGATATGTTGGTATTTCTATTGCCAAATACATTCACGAAAACGATATAAGTTTTGAAGAATACTACGTAAAAAAAATTGAAAAGTAATTACTTTTCAATTTTTTTATCATATCTTTTAAAATATTTATATAAATTATAAAAAACAGTAAATATAAACCACATAACAAATAAAATATTACCAACTTGAACTAATGATAAAATTAAGTTATTACTGTATAAATCAATTACACTAGCTAAATCAATTTTATTATATGAAAGAACTGAAATAAATAAAAAGAAAAATAAATTAAATAATGTAAAAACAATATAATTAAAAATCTTTTTAAATCCAGTTATTTTCTTACTAAAAATAGAAACCATAAGTATTATAATTACTAGAATCTCCATATAAAAATAAACAACAGTAGATGGAAAATAAATATATTCTAAAACCAACTTAAGAACTTTATCCATGCAATAACCAGCATAATCAAAGTTAAATAATATTAATAAAAATATAAATATTGAAAAAACTGCTAATGTAAAATAATTAATTATTTTTATATTTGCTCTTATATTTACAATAGATATAATTAAAAAAAAGAGGCATAGTAAGAATAATTCTATTCCAAGAAAAGAAGAAAATATTGCCTTAAAGACTGTAAATATCTTCTCAAAAATAGATAAATTCATACTACCACCTCCACTAACTTATGAAACTAATTCCCCAACAAAAACAGTTTGCTTGGTATCATCATACTTATTACAAGTAATAAGAGTTAACGTGGTTGCATTGTAGTTTCTAATAATTCTAACATTTCCAGTTTTAGGGACATCATATATATTAACCAACTGATAATGATAAGTATTGCCAGCATAAGTAACATACATATCAGTACCAATTTCCATCTTAAATAGACTATCAAAATAAGATATATATGCATCACCTGAATGACCCATTAGAATTAAATTGCCATTAACAACATCTGGCATATTAGACTTAGCCACAACTGTCACATTACGTTCAATATTATTATAATTTGAATCAGTTCCGTAAAAACCCCTTTTTAATCTTATACTTGGTATTTCTAAAACTCCAAGATATTTACTATAATCAATAGGTTTATAAGTATTTTCAATATTATTAGTAGTATTTCTAGAATCACTATTACTAATATTATCTGCAATAGGAACATCATAAATACTATCACCATCACTAATATTAGTATCATTAGCTAACGACATAGCAATTAACATATCAGAAAATACTTCTCTTCTAACTTTTAAAAGATGATTAAAAGAAAGAATAAAGAAACCTAAAAACACAAGCAAAGAGCCAAATAATAAAATATGACTCTTTCTAAATTTATAACTAGTTGTTTTCTTTTGGTTTAATATTTGCATAAACTATACCAATACCACAAACTAATACAACAAGACCAATAAAATATATAATTTGTGAAGTATTCATACCAGTATCAGGAACTTCAGGGGTATAGTCAATCTTAACCTCGAAAGGTATATTCTTGGAAAGTGTTACAACATCAACTCCAACAATTTTTTGTTTATTATTTAAAAATTCACCACTAGTTTTATCATAAGCCTTATATTCATAGCCAACATATTTATAACCATTGGCACTAAATGCTAAATCAACTTTAGCACCAGCTGCATCAACTGAATCAACAGGAACTCTTACATAAAGTTTAGTATTAAAATCATACTCTTTCTCATTAATTGGGTTACCTTCACTATCAACAATTACTGTACCCTTTGGTGAAGTTTCTTCATTTACCTTAACCTTAAATTTTTCAGTACTATCATTACCAGGTAAAACTGTTATTTCAGATGACTGATAATATTTTTTATCCTCAGTTAATGATATATCAGTACCACCACTAATTATAACACTAGGTTCTGTATCTGACTCATCAGCATACTTAGCTCCCTCAACTAATGGTTCAACATAAGTAGTGTAATAATTACAAGCTTTTCCATTATTACTACAGTTTTTAGCATTACTTTCTAAACTTCCAATATTTATCTTACTAAAATTTTTACCTGGCATACCTTCTGCTAAAAAGTTAATCTCATAGTTTGAAGAATTATTTGCCTTAGTTTGATATAAATAATCCCATAAAGCTAATTGTGTAATTACAGCACGCTCTGTATCACTAAGTTCAGAAGTAAAAGAGTTTTTATTGTAGTAGCCATTAGCTAAAATATATAATACAGAATACTTTTTAGCAGTACCACCTAATTCTGGAGAATCTTTCTCCCAATCTTTATATTTCTTATAATAAGTACCTTCCACTGCATCAATATTGTTTTCTAAGCAAAAAACTGATATTCCATCTTTTTTATCTGCCCAAAAAAGTGGAACATAAGCGCTTTGGGCATTACCCTGGATTGTTACACCTTCATCATCATCGCCATTATTAATAACCAAAGTAAATTCATCACTAAGCTTATTATCAATAGCAGGAACTGCAGCCCAAGAAGGATTATTAAAACTTGATATTACAAAAGCAAATATTGCTACTACAGCTATTACAATAGAAGCAGTAACGACTCCCTTTCCTTTAAAAAAGTGATTAGTATTAGATTTCTTATTTTTATTGTTTTCCATATAAATTTTTTCCATATTAAACACCCTACCTTATACAATTATTATATCATAAAAGAATAATTTTCAAACATATTTTTTAGTTTATTGTAAAAATACCTTCAAAGCTTATATCTAAATCATCAGTCTTTTTATAAACAGTTGCAATAACATCACCTTTAACTACACTATCACCTACTAATTTGTTTAAATAAATTCCTACACTATAATCAATTTTATCCTCTTTACTTTCTCTCCCTGCACCTAAACTAACAGAAAGTTTTCCTAATTTTAAAGCATCAATATTTTTAACAACACCATCTCTGTTGGCAACAATTTCTTGTTTATTACTACTAACAGAAAGACTATCAATACTACCACCTTGATATCTAACCATCTCTAAAAATTTTTGATAGGCTTTACCATTTTCTATATTTTCTAAAACTAATTTCCTAGCTTCTTCATAAGATATATTTTTGCCCATACTAACCATTTCACTAGCAAGTTCAACACATAAATTTGTTAAATTATTATGACCATCTTCACCTTTTAATACAGAAATAGCTTCTAAAACTTCCAAACTATTCCCAATAGCTCTACCTAATGGAACGTTCATATCACTAATTTTAGTTCTAACTTCACGTCCATAAAATTCACCTATTTTTATCATCAACTCACTCAATTTTTTAGCATCCTCCATTGACTGAAGAAGTGCGCCATCACCAACTTTAATATCTATTAAAATCTTATCCGCACCAGCAGCTATTTTTTTACTCATGATACTCGATGCAATCAAAGGAATTGATGAAACCGTTGCTGTAACATCTCTTAAAGCATAAATTACTTTATCCATTGGAACTAAGTTAGCTGTTTGACCTGTTACAACAACACCTATCTTTCTAACCTGTTCTAATACTTCATCATCACTTAAATCTATTCTAAAGCCTTTTATACTTTCTAATTTATCAATAGTACCACCAGTATAACCCAATCCTCTACCACTCATTTTAACAACAGGAATACCTATACTAGCAACTATAGGCGCAATAACTAAAGTAGTTTTATCTCCTATTCCACCAGTCGAATGTTTATCAACCTTTATCCCAGGAATATTGGAAAAATCTAAAACATCTCCACTCTCAATAAATATCTTTGTTAAAGCAAAAACCTCATCATCATTCATACCATTTATACAAATAGCCATTAATAATGATGACATTTGATAATCCTTTACATTACCATTTAAATAACCATTAAATATAAAATACATTTCATCATAAGTAAGCACTAATCCTAATCTTTTTTTATTAATAATATCAACAATCATAAAAGCTCCTTTCTAAATATATCAGAATCTCTAATTGTAAAACCTAAATCTTGATATAACTTTCTTGCTTCATTTCTAAACCAACTAGAAGTAAGTTGAATATACTTTGTTCCTCTAGCCTTTGCAAGATCAATAGCCATCTCCAACATTGATCTACCAATTCCTTTATTACGATAATTTTTCAAAACACATACATAATCAAAAAAACAAATAACATCATCCGTTACAAAATCATTGATAAAAGTAACTAACATATATCCAACAACTATATCATCACATGTTGCTACAATCTCAATATGATTATCATCTATAGCCTCTTTATTTTTCTCTATTGAAAAACTTTCTCTAAGTATTCTATTCACTCCAAATAAATCTTCTTTTCTATAATATCTTATATTCATGTCCATCACCTACTATAAAAGTATAGCATAAAAAAGAAGATTTATCTATATTGGTAAAAAGAATAAAGAAGGTAATCATATTAAATATTTTTACCTTCTAAATTAACAATTATAACTAATTTTCTTTCTTACTAGATAAAAAAGTTACCTTCTCTGCCACTATATCCATAACATAATTTTTTTTACCATCATTCTCAATAACTCTAGATTGAATTCTACCCTTTACTCCTACAATATCTCCCTTCTCACAATACTGTGCTGTATTAGACGCAATATTTTCAAAAGCAACACAATCAACAAAATCTGTATCATATGTTCCATCCATATTTTTAAAACTCCTAGGTATAGCTAATGATATTGTCGCAACTTTTTTTCCAGATTCTCCTTTATTAATTTTAATATTTCTAGTAAGCCTTCCAACCAAAACCACCTGATTTAACATCAAATCACCTCCTCTCAAAAACATAATATTAAGAATTATTGTTTTTTTCAAATGAGTAATTTGAGTAATTCGAAGTAAAAATTTGTCAAAAAAAGAAATTTTCCTTAAGAAAAATTTCTTTTCATCATCATAATAATAATCATTTAACAACTTTACTATAAATTTCTTTTTATCAACTGATTTAATTCAACTGCGTATTCCATAGGTAATTCATCTCTGAATTTTTCTAAGAATCCTAGTATTATTAATTCCATTGCTCTTTCTCTATTTATTCCTCTACTCATTAAGTAAAATAAATTATCTTCACTTATTTTTGAAACCGTTGCCTCATGTTCAATACTACTACTAACGTTATAGCAAGAATTAACCGGAATAGTATCACTCCTAGATAATTCATCTAAAATAAGAGTATCACATTTAACATCACTAACACTATTTGTAGCTTTTGTATCAATAAGTACTTTCCCTCTATAAGTAGCATTACCACCACTATTAGAAATACTTTTAGAAATAATATTACTCTTGGTATTTTTACCTAAATGAATCATTCTCGCTCCACTATCTTGCTCCTGTCCTTTAGAGGCAACCGAAATAGTTATACATGTTCCCTTAGAATTATCACCCTTTAGTACACAGCAAGGATATTTCATAGTAACTTTACTACCAATATTACCATCGATCCACTCCATAGTGCCATTATCATCAACTAAAGCTCTTTTAGTAACTAAGTTATAAACATTATTAGCCCAGTTTTGAACAGTTGAATATCTACATTTACTATTTTTACCAACATATATTTCCACAACTGCAGCATGTAATGAAGATTCACTATAAGTTGGAGCAGTACATCCTTCAACATAATGTAGTTGACTATTATCATCCACTATTATTAAGGTTCTTTCAAACTGTCCCATGTTACGGCTATTAATTCTAAAATAACTCTGTAATGGTCTATCAAGTGTTGTATTAGGAGGTACATAAATAAAACTCCCCCCACTAAAAACAGCTCCATTTAAAGCAGCAAACTTATTCTCATTATTACTTACAATTTTACCAAAGTATTTTTGAACAAAATCAGGATATTCCTTCATTGCTACTTCAATAGATGTAAAAATAACCTTTTTCTCAGTAAGTTCTTTAAGCATATTATGATAAATTACTTCACTCTCATATTGAACCCCCATACCACCAAGATGTTTTTCACTTTCTAGTACTCCTAAAGAATCAAGCTCATCCTTAACGGGCTTTAAAACATTATTCCAATCGCTTTGAATCTTATCATCCATTTCATTTGATTTATAATAAATTATTTTATTAAAGTCCAAATCAATATTAGGTCCAAAACTAGGCATATCAAGTTTTTCAAACTTATTATAACTATCAAGTCTAAAATCTTTTATCCATTCATCTTCTCTTTTTATTTTAGAAATCTCACAAATATTATTTTTATTTATTCCGATAATTTCCACAAATATCACCAGTTTCTAATTTATTATTTATTTTCTAATTTATCTATTAAACTTAAAATTGCTCTACTTGGTAGTAATACGCAATTCTTCCTATTAGGCTGTTTTCCAACTTCATCATAAACAACTAAATCTTTTAATATATCAGCATCATACTCATCTTCATTAATCATATTTTGATAATTTTTTAGTATGTTTACAGCCTCCTCTGTAGTTTTTCCTATTAATAAATTAATCATAATAGAAGCTGCCGAAGTACTAATAGCACAAGCTTCTCCATCAAATCTAATATCTTTTATAATGTTATCTTCTACTTTCATCATAAAATCCAAATTATCTATACAACTTTCACTACTAGTATTTACTGATAAATAGCTATTATCATTAACTAACCCTTTATTATAAGGATCCTGATAATTATCCAATATAATTTGTCTTTTTAACTCACTATCCATAAATTCTCCTAAATAACAATTTTAAATATATCCTTACTCTGTTTTAAGGCTTTTACAAGCTTATCTACATCATCATGATTATTATATAAATACATACTTACTCTTACCGTATTCTTAGTATTAATTTCATCTTTTAACATTTTAGCACAATGATTACCAGCTCTTACAAATATCTTATAATGATTTAGATAGATTGAACTTTCTTGAGCAAAAACCCCATCTATATTAAATGCTAATATTCCACTATCACTATTTTTATTATATATAATTATATTGTCTATTTTCTCCAGTTGTGAAACTAGGTACTTTTTCAATTCTACTTCATGTTCATGAATCTTATCAATTCCTATATTCATAATATACTTAATAGCTTCACTAAGTCCTATAACTTCCGCTATTGGTGGAGTACCAGCTTCAAATTTAATAGGTGTATCTTTTAATTCATAGCTATCATCAGATTCAAAAGATCTATTCATTCCTCCACCATACATTAAAGGGTCCATTTTATCTAATAATTCTTCCTTACCAACTAACACTCCAACACCAGTTGGCCCTAACATTTTATGACCAGAAAAACTTAAGAAATCAATATTGCACTTTCTAAAATCAACTTTCATATGTGGAACACTTTGAGCACCATCTACGCAAAAATAAATTCCCTTATCCTTACATATCATTCCAATATTATAAATATCCCTTACATCACCAATAACATTAGTAACATGAGCAATTGAAATAACCTTAGTCTTAGGAGTAATACTTTTTAATACACTATCAACAGTAAGTGAATAATTACTATCAAGTTCCATGTATTTAATTACTACCCCAATCTCTTCTTCTAATCTTATCCATGGTAGTACATTAGAAGCATGCTCTGCCTTAGTAAGTAAAATTTCATCCCCTGGTTTTAAATGCTTTTTCATAAAACCAAACACAACCATATTTATAGACATTGTAGTACCACTAGTAAAAACAACTTCCTTACTACTTCTACAATTAATAAAATCCCTAACTACATCTCTTGCCCCATCATAAAGCTTATTAGTAATAACTGCCGCATCATAGTCACCCCTATGAATATTAGAAGTATGCTGTGTATAATACTTATCAATACTATCAACAACACATTTAGGTTTTAATGTTGTAGCACCATTATCAAAATAAACAATATCATTATCAAGCATTGAAAAATCTTCTCTATTCACACAAATCACCTCCTATATTTTTTCAATTTCATCAATAAAATCCTTTATTTTATCTTTATCAATATCCAAACTATTAATTAAAAATCCATTAAGTAAAAGTCTATATCCTTGACTTCTAGATATCCCTCTACTCATAAGATAGAATAAAATCTCATCTTTAAACTTACCAATATAAGCAGCATGATTACTATCAACATCATAATTATCAATTAGAAGTTTAGGAAGTATCGTACTCTTACCATCTACCAAATTAATAATCTGATTATCTTGATTACAAACACACTTACTACTACTGGAAATGACTTTTCCACAAACATCATAATCTAATTTGTTGTCATACACATTAACTCCATGATTATATATTTCACTATGTGTATTACTTGCTAAATGATTTACACTTATCTTAAAACGATTATTATCATAATTTATGTTACTATAATAATAATCTAACTTAGCTTCTTCTTTAACTAAATTAATTTCTACATCACTACTACTATTAATAGAAAAATGATAAATTATAGTATCTTGATCTATATCATATTTATAATTACTCACTTTATTATTATCTATTATATATAATATTCTACTCATTAGTATCATTTCCAATCATAACATTAACCCCATACCCACTCTTATCAATTTCAAAGGCTAATTTCATATCACCAGTCTTTTGAATAACACCATCGTTCATAATATGAACAAAATCAGGTTTTATATATTCTAGTATTCTAGGATAATGAGTAATTATTAAAACAGATGTATTTACTGATTCAGATAAGTAGTTATTAATATTTTTACAAATAATTCTTAAACTATCAACATCTAATCCAGAATCCAACTCATCTAGAATAATTAGTTTAGGTTTTAAAAATAACATTTGTAAAATTTCATTCTTCTTCTTTTCACCACCACTAAATCCTGAATTTAATGATCTATGCATCATATTTTTATCTAGGCCAACTGCTTCCATATTTTTTTCCATATCTTTTACAAAACTAAAAAGATTAACTTTTTCCCCGGTAATTTCATTTTTAGCAGTTCGAATAAATTCACTATTTGAAACACCTTCAATAACCATAGGATCCTGCATACATAAAAAGATCCCTAATTTAGCTCTTTCATCAACTTCCAAATTATTTATATTAACTCCATTAAATAAAATTTCTCCAGAATTTATTTTATACTTATAATTACCCATTATAGTCTTAGAAAGTGTACTTTTACCTGTACCATTAGGTCCCATAATAGCATGTACCTCACCTGGTTTTATATTAAGAGATAATCCCTTTAAAATTTCATTATCCCCATCAATAACACTAACATGTAAATCTTTAATTTCTAACATAAGATCACCTTCCACTCATATATTATACCAAATCTATTAAGATTGTTGCACATAAACCGAACTTATTTTACCACAAATAACTACAATTAAAAAGGAAAAGAACAAAAGAATAAAAATTAAAATAATTTTGAATTTTTATTCGCATTGGTCGTCACCGATCAACATTCCTTACTACTTGTAAAGTATGTATCTACTTGATAATAATATTTATCAAGTAAATTATACTTCCATAATCTTGTCTTACTATAATAGGGTAGAAACATTTGTTTGCCAATACGTTTTTTAAATATATAATATTTTTTATAAAAAAATTTCTTATAAAAAAAAGATATCAGCAATAGCCGACATCTTACCAAAATCAACTTACATAGTTTTAATTTTAGAATATCCCCTATCATAATCATCATCTAATAATGATTGGGCTTTACCAAGTAATTTGACAAGTTCATTTTTACCAGCAACTTGTAATTTTAAAGATTTAATTTCTTCACGTTGTCTATCAATCATATCCTGCATCTTACTAACTTCATCTTCCATACTTTTATATTCTTTAAATAAATTCTCATATTTATTAACCAATCTCTTATTTTCTTCAAAAGCTTTTCGTCTAAAATCACTAAGCTTCTTAACTTTTTCTTCGTAATCAGCCATTATATTTCTTTGTTCTTCTATTTGACTAATCATTTTATTCATAATAAGAGCTGTATCTTCAAAAATTGTATCACGACTATTATCATCATAATCATCATCTAAAGAAAAATCTCTTTTCTTTTCAACAGGTCTTCTATCATTAAGTATATCAGCAAAATTAAAATTATCTGCATCTTTAGAATTATCTTCAAATATATTTTCATGTTTACCAACAACATCATGAGAAAGTTCTTCTTCTTTATCACTATCTTTTGTAAAGATATTATTATCATCAACATCAGTAGTATCTATATTAGTAGCACTAGATACAAAATCATCAAACTTATTTTCCTTTACTATTTTATCAAAAGAAGCTGGAGTAATTTCTTTTACATCAATATCATCATCTTTATCAAGAACTGTATTTTCCTCTAAAAAGTTATCACTAACAACGCCAGTATTAACATTTTGATTTTCAACAGGAGCATCAACAGTAGAAACTACAGGATTAACCGGACTATTATAGTTATTAATATTGCTATCAGCACCAAAGACCTTATCAGCAGAATCGTTTTTAGGCATCTCTTCGCTCATAGCATCATCAATCATCTTTTTCTCTACTTTAAAATCTCTAACATCCAAACCATTGTCATTAGTTTTAACATCTTCTTTTTCTTCTATAACTAAAGGATATTCAAAAATTTCTGATTCAACTGTATTACCTGATAAAAATATAGTCTTATCATTAATACCTACAAAACTAAAAAGTTTATTATCACATAAATTTTTACCATTTAAATCAGTAAGCATAACTTCAGAGAACTGATCATTAAAAAGAAATTTACCTCTAGGTCCCATTTTATTATACATTTTTTCTTTAATGGTTGCTGATGTAGAAACTAGTTTTGTTGCTGCTAAAGGATCTTTTCTCATCGCAATAGCATCCAAAACACTACTTGTAACAGGTTTAGCACTTTCAATTAATAAAAATTTATCATTAACTGGTTTAATAGACTTATTCTCAAAAGGTACAATAACACTACCATTAATATCAACAATACCAATAGATGAAGCTACTACTAAAGGATCTATAGCTTCAACTAAAGCTGTAGATGCTACAATATAACCATTACTTAACTTTTCTCCATCTAAAAAGTAATATGTTCTTCCATCATCAGTAGTTCCATATGTACATAAGATATCACTACGATCCTTATACTTTACTAGTCCCTTTTGAACTTGCATCATTCTAACACCACCCATTATTCTCTATCATAAATATGATAACACAAAAGAAATTGCAAAACAACTGTTTTTAAAAGTTTTTTATGCTATAATAAAGAAAATAATTAAAAAGGAGAAGAATATGGAAGATTGTATTTTTTGTAAAATAATTAATGATGAATTACCATCAAGAACAGTATATGAAGATGAATTAATAAAGGTAATCATGAATATTAACCCACAAACAAATGGTCACCTACTTGTTATACCTAAAAAACATTATGTTAATCTTTTAGATATAGATGAAAAAATAATTACTCATAGTCTCAATATAGTAAAAGAAAAACTATATCCATTATTAAAAGAAAAATTAAACTGTCAAGGACTAACACTTGCTCAAAATAATGAATATGGTCAAGAAATAAAACATTATCATCTTCATTTAATTCCAAGATATGAAAATGATAATGCTGAATTTAAATATGATAAAGCTGTTCTAGAAAACATAGAAAATATTTTTTCTAAGCTAGAATCAAAGTAGCAATAACATCTACAATAAATAGAAATACCAATAAAATGGTAAACCATTTTGGTATTTTTTTTATTACTAATTCTATAAAAGGTCCTATAAAATATATAAATAGTATCGTAAACAACCCCCATATAGCACTAATTTCCAAAGCAATATAATGTCCTATATTAAACTTTAAATCACTATAATCCCAAAATACCTTATGAAATATTTTCTCAATCAACATTCCCCCAAGAAACTCTAATAAAGTTAGTAAAATAACAGTAGTAAGTACACAAGCAATAGTCTTCATAAAATTATTCCACTTAAACTTTTTAAATATATACTTACACACAATGAGAATAATTACTCCCCCAAAGCCATATACTGGTATCCAAGGTCCAAATAAAATACCGTTATTCATTGAATGAAAGAAAAAAGTTTTTAAAATAGTCTCTTGTATATATCCTAAAAAAGAACATACAAAGAAAAAGTTAATATAGTAAAACATATAAATCACCATTATTAATATAACCAAATTTTATAAAACAATTAAAAAGATAAGAATATTAATTCTTACCCTATAAAATTAATAAGCAATTACGCCGCCTAAGATAATAGCAAGTAAAATATATAAAATTATAATTATTACGTAGCCACTTCTTCTAGGAGTAGCAACTGGTTTATTTTCTGGACAAGACATTTAAAACACCTCCTTAAATATAAGCACCTAGAATTATAATTAAAAGAATAAATAGTACTAAAATGATAGCTGATGATGATACAGAATTACACATAGTCTTTCCTCCTTTTTTTATGCTTTCATCTTATTTTATGGCAAAAGACAAATTTGGTGATTATATATGGCATATTTTATTGCACTAAAGCTAAATTTTTGTTATTATAATTAAGTATACGAGGAGGAAAATATGAAAAATAAAAAAATGTATATAGTCATACTATTAGTAGTAGCTCTAGCATTAACAGTAACAGGTTGTGGAAAAAAAGCCAAACTTAAAAATGCTGATGAAATAGCTGTATCAACAAAAAATGGTAATGTAACAGCTGAAAAATATTATGATGAAATCAAAGAAAACAATATTACAGAACTAATAGATATGATAGATCACAATATTTTGGATAAAAAGTATAAAAAGGATAAAGAAGAAAATGAAGCTGTTGAAAAACAAATTAATCAAATGAAAAGTAACTATGGTAGTAATGAAGAACAATTCAAATCAATATTACAACAATACTTTGGCGTATCAACAGAAAAAGGACTTGAAGAAATGTTAAGATTAGAATATAAAAGAAATAAAGCTGTAAAAGAATACATTTCTAATCATCTAACAGATAAAGAAATCAAAAATTATTATGATGAAAACGTTACCGGTGAAATAAAAGCTAGCCACATCTTAATAACTGCTGATGTAAAAGATGATGCAACTGATGAGGAAAAAGAAAAGGCTGAAAGCACTGCAAAAAAAACAGCTGAAAAAGTTATTAAAGAACTAGAAAAAGGAAAGAAATTTGAAGACCTAGCTAAAAAATATTCAAAAGATAGCGCAACAGCTGAAAATGGTGGAAACCTTGGATATTTTGATCCAAGCGATATGGTTGAAGAATTTGCTAATGCTGTAAAAGATCTTAAAAATGGTGAATATACAAAAGAACCAGTTAAAACAAAATATGGTTATCACATAATTTTAAGAGTAGATCAAAAAGATAAAAAAGAACTAAAAGAAGTAAAAGATTCAATTAAAGAAAAATTAACTTCACAAAAAATAAGTGAAGACAATAGTACATATTATGAAAGTTTGGTTAAGTTTAGAGAAGAACAAAAAGTAACATTTAAAGATAGTACACTAAAAAAAGCATATGACAATTATATGGATAAACTAATTGAAAATGCTAAAAAGTCTAATACATCAAATTAATAAAAATTAAAGCCTGCGCAACACGCAAGCTTTTTATATACTTAAAAATTCAAATCCTTATAAAGAACTATTCCTTTTTTAGATCTAATTTTCTTAAATCTTTCATTATGAGCCAAATAGTATGAAATTCTAGTATCATCTGGTACTAAGTAATAATCAAATTTATATTTATCAATTAACTTTATATAATCTCTATTTAAATTACATATATCATTATAATCCCTTATATTATGTTTTGAATATAAATCAAATCTACCATCCACAAAAACATCAATATCATTATAAATTAAATAACCACCATAATCATAATAATTATATAATCTCTTAGGCTCTTCCAACTTAACAGTATCAACCATTCCAGATGTAACTATAGAACTTGTATCATTAGGAACTAAACCATTTTTTAAAGCTAAAATTATAAAAAGAATAGAAGCAACTATAAAACAAAAAGAGGTTCCCCTATCATACTTTCTACTTGGAATATAATAAAATACAAAATAAGAACAAATTATATAAGTATATGGCCAAAATCTAATACTTTTAAATCCTAAATATACTACAAAGCAAAATAATATCAAGTCCAAAAATCTAATCTTTTTTCTACTAATAATTAAAGGAAATGCAATAAATATCAAAAGTAATAAATATGGAAAATGGGAAGGATCAGAAAAATTAGTAGGATGCCATTCAGAAATAAAACTCATCATAAAACTATCAGCCATATTCCAGTAAGGATATAAAATCATCTTAACCCCATGGGGATTAATTGCCAAAGATACAACACTTAAAATAAGACCAATTAAATACTTATATACCTGCTTTTTATTAAGACGCGTAGCTTCTATTTTATAAAAACTAAATTTAAACATTCCACAAAATAAGAATATCAAAATTAATATATATATCAAACTACTAGAGCCACCATGAACATTAGACCAAATAATAGAAATTATAGGTAGGAAATATATTTTTTTTGAATCTTCATTATAGAAAAGATCAAACAATATATAAATAGTTAAACATAGAAGTACATTACTAAACATATGTGGTCTAGCTGATAAAAAACCAATAAGTATTAAAGATAGTGATATCCAAAATAAACTAAATGGTACACACTTTAAAAATTCTTTTTTATTAGTAATAAAAATTATTAATTGTAGTAAGACTATAAATACAAAAACATATATAAAAATATGACTCCTAGGAAAAACAGTTGAAAGTAAATATAATAATATTTCAAATAACCATTCATGTGAAAACCAATATGTACCACGTAAGTACCAAGAAAATCTATCACTTAATAATATAGTTTTATTATTAAACATATATTTTCCAGCTGTAATATGCCAATAATAATCTGGTTCAGAAAAACAAAATGAAGCAATAAGTAGACTAAATGATAAAATCAGTAGTATAAATAATAAAGTCCATTTATTCTTTTTAACAAACTGCTTAATCTTCATATATAAGCCCCTTTTGATATAACTTTTGTTTAATACGATATTCTAATTCACTACCAGAATATTTCTGACTATATTTTCTATATAACTTATCATATTCTTTTTTAGCCACATCTTTATCAACACTAAATGTTATTTTACCAACAACTTCATCAACAGCACTCTTATTATATCCAAGTCTAAGCAAATCATTTATAATTTTCATCTTTAATACTTTCCCACTCTTGTTTCTATTTGATTTAATAAATTTATCAACTTGCTTACTTATTCTATTTTTCTCTAACTCATCACTAAAATCAACTATTGTTTTCTCTATAATATCTAAAGAAACACCCTTATCTAATAAATCATTTATAATTCTTCTAGGTCCCCTATTAGTAGTTAATATTTGATTATTTATATAACTCTTACTAAAAACCAAATCATTTATATAACCCTGACTCTCTAATCTATCTAAAGCATCACAAATGTCTTCATTAGAATACTCTTTTTTTACTAATAAATTAAATAACTCTTTCCTACTTCTAAATCTAGATTTTAAAAGCTTTAAACCAACATAATAAACTTCCCATTTTTTATTTAAAGAATTAATTTTTAAAAGCATATCGCTACTTATACTTTTCTTTATTAATAACTCATATTCTAAAATAACTTCTTGATATAAAGATATTTCATTATTATCATCAAGCTTAATACTATACATTCCATTTTTAAGGCGTTTAAAACTAATTATATTCACATTTATCACCTAAAAAAATTATATCAAAAAAAAAAGAAAGAAACCATCACAAATACTATAGATTTTCTTTCTTTTTAATTTCAATTAGACCTGCTGAAACCTCTTCAAGTGCTCTACCTATATTTTTAGCACTCTTATATTCGCAAATAGGCATTTGCAAATACCCATCTCTAGATATCTGTTTACTCCTTTGGGCCACTATATGAACCAATTCATACTTAGAACCAACCAAGTTAAGTAGTTTGTCAATAGATGGATAAATCATTAATATCACACTCCCTATTATTAGGATAAACTAGCTAGATAAATTAATCAAGAAATGTGATAAAACTAGACATAATTTTTACATTATCTAAATTGACAACAAGATCCACATTGAACATTACTTACAGTATTTTCTTCACTGCAAGAATATTGTGGTCTGTAAGTATGTTTATAAACATGATGATTTATTATTCTTGTATGTATTGGACATACATGTCCTTACCCTTTTTTGATAGATTCTTTACTTTTTAATGTATCTACATTTAGGATAGTTAGAACATCCAATAAATTTTCCATATTTACCATTACGTTCAACTAATTTATTTCCACATTTTGGACATATCATATTATTTTCTAATTCTCTATCATTATTGACTTTAGCACGAATATCTTTCACATGCTGTCTTATTAATGCCTTATCCACAATATTATTAGATATAATAACATTTGATAATTCTTTTATATCTTTATTGACCAGAATTTCATCATACTTTAAAATTTCATTCTTCAAAAAAGCAACCTGTGTAATTGCACTATGACTTTTAACCTCAATTTTAGCTTGATTAGAAAAACAAATAACCGAAATAAAACACTTATCTTCCAATTTAAGTAAATTTGATAAAGATTTTATATGCCCATAATTTTGATGAATAGGATTTAGAAAATAACGCTTATTTTTTCCTAAATACTGACACCATTTATTATCAAAATCTTTTCCTTTAATTAATCCATAATAGTTTTTCATTTCTATAACAAAAATGCCAAATTGTGATAAAACCAAATGATCTATTTGATGAGTTCCATTTTCATCTTTTATCATAATATTATTTAACACAATATATTCACCTTTAGGTAATTTATCAAGTTCTGATTTCACCCAGAACTCTCCCATGAATCCTCTGAACTTTGGATAATATATATCTAATAATACACAAAGTACTATTAAAATAATTATTTCTAATAACAACTTTGGATTGTTTAAATATATATTTACAATTTCTTCAATAAAACTTTTAATTATTTCCATAACACCTACCTAAAACTATTATAACATTTATCCCTTATTTTCTATCGCCAAATTTTATTTTCTAATATTTTTATAAACTTTTGCTACTACACCAAACCATTATTTATAAATTTCATTAGTAAATACAGTTATACCAGTATCTTTCTAAGCATTATCTGTTTCAAGTTTTGTCCACCATACAGAACTTGGTACAGACAAATATGCCTTCAGTATTAGTGTATTGGTTAAATATTTTTTATTATCATTTTGAGAATTTAATTTCAGTTGCACGATTTTTTAATCCATATTACTCTCTCTATCATTTAACAATTAACAATTTTTTATCAAATGTTCGTTTTTGCATCAATATTAAAAATAACTTTTATATCAATTCTTTTATCTTCATAAATATCAATCCTATCAATTAAACAAACCATTAACTCCCTGTTAAATTCCTTCATAGATAAAAAATCATTAATATATTTTACTATTATTTTATCTTTAGACTTATTATTATCAACAATATCATTTAGTTCACTATATTTTGTTTTTACAGTATCAAGCTCATCCTCTAATTTTATTTTTACTCTCTCAAACTGTTCCAAAGTTATCTTTTTATTTAATTTATCTATATAAATAGTATCTAAATTATCATTAATTTGCTCTATTCTTTTATTGAGTAATTCTAATTCTTTTTTACTATTATTTTGATTATTCTCATTCAAACTATTTAAAACAGAATTTTTAATTTTATCCTTATCGATATATTTAAAAAAATTATCACTTAAAGATTCAATAATTATTTTTTCAAGATCATCATAATTATTTGAATGAGTTGTACATAATTTTTGCCTCATATAAGTCCTATAATAATTACAAATAGTATAACACCTATTATCCGTCTTTCTTCTAGAAGTTATTGAAATTTTATGACCACAATCACCACAATATAAAAGTCCATCCAATAAATGATTCTCTTTTTTTTCACTTCTTCCTACATTTTTAGGTATTCTTTTTTGTACTTCATAAAAGATTTCTTTATCAATAATAGCTTCATGAGTATTTCCTACAATTATATAATCTTTAGGATTATTTCTAACAACTTTTTTAACTTTATAATTTATTTTACTTCTTCTATTCTGCACCATATCTCCAATATACATCCTGTTAGTTAATATATCTCTTACTGTTTTAGAATGCCACAGTCCATATTTTAAGTTATAATTACTTTTCCATTCAAAACTATAATATTGTGCTGGTGTTTTTATGCCCTCATTAGTTAACTTTTTTGCTATTTTGAAAAATGACAATCCATCTAAACACATATCATAAATTCTTTTAACAATTATAGCTTGTTCTTCATTAATAACTAAATGATTTTTATCATTAGGATCTTGAGCATATCCAAATGGAGTTCTACATCCCACCCATTTACCTTCTTTTTGCTTTGCTTTCAAACTAGCTCTTATCTTTTTAGAAATATCTTTAGCATACATATCATTCATTATTGCCTTAAAAGGTGCTATATCATTATTTGAATTATCTAAGAATGTATCAATATTATCAGTCACCGCAATATACCTAACATTATGTTTAGGAAAATATTTTTCAATTAAACTACCAGTGCCAATATAATCCCTACCTAATCTTGACATATCTTTAGTAATAACCATATTAACTCTTCCTAATTCTATATCACCTAATAATCTATTAAAAGCTGGTCTATCAAAATTAGTACCAGAATAACCATCATCAATATAAATATCATATACATTTAAATTATTTTCATCTACATATTGAAGTAATAAACTCTTCTGATTAGTAATACTCTCACTTTCATAAACTTTATCATCATCTTCACGAGATAATCTTATATAAAGACCAACATTATACTTTTCCAAGAGACTTATCCCCTTCTGAAAGCAAAGAAGAATTTATCCTAAAGTGTTTTTTCAATTCTCTATTTAAAAGATTAACAAGTATATCATTAATATCTTTTTTTTGAATAGAAATATAATTAATTTTATATTTACCCATAATAAGCACCTCACTTAAATCTATGGATAAAAAAACAAATTTAGTAATAAATAATAAAAACATCCTATAAAATATAGAATGTTTATCAATAAAAAAAACAATATCTAAAATGTATCTTTATTTTTAAAATTAGTAATTATTACTTCCTCTACGTTTCCTCTTTTACTACCATTGGCATTTATATTTCTTTTTGCCTCAATTAAATGTATATTATAATCTTTATATAATTCATTAATAAGTACAGTATTATGATTTGAAAGCATTACATAAACACCTCTAGCATCTAATTCTTTAAATACTTTAGCTAGTCTTCTTTGTTCATCTTTATTAAATCCCTCTTCAGTATAACTATTAAATGTATTAGTATCAGAATCATATGGAGGATCAAAATAAACAAAATCCCCTTTTTTAGCAGTACTAACAGCCTCTTCAAAGTCAACACTTAAAATCTTTATATCATTCATAGTTAAATAATTACTAACAGTAATTAAGTTACTACCTTCATAAGTATTAATTTTAAGTTTCTTTCCAAAAGGCACATTAAATTCATTTTTACTATTAACCCTATAAAGTCCATTAAAACATGCTTTATTCAAATAAATAGTACGAGCTGCCTTAGTATAATCAGATAATCTATTATATGAAGCTTTATTTCTATCCTTATTTCTAATTTCATAATAAAACTCTTCTGAGTGTTGAGTCTCATAATGATTTAAAACACTACACATCTTTTTAAACTTATCTAAATCACATAAACATTTATATACATTCATAAGTTCCATATTAGAATCATTAATAACAGCTTTCTTAGGAGATAATTCAAATAACAATGCTCCTCCTCCAACAAAAGGTTCATAATATGTATCAAACTCATCTGGAACATATTTTTTTAATTTATCTATAATTTGTCTTTTTCCACCAGCCCATTTAACAAATGGTTTTCCTTTAAACATTCAACTACCTCCATCATAAGTACTTAGTACTAAAAATCATATATATAGTATATCATATAAAAAACATAAAGAACTAACTAAATTAATCACAATAAAAACATAATAGATCTATCATAAATTATCACACTTGTGGTACTTCATGAACGATAGTTCTATGAACGCATTTTTCTTGAACTGCCTCACTTATAGGTGAAGAATATCCAACATTTTGAACAGACTGATTTTCAGCATAGTTCATCATATTAATATCAACATCCATATTATTATCAACAACATTATTGTTACCAACAACAGAAGAATCAAAATCGAAATTTGGCATATTAGTCATACCTTGATCAAACATATTATAAATACCTCCTCTACTGTATAGTATGTAAAAAGAATTTATTAGCCACGATAAAAACCCAAAAAAATACAACAATCATAAAGACTGTCGTATCAGTATTAAAAAGGCATTTTCATCTTACCATTAGACATCATTTTCATCATTTTCTTCATTTGTTCAAATTGTTGTAATAATTTATTAACTTCCTGAACAGAAGTTCCACTACCTTTAGCAATTCTAGTCTTTCTACTTGCTTTTATTATATCAGGATTTCTTCTTTCCTTAACAGTCATAGACAAAACAATTGCTTCTATATGAGCCATTTGTTTAGGATCAATCTTTACGTTAGTAAGTCCCATCTTTTTAGCACCAGGAATTAGTTTAATTAAGTTTTCTAAAGGACCTAATTTCTTCATTTGTTTCATCGTCGCTAAAAAATCTTCTAAATCAAATTTACCCTGTTGCATCTTTTTAGCTGTTTTATAAGCCTCTTTTTCATCAATAGCCTCAGTTGCTTTCTCAACCAAAGAAACTATATCACCCATTCCCAAAATTCTTCCAGCCATTCTCTCTGGATCAAAACTATCAAGGCCATCCAATTTTTCAGAAACACCAATAAACTTAATAGGAACATTAGTTAAATGTCTAACAGATAAAGCTACACCACCTCTAGTATCACCATCTAACTTAGTTAAAACAACTCCTGTTAATGGCAATTTATCATTAAAACCAGTAATAACATTTATTGCATCTTGTCCCATCATTGAATCAATTACTAATAATACTTCTTGTGGATTAACTGTATCTTTTATATTTATAAGTTCATCCATAAGCTCTAAGTCTATATGAAGTCGACCAGCAGTATCAATTAAAACATAATCATAATTATTCTCTTTTGCATAAATAATCGCATTTTTAGAAATTGAAACAGGATTAGCCTTACCCTCATCATAAACTTCAATACCCAACTGTTTCCCTAATTGCTTTAATTGATCTATAGCAGCCGGTCTATAAACATCACAAGCTACTAATAATGGTTTCTTTGCCTCTTTTTTTCTCAAATAATTAGCAAGCTTAGCAGCAGTCGTAGTTTTACCAGAACCTTGTAAACCAACAAGCATTAAAATAGCTGGATTACCTTTTGTATTTAAAGGTGCACTCTCTCCTCCCAGAAGAGAGGTAAGTTCATCCTTTACAATTTTAACAAACAAGTCACCAGGATTTATACTGCTAGCAACCTCTTCACCTAAAGCTTTTTCCTTAACAGAATTAGTGAATTCTTTAACAACTTTATAATTAACATCAGCCTCTAATAAGGCAAGACGAACTTCTCTCATCATTTCTGAAATATTATCTTCAGTTATCTTTCCGTATCCTTTTATCTTATGTACGATAGATTGTAACCTATCACCTAAACTTTCAAACATTTTAATCACCTATTAAATATTATAAATAATTAATTAAAATAAGTAAAGAAAAGAAAAAAACTGCCAAAGCAGTTTATTCAGAAAGACTAACTAATGGAACACCTGTATCAGTTTGTAAAACTGGAGAATTATTAAAATTATCAACAGGCGTATTATTGATAATACTTGGTGTACTAAAAGACGAATTATCATCATTTGAAATAGGATCATCCAAAACAAAATAGTCATTATTGGATGAATTAAATGATGAATAATTAGGCATAGCCGCTTGAGGAATACTATTAATATTACTATTAATCTGATTTGCACTACCAGTATCAAACTGACCAACACCAGAGTTATTAGTAGAATTATTAGTCATCGCAACAGGATTACTAAAATTAGAAGGAACTGCATTAACCGAAGGAACATTAGAATTTAAAGAATTAACATTAATATTCTGTTCATATGTCGCATTAGAAGGCTCTGCATTACCATTCCATATTTTAACAACATCACAGTTGCCACTCCATGGAGCTGGATCAGGCATCTCCATCTTTACAATTAATGGTATTTTAAAAGCCATTCCAAATCCCAAACAAGTACCAGCCTGTAAAGTTTTTTGTTTTTGAACAATTTCATCACTAATATTAGGAACCATCTTTCTAATATAGTCAACATCAACAGGGTGATTCATTTTAAATATCAAGAAGTTTGAACACTGTGAAATAACAGTATCAGAAAGTTCCACTGGTCTTTGAGAAATAAGTCCCAAAATAACACCGTATTTACGACCCTCTTTAGCAATACGTTCAAATATATTATAACCAATCAAAAATCTATCCGTATCATTTTGAATATATCTATGAGCTTCTTCAACAACAATATGAAAAGGTATGCTAGCTCTATCTTTTAACCCTTTAGCAAACTCAAATACCAGTCTAGAAAAGATCTTCGTAATAACCTTAGCAAAATCATCATCAACATCATCCAAATTAATATTAATAATTTGAAATTTTCTACCATTATCAAGTATCATAGAAGATAAATAAGTCTCAAGTGATACATAATTAGGATAATCAAAGTACTTAGCATTATCACCAACAATTAATTCATGTAATCTAACCTTAATAGTTACTGCATCACCATAAGTATTTTCATTTCTAAGCCAACCTTCGCTAATTAAAGTAAAATTTAAAGCCTTCTCTAAAGTATCCAAAGTATAATAAACATTCTTCTTTGGTTCATATGAATCAAGCTCTTCTTTTATAAATGATGAAACATACTCAGTAAGCAAAACACTCTCTGTAAACTGTCCCTGTTTATCAATTAAAAAACACTCTCTAAATTTTCTTGTATATCCAATTCCCTGAATAACAGCTTCTAAATTAAACTGTGCAGTAGAACAACTAGCTAATATAGAAAAGATTTCATTTCTTTTATTAGGAGAAGTTTCATTAGTATATAAAATTGTCATAATAGCTTTAGCAATAAGATGATTTTTATAACTATTAGCATCCATATCATCTTGTGAAAAAACTAAGGCTAATTTTAACATTCTCTCTATTATTGGAAGTTGTGAATGATTAGTAGCTTGAAGAAGTAAAGCAAGATCAGTATGATTAAGTAAAAATATTGGTATTCTTAATTTCTCCCCAGGACTGTCAACTTCATTTGTGCTATATAATCTATAATTATATCTAGAATTAATACTATTCAAATTATTAAAAGCATTATAATATTCACCTGATGAATCAAATAATAAGATATTAGCTTTATATGGAAAAAGTCTATTATCATGAAACATATTTTGAAAAAGTCTAGAAATACCACAACTCTTACCAGAACCACTATTACCAAAAATAGCAAAATGATTACTAAAGAAATTATTAACATTTAAAAATACAGGATAATCATTATAAAAAGGACTAACCCCAAGTCTCATATAACCATTAGTATCACTACCTACAATCATAGGTATCTCAGACTGTTCTATAACCCTAATTTTAGCATCTAAAGATGGTTTTCTAATAGTACCACCCAATAACTTACCATCAACAATTTCGCCTAAAAATCTAGCTTTAACAAGATTACCATCTAAATCATCAACTTCACCAAGAATCTTTTTCTTGTCGTCCTCAAAAACAATATGTAAATTCATTAAATTTTGAGTCAAAGGGACATTATCTTGTAACTTTATATTTGCCCCATGATCACTAATATAGACAATCCTATCAAACATAATTTAACCCCTTTCAAACCGCCCCTATCATATAATGATTATACAAATTATTTAAAACTTTTACAAGAACAAATTAATCCTAAATAAAAAGAGAAAATCCCCTTAAAATAAATTATCAAATTCCTCTTTAATATTCTTATCACCACATCTTGAAACAACTTCACTAAACTTCTTTATTTTTTCTAAAAAACCAAGTTTTTCCTCAAACTCTAAAAGTTTAGAAACAGTAAACTTTAATTGTTTAAAAATAGCATTTCTACTTACATTATAGTTAATAGCCATTTCTCCTAAACTTAAATTATTAAAATAATAATCTTCATAATAAGATCTTTGCTTATCAGTTAACAAATTAGCATATATATCATATAGTTCATTATAATAAAACATATCCTCCATGCGTATCACCTACATCATATCTTTAAATAAACCATAAATATATTTTTCTATATCAAAGGCTTCTAAATCATCTTGTCCTTCACCTAATCCAATATATTTAACTGGTAACCCTATAATCTCTTTTATAGCCAAAACAATTCCACCTTTAGCTGTTCCATCCATTTTAGTTAAAACAATACCTGTAATATTAGTTATTTCTTTAAAAGATTTAGCTTGACTTATACCATTCTGTCCCGTAGTAGCATCAATTACCAATAAAGTTTCACTTGTACCACCATCAATTAAGCTTCCTATTACTTTATTAATCTTTTCAAGCTCATGCATTAAATTAACTTTATTTTGTAATCTACCAGCTGTATCAACTAAAACAACATCATAATTGTCACTTATCGCCTTACTAACACCATCATAAACTACACTAGCAGGATCACTACCCTCATCTTTACTATAAAACGCTACATCTACACGTTTACTCCATTCTTCCAATTGTTCAATAGCACCAGCTCTAAACGTATCAGCACCAACAAGTAAAACCTTTTTACCATCTTTTTTTAAGACATTCGCAATCTTACCAATAGTAGTAGTCTTACCAACACCATTTACCCCAACAAACAAAATAACTGTAGGGCCATTAGGATTAAAATTTATTTTACTTGATAAAACCTGATCACCTACATATATAATAAATAATTCATCAACAATTATTTCTTTTAATAATTCAGGATTATCGATCTTTTCTTTTTTAACACGATCTCTTAATCTATCAATAAAATCCATAACAGTATTAACACCAATATCTGCCATAATTAAAATTTCTTCTAACTCATCAAAATATTCGTCTGTTACTTTTTTATATTTATTAGATAAATTAACAAGTTTTGATACAAAACCTTCTCTCGATTTAGAAAGACCCTTTTCATAAGTCTTAACACTACTATCACTACTTATATTTTTTTCATCTGTATTATTATTACCCTTAAAAATACTTTTAATTTTATTAAAAAATCCCATATAATCACCACTTAAATTGTATCACTTATATAATAAGTTGTAAATAAACGTTCTAATTCTTATTATGATCTATCCTATCCCAACTAACATCTTTTACTACTAATGCTTTTATCGCACATGGAATATAACTAAAAAGATAAATAGGATTAAATAAAATAGCCTTAATGCTAATAGAAGAATTTAAATCTAATTTACCACGTTCTTTTATTATAATTATTAAAGTTATTAAAGAAAGCATAATATAAAGTTCAAACACAAGTAAAATTAAAAATAAAACAACTACATAATTACAATTAAGGATCATTAACATCAAATCTGAAAGTATAAAAAATAAAATTCCAATAATCGACATAATAAAAGGTTTAACCCCAGCTATTTCTGATATGATAGAACCATAATTAGCAGTATGTAAAGATCGTTTCTCTCTAAGTTTTGCAATATATTTTCTCCTAGAATCAAAATATCCCCTAATCCATCTAACTCTCTGAGTTTTAGTCACACTATATTTTGTAGGTTGCTCATCATAGAAAATAGCTTTTTCATTATAAGATGTACTTAATCCTCTCGTTGTAGCATACAAAGTAAGTTCATAATCCTCAGTTAGACTATTAAAAGGATAGCCTTTCCACTCATCTATTAAATATCCCGTTACATAAAAGCCAGTACCACTTATTGTTAACGTATTATGATTTTTCATTTTACGTTTATTAGATATAGTATTAACCATAGAAAAAGTAAGAGCCGAACAAGCAGAAATAACATTATCATTACCATTTTTACAATTACGATAACCAATACCAATATCATATCCAGAAATATAAGTATTTAACATATTTTTAAAATAATTCTTATCAAGTACATTATCCGCATCAAAAATAAAATATGCATCATAACTATGTTTTTTTATAATTTCTTTTACCCCCTCATCCAAAGCATACCCTTTACGCTTCAAATTCAAATTCTTTCTTATAATAATATTTGCCCCATATTTAGAAGCAATTAAATTTGTCTTATCAGCCTTACTTTCAACAATTATATAAACATCAGAAAAAGGAACTTTATAACTCTGATTTCCAATACTAATTAAGAGAGCTTCTATTACTTTTGACTCGTTTCTAGCAGGAATAAGAATACAAAACTTAGGCTTCTTTTTATCACGTTTTATCAAAGATAATTTATTACGTCTAGAACAAATAAGCACATATAAATAGTACAGCAGTCCAAGAACAACTAAACATATTGAAATTACTCTAAAAAATAACGCTAATTCTTTCATATTACTTACTAACCATATTAGGATATACTTTCTTTAAATAGTCATCTGTATAAATCTTATCGTAAAACTCGTCCACTAAAGTAAATGGTCCTACTCCCTTTCTTCTTAAATTTTGTCTCAATAAAGCAGTCCAAGATATAGTCATATCAAAAGCCAAAAATATTAGTAAAAATATACTTACTAAACATCCAAATTTATAAGGGACTTGCTCTATTATCCTAGATAAAAAAGGATATATTACCTTAACAAGTATAAAACCTAATAATCCCCAAAATATCATAATAGGTACCGTAGTTCTACCATTAATATTTAAAAACTTATCACTATAATTCCATGAACTAGCACCTATAAAAACTTCCAACAAAAAGCTAATTATGTATTCAAAAAATCCTCCAATAAAACTAGCTTTTAAAAATATTAATAAATTATTATTCTTATTACTATTAAGAAAAATTAAAAATAACACAGCTCCAAAACCATAAATCATATTAAATTGACCATATATAACAGCTGTACGTGATGGCCAAAGAATAGAACCATCTCTAAAATAATGAACAATAAAATATTGTACTTTTTCATATAAAGAACCAAAAATAGAAAATAAAATAAAAAACCAAAATAACTTATAAAAGCATATACCTTCAGCAAATTTTTTACTACTATCACTCATAATACTACCCTTTTCTAACTATTCACTTCTATAATAACATAAACCACTAGTAAGGTGCAACACCAGAAAAAGATGGACAAAATTGAATTTATATAGTATAATTTCTAAGTTAGTTATTCACACAAAAGAAAGGAGTTTTTATGAATAAACAAGAAAACAACGAAACGAAAATAGTTGTTTTGGGTGGTTTAGGAGAAGTCGGAAAAAATATGTATTGTGTAATGCATAAAGACGCAATTGTTATTATTGATGCCGGTGTAAGTTTTCCAGAAAGTGAATTAATGGGAGTTGATTACGTTTTACCAGATTTTACTTTTCTAAAGGAAAATGAAGATAAAATTAAAGCCTTATTAATAACGCATGGCCATGAAGATCACATTGGAGGTATACCGTTTTTACTACAAAGTATTAATATTCCTGCAATCTATGCTCCAAATCATGCTAAAGAATTAATTGCGGTTAAATTACAAGATAAAAATATTAGATATGATAATTTATATGTATATACCGAAAATACTAAACTTAAATTTAAAGAAATTGAGGTTGAATTTTTCAGAACAACACACTCTATACCAGATTCTCATGGTATAAGTATTAAAACGCCGGATGGCAGAATTGTAACAACTGGTGATTATAAATTTGACTTAACCCCAATAGGACCAATGGCCGACTTATATAAAATGGCTTGCCTTGGAGAAGACGGTGTCGACGTATTAATTGGAGATTCAACAAATGCCTTAAATGAAGGCTTTTCAAGCAGTGAATCAGCAGTTGACGAAACTCTATCTGAAATGTTTGATAAATGCAAAACAAACAGAATTATAATTGCTACATTCGCATCAAATATTTATAGAGTTAAGCATATATTTGAAACTTGCTATAAACATAATAGAAAAATCTGTATTTTTGGTCGTAGTATGGAAAATAATATTAATATTTCTCTAAATGGAGAATATATTGATCATAAAGAATTATTAATTTCACCAGAAGAAGCGAATAATTTAAAGCCAGGTGAAGTAACCATTCTATGCACTGGTAGTCAAGGAGAACCTCTAGCAGCATTATCAAGAATATCTAATGGTACTCACAAACAAATAAAATTACGCCCAGATGATGTTGTAATATTCTCATCAAGTGCTATTCCAGGTAATGCCTTAAGTATTTCAAAAACAATAAATAAATTATATTTAAAAGGCGTTAAAGTGTATACAAACAGTGTCTTAACAGACCTACATACTTCTGGTCATGCTAATGAAGAAGAAATTAAATTAATGATTAGATTACTTAAACCAAAATATTTAATGCCATTCCATGGTGATTATCGTATGTTAAAAAAACAGGCGGATATTGGAATAAACTGTGGAATTCCAAAAGAAAATACTTTTATTCTTAAAAATGGTGATACATTGATTTTAAAGGATCATGTAATAACTAGAGGAGAAAGTATAAGTGGTGCCGATATATATGTCGACGGAAATAGAATTGGTCAAATAGGAAGTGCCGTTATAAAAGATCGTAAAATAATGGCAAACGATGGTATTCTAGTTGTAATTATAAATGTTGATATGAAAAAAAGAGAACTATTAATAAAACCAAATATTACAACAAGAGGCTTTATTCTAGTAAATGAAAATGAAGAACTAATAAAGAAAATAGAAAATAAAGCTGAAACAATAATAAAAAATGACTTACAAAACCCAAAAACAACATTCGCAATATTAAAAAACAATATAACAGAACAGCTATATCCATTCATTAACGAACTAACAGGTAGAAGACCAATAATTCTACCAGTAATATTGGATATCAAAAGAGAAGCTGTTGAAAAATAATTAAAGAAAAATCACTCAAAACTAAAATAGAGTGATTTTTTTATATATAATTATAAATATCATTCCCAATAATCAACTTCAAATCAGAAATGTTACTTCGACAAAAAAGTGCTATTCCAAAATAAAAATAACGTTCTGAAAGATCATTAATCTTAAGTAATTCAATATAATGATCCCAAGTTAACTCATTAAGCTTTAAATTAAAAATTGGAAAAGTACAATAAAACTTCTGCATCATTTTAATATTAAATATTGAAAAACTATTACTATTACCAAAACGATAAGTACAAAAAGCAGAACACTTATAAACTGAATTAGAACAAATATTTCTAGTATTATAAACTTTTCTACCAATCATCCAAAATAAAAATAATTTATTAATTTTAATCACCCATTATATTATTCGAAAAAAAAAGACTTTTTTCTATAAAAGTCTCTACTTTGCTTCTTCTTGAGCACGTGTCTCACGAATAACAGTAATTTTAATTGTACCTGGATATTTCATATTAGCTTCAATTTTCTCTTTTACTTCTCTAGCTATTTTATGAGCTTCCAAGTCATCGACCTCTTCAGGTTTAACAATAACACGTAACTCCCTACCAGCCTGTACAGCAAAGGTCTTTTCTACACCATTAATATTATTACCCACTTCTTCAAGTTGAGTTAACCTCTTTATATAATTTTCTAATGAATCATTTCTAGCACCAGGACGTGATGCAGATAAAGCATCCGCAATTGCTACAATTGTAGATATTACACTAGTAGCATTTGTATCACCATGATGCGAAGCTATAGCATTAACAATAACCTCATCCTCATTATACTTTTTAGCTAAATCAACACCAATGTCAACATGACTTCCTTCAATCTCATGATCAATTGCTTTTCCTATATCATGTAATAAACCAGCTCTTTTAGCTAAGGTAACATTTTCACCTAACTCTGCAGCTAATAAACCAGATAATTGTGCTACTTCTATTGAATGTTGTAAAGCATTTTGACCATAACTTGTTCTAAAATGAAGTTTACCAATCGTTTCAATAAGTGCTGGATCAAACTTAGTAAGTCCAAGTTCGAAAGTAGCTTCTTGACCATACTCAATAATTTTCTTATGCATATCTTTGCATACTTTATCATATAACTCTTCAATCCTAGTAGGATGAATTCTACCATCTTTGATTAAGGTCTCCAAGGTAACTCGTGCTATTTCTCTCCTTAACGGATCAAAGCTAGATAATACTACAGCTTCAGGTGTATCATCAATAATTAAATCAACACCAGTTATAGCCTCAATAGTACGTATATTTCTACCCTCACGACCAATAATTCTTCCTTTCATTTCATCAGTTGGTAAATCAACAACTGTTACAGTTTGATCACTAGCTATATCTGAAGCATATCGCTGCATAGAGCTAACAATAAGTTCACGAGCAGTTTTATCAGCAGAAAGTTTAGCCTCATTTTCCATTTCTTTAATATATTCAGCTACCTCTTTACTCATATTTTCTCTAACTGTAGACATTAATAAGTCTTTAGCCTTTTCTTTACTAAAACCAGAAATTTTTTCTAACAGCTCAAGCTGTTCTCTCTTAATTTCTTCCACTTTACTCTTATCATTCTGGATTTCCATTTGACGCTCAGAAAGTTTATCCTCACGCTCATCTAAAGATGCTTCCCTTCTTTGATAAAGTTCATCACGTTTATCTATACTAGCCTCACGCTGAAGTAAACGCTTTTCAGATTCTTTTAACTCATCTTTTTTTTCACGAATCTCTTTATCTAAGTCCATTTTAATTTTATGTGCCTCTTCTTTTTGTTCAATTGCAGCATCTCTCTTTAGTTTTTCAACTTCCTTTTTAGCTTGAGAAATCATATCATCAACCTTTTTAGAAGCTCTATTAACTCTTAAATTATTTATAACTAACGTTAAAATAAAACCAATCAATAATCCAACAGCTACAAGTAAAATGGAGAATAAAATGCTATTGTCCATATTTCCTCCATCTAGATTAAGCTAAGCATAATCTAACTATATTGTAGATTTATTTTAAAGCCTTGTCAAGAAAAAGAAAAAAAGCAAAATTGCTTTCTATTCAAAATAACTCTTAATAACATCATAGTCACAATAAGGTAATTTTTTATCTTCAACAGCCATATAGTTATCTCTACCCTTACCAAGTATTAAAACAACATCACCTGGCTTAGCCATATCAAAAGATTTATATATTGCACTCTTTCTATCAACAATAGTCTCATAATTAGTAGACTTATTCTCACCAATCATTTGAGCAACTATATCTTCAACTTTTTCATAACGTGGATCATCCATAGTAAAAATAACATAATCAGCACGAGAAAGTATCAAAGTTCCAATCTTAGAACGCTTCTCCTTTTCTCTACCACCAGCAGCACCAGTCAATAAAATAACACGATGTCTGCCTTCAAAACAATCCAAGACGCTCTTTATACCATTATAAGTATGTGCATAATCAAGTATTATAGTATAGTTTTGACCAAAATCTAACTTTTCCATTCTACCATCAATAGGTTTAAAAGATTTAATACGTTTAAGTAAAACTTTTGGTTCTATCTTCTTAATAAGTCCAACAATTAAAACCAAAGCCGCATTATATATATTAAACTTACCAATTAATGGACTTTCAACAGTATAAGTAAAATCTTTACATGTAACATCAAATTTTACAAAATTAGACATAAAATGTACATCTTTAATTACATAGTAATTGTCACTACCAAAACCATAAGTCTTTTTTCTAGGATCGTCAATAGCTTTACAGATATCATCATCCCCATTAACTAATATAACGCCATTGTCATTAACTAAATCACATAACTTAAGCTTAGAATTTATATAATTTTCAATAGTTTTATGAACATTAAGATGATCTTCAGTAATATTAGTATAAATAGCAATATCATATTTTATAGAATCAACTCTGCCATGCAAAAGTGCTTCACTTGACGCTTCCATTACAATATCTTTACATCCTTTATTTTTGATTATAGAAAATAAGGAATAAAGTTCACA
The DNA here is from genome assembly GCA_934120715.1 of uncultured Bacilli bacterium. Lineage (GTDB taxonomy): Bacteria > Bacillota_I > Bacilli_A > RF39 > UBA660 > CAG-877. The sequence continues at coordinate 18,106 of CAKOUW010000007.1, read as the reverse complement.
AACACATGGAGTAGTATTACTTGTAGAAAATTTTTCACCCATAACACTCATACCATTTGTCCCAATATAAGCAATTGGAATAGAATCATCTAAAAGTTGCTTTATTAATGAAGCAACAGTTGTTTTACCATCAGTACCAGTTATACCAATAAAATTGAATTCATTTGCCTCTACATCATAAAACTTCTCACAACATTTTATCAAGGCCTCATTAATATCAGAAACAACAACAGTTGGAACTGAAAAATCAGCTTTTCTGTCACAAACAACAGCAGCAGCCCCATTAGCAATTGCATCATTAACAAAATCAAAATGGTCTACATTAAAACCTTTAGTCGCAACAAACAGATAACCAGGCTTAATGTGCCTTGAATCTTCACTAATACCAGTTATATCTACATCAAAATCACAATTAATAATTTTATTTAACTTCATCATATACCTCCCTAAAAGATTATATATAAACTATACTGATTAAATTCTTACTTACCAGCCTTTTTACTATCATTATCTAAATTAATATCATAATATTCTCTAACTTTCTTTTCTATCTCATCTCTTAATTCAGTATGCTCTTTAAGAAGTAACTTAACATTTTCTTTTCCTTGACCAAGTTTTTCACCCTGATAAGAATACCAAGCACCTGTTTTTTCAACAATTCCAGCTTCCGCTGCTAAATCAATAATTTCGCCTTCCCTAGAAACACCTTCACCATACATAATATCAACAACAGCAGTTTTAAATGGAGGAGCAACTTTATTTTTAACAACTTTAATTGTAGTCTTATTTCCTACAACCCCATCACCCATTTTTAACTGTTCATTACGTCTAATATCCAAACGAATAGATGAATAGAATTTAAGTGCTCTACCTCCTGGTGTTGTTTCCGGATTTCCAAACATAACTCCAACTTTTTCACGTAATTGATTTATAAAAATACAAGTTGTTTTTGTTTTACTAATAGTTCCAGAAAGTTTACGTAGTGCCTGAGACATAAGTCTTGCTTGTAAACCAACATGTGAGTCACCCATTTCCCCATCAATTTCTGCTTGTGGTACAAGTGCTGCAACTGAATCTATAACTATTATACTTATAGCTTCACTATGAACTAATGCATCACAAATTTCTAAAGCCTGTTCACCAGTATCAGGTTGAGATAATAATAATTCATCAATATCAACACCTAACTTCTTAGCATAAACAGGATCCAACGCATGTTCTGCATCTATAAAAGCCGCTCTTCCCCCAGCCTTTTGTTGAGCTGCTATTGCTTGTAAAGCAAAAGTAGTTTTACCACTAGATTCTGGACCATAAATTTCAATAATCCTACCTCTAGGATAACCGCCAACACCTAAAGCAATATCAAGGGACAAACATCCACTAGAGCAAACATCAACCTTCATATGTTTACTATCACCTAGTTTCATAATAGAACCCTTACCAAATTGTTTTTCAATATCATTTAATACTTGTTCTAAAGCCTTATCTTTAGAATTTTCCTTATTTACCGATTTCATAATTCCTCCTCGTAATAACCTACAAATTAATTGTATAATACAAAAAAAGAAAAAGCAAGTACTTTTTCGAACAATTGTTTTAATCAATTAAAAATCTTTTTACACCAAAAAATAAAAATCTCCTATATAGAAAAGAGACTTTTATAATAAAATTCACATTAAATTTTTATTTTTCTTCACCAAAAATTATTTTTTTATTTAAGTTAAAATATTGAACTAGTGACACAATAGACATAATAGATGCAAAATATAACAATATTTCACTAACTCTAATTCCTATAAATTCAAATGGCAAATTATAGAATAAAGCTAATACTATGCCAACCATCAAAGAAGCAGTTTTAATTTTACCAGAGCCAATAGCAGCAACTACATGTCCCTTACTAGCAGCTTCCATTTTAATTGCATTAACTATAATGTCTCTAAAAACTATAATTACTGGAACAATTGCATGAACAAATCCATTACTTGCAAGTATAATTAATGTTGTATTAACAAGAGCTTTATCAGCAATTGCATCCAACATCTTACCAGTATTTGTAATTTGATTATACTTTCTAGCCAAATATCCATCTAAAAAATCTGTAAGACTAGCAATAATAAATATAACACCAGCTATAATATATTTAAGATCAATCTGTGAAGAAACACCAGAAATATTATAAACTGGGAACTGTATTCCTACAGCATAAAATGGAAATAACAATAAAACAATAATTACTAATGATAATATCAATCTAAAAACAGTAAGTTTATTAGGCAAATTCATAAATTTTTTCTCCTCCATTTAACTCATCAACCCTAGCAGGTGTCCTCCTATTAGCATTAACAAGTATAAAACAAATCAAAATAATAACAAATAAAATTATAAAGCCAATTATAAATGGCCAAATATTAACTTTTTCTTTATAAACTTTTGTATAAGGAGATTGAACTTTTTTGTCTTCCCTTTCCATCTTTTTTTGAGCAGCTCTTATATCTTCTAAAGAAATTTTTGATGTATGTTCAAATAAAAAGCCATTAAATTCATCAATAACTTTTTCACAATCAAGTCCCAAATATTTAGCATATTGTCTGACATATTGTTTCAAGCTATATACATCTTTAAAAGCCCTTACATTTCCACTTTCGATATTTTCAAGTTCAGATAAAGAAAGTTCCAAATCTTCAGCAGCTTCGGTTAAACTTACACCATTGCTTATTCTAGTTGATTTTAAATACTCTCCCAATTCCTTCACGATAACACCTCACAATAACAATAAATATAAATAAGCCATGTTCTGTTCCTATATAAATAGGCGACAAACATTTATCTACCAGATTAACTGGTCCCTAAATAGGTTTAATTCCCTCTTTAGGACTCCCCTACCAAAATTTGGGTTTCTCGCTCATGGGGTTTACCTCGTTTCACTCTTTTGTTTCCAAAAGCATACGTCACTGTGGCACTTTACGAACTGAATCATATCAAAGACTTAGATTCATAATTCGCCGTTAGCATAAACTACTCAAGGTTATTTATTCCCAAGACATGAACACTACAATCATCTCAGACTGTGCGAGCATGGACTTTCCTCAAGGATCTTAAAAATCCCAGCGTTTGTCTATATATTAATTGTCACTATTATCGTCTTTTCTTAAGCTACTATATACCGTTTTCTCAAGTTGAGATAACCTTCTCATAATATCAACATTAGTAACTTCTGGAACATCATTATTACGTGCTACTTCCATACTAAGCTTAGAGTTCCTAAGTTCCTGCTTTAAAGACATAATTTCTGCCAATAAATCGGCCTTCTCTTTTTCCAAATCGTTAATTATGTTAAAGAATTGCTCATAGTCACCTATAATAATATCCAAAAATTGATCAACTTCTTTTAATCTATATCCACGAGTATCTATTTTAAACTCTTTCTCTAAAATATCCTGTGGCATAAGCGTAATCTTATTCTGATACATTATATCACCAATCCCTTACAGTAATATTATGTCATCAATACAAGCATTTGTCAATTATTAAACCCCATATAAAAACTATTTATTAAGTTTTTCAACCATTAAAGCCACAACTGTTTTCCTTTTAATATCACACGTATCAATAAACATCCTATCCAATATTCTAATAATTTCAAAGTTATTCAATATATCACCTCGTACTATATAATAATATAAAATTAATAATAAATCATAAATTCGACAATACTAGATAAATTTATCAAAAATTACAAATAAAATAGCAAAAATAATAATCAAAAATTTAACCCAAAATATAGAAAAAATTAGCGTAATATAGTATAATTAGAAACAGGTGATGAAATGAATTATCCTACAGGAACAAAAAAGGGGCCAAGTAAACAAACAATTAAATATAACAATAGAGGAATGCTTCTAGAAAACGAAATAAATATTTCTAATGAATACTATAGGGAAAAAGATAAAGCATATATTTATAAAAAACCAACACCTATAAAAATAACTAAAGTAGACTATCCATCAAGAGAAAAGGCAATAATAAAAGAAGCATTTTTTACTGTACCATCAACTACTGATTACAATGGTATCTATAAAGGAAAATATATAGACTTTGAAGCAAAAGAGACTAAAAGTGATACATCTTTTGTTTTAGCAAATATTCATCCCCATCAAATAGAACATTTAAAAAATATTAATAATCATCAAGGAATATCTTTTCTGATCATAAGATTTACTAACTTGAATAGAACTTATTTATTAACAACAGAGAAATTAATAAATTTTTTAAATACTGAAAAAAGAAAGTCAATACCAATAAAATATTTTGAGGAAAATGCTTATTTAATTAAAGAGGGATACATCCCAAGAATTGACTATCTAAAAATAGTTGATCAGATTATTGGAGGTAACTAATATGGAAAAGAACAAAATTAAAAGAAGAGTAACAAAAAATACAACAACAACCAGAAGTAATAGTAATAACAATAAAAAGATAAAGACTAAAGTAAGTCAACCAACTAAAAATAATATTACTTTAAAAGTAATAATGTTAATAATCTTTATAGCTTTAATTTTATTTTGTTATTTTGCACTTAATTTAACATTTGCTATAATCGTCACAATAGTAATAGGAATTATTGTAGGAATTATTGAATTATTAAAAAAAGTTGGTAAAAAAAGAAAAGTTATAAAAATTCTGCTAATTATAATATTAGCTTGTGGAATATTAGGTTTATCAGCATTTGCTGGATTCTTAGTATATATTAAAGCTAAAGCAGATCCAATGTTTGTAACTTCAAAACTAGAAACACCAGAAAATACAACTCTACTTGATATTGAAGGAAGAGAATATGCAAAATTAGGTTCTGAAATACGTGAAAAAATAAAATACAATGAACTACCTGAAGTTCTAGTAGATGCCATAGTTGCAACAGAAGATTCTAGATTTTTCCAGCATAATGGTTTTGATGCTCCACGTTTTATAAAAGCTGCTATAGGACAAGTAGCCAGAAAGTTATTCCACGTTGGTAGCAATGCCGGGGGTGCTTCTACTCTAAGCATGCAAGTAGTTAAAAATAGTTTAACCGATGCCAGAGCTACAGAAGGAGCTGAAGGTATCATTCGTAAGTTTAAAGATATTTATTTAGCAGTCTTTAAATTAGAGAAAAAATATACAAAAGAAGAAATAATTGAATACTATGTAAATAACCACTACTTAGGAGGTAATGTATATGGTGTTCAAGAAGCATCAGAAGCATATTTTGGTAAAACAGTAAGTGAGTTAAATCTAAGTGAAGCAGCTATTCTAGCTGGTATGTTTAAGTCCCCAAGAGCTTATAGACCAACAGATCATCCAGAAAATGCTGAAAAAAGAAGAAATACTGTCTTATACTTAATGAGAAAGCATGGATATATAACTGAAGAAGAAGAGAAAATGGCAAAAGCTATACCTGTTGAATCACTTGTATCAGACAATACCTCATCAGTAAATAGCCAATATCAAGGCTACATAGATACTGTAGTAAATGAAATTGAAAAGAAATACAAAGTAAATGCCTATACTACACCTCTACTTGTATATACAAACCTAGATCGTAGTAAACAAGACGGTGTAAACAAAGTATTTAATGGTGAAACATATAGTTGGATTAACGATAAAGTTCAAGCTGGTGTATCAGTACTTGATTCACAAACTGGTAAGATACTAGCTATTGGAAATGGTCGAAACATTGGAACTCGTACAGCCAGTGGAATTAAACAATATAATTATGCTACATCTATAAAAAGGCAACCTGGTTCAACTGCAAAACCACTATTTGACTATGGGCCTGGAATTGAATATAACAATTGGTCAACATACACATTATTTGATGATGAACCATACACATATACAAGTGGTCAAAAAATAAACAACTGGGATGGTAATTATTTCGGTACTATAACATTAAGAAAAGCATTATCAACATCACGTAATATACCAGCATTAAAAGCTTTTCAACAAATAGACAATAAAAAAATAATTGAATTTGTAACCAACCTAGGAATGCAACCAGAAATAGAAGGTGGAAAAATTCATGAAGCCCACTCAATTGGAGCATTTACAGGAACAAATCCACTACAAATGAGTGCCGCTTACGCTGCTTTCTCTAACGGTGGTTATTACAATGAGCCATATAGCGTTAGTAAAATTGTATTCAAATCAACTAACGAAGTAAAAGAACATAAATCAGAGAAAAAGCAAGTTATGTCTGATGCCACAGCATTTATGATTTCAAGCGTCTTACAAGATGTTTCATTATCAGGATCAGGAAACATAGATAACATTGCTAGAAAAACAGGTACTACAAACTATGATGCTCAAACAATGATAGATAAAGGCCTTCCAGGCGATGCTGTAAGAGATTCCTGGGTAGTAGGATATTCAACAAAGACAGTAATAGGAATGTGGTATGGTTACGACTTTATCGACAGTGAGTATTGCTTACGCAACATTCCAGCAACAATACAAAAAGATAAACTATTCAGAGCCTTAGTATCATCAGGTGCTATGGAATCAGATAGAACACCATTCGTTCAACCAGAAAGCGTCGTAAAAGTTGGTATCGAAATGGGAAGTAATCCAGCAAAACTTGCAAGTCCAAATTCATCAAATGTAGTCTATGAGTACTTCAAAAAAGATTACGTACCAGAAGAAACATACGAAGAACAAAAGATAGATAAACCAGATAAGTTTAAAGTATCATACGATGAAACAACAAAGAAAGTAAGTATGAGTTGGGATGCAGTTAACAAACCAACCATCAATGAAAAAAATCCAGGAACATTTGGCTATAACATCTATTTAGACAATACTTTAATAGCATTTACAGATAAAACAAGTTATACCTACACTCCTAAAGCATCACCATATGGAACCTACAAAATTATCGCCACATTCAAAGGATATAGTGGCATTCAAAGTGAACCAGCAACTTATACCTTAAAAGAACAAGTTGTTGAAGAAGAATTCGATATAACAAAATATCAATTAGTATACAATGGTAAAACAACTATTGCTGCTAACTCTACTCTAATGATAAATATAAATAACTTTGAGGTAAAAAACAACAAAGAAAAACTAAATGTTAAATTTAAACATTGTAACTTAACTCAAGTTACTGCTGCTGGTAAGTATCCAATTACATGTACAATCGAATATAACAAAAAAGAATATGATATTTCAATGACCCTTGAAATAACTGAAGAAGATACAGAAGAACCTGAAATTACAGAATAAATTTTAAACTCCGTTTTCTAAAAGAAACGGAGTTTTTATTTAAAAAAAAAGATTGTACTCAAAAGACAATCAGTCAACCTTTATTTTTATACGCACATATATTCTTAAATTTACATCCATCACATAACGGTTTTACAGCCTTACACCTATAGCGACCAAATAAAACCAACTGTAAATGTCTCTTAGCCCAAGTATCCTTAGGAAAATAGTCCATTAATTTCTTTTCAACATCGAGTACAGTATCACTATCTTTAGCCAGTCTAAGCCTTTTAGAAACCCTTTCCACATGAGTATCAACCGCAATAGCAGGATAATTATAAAACTCACTTAAAAATACATTAGCTGTTTTTCTCCCAACACCCGGTAACATTACCAATTCATCAAAAGATTTAGGAACAATGCCCTTATATTTATCAACCAATATATTAGCTATTTTAACTAAGTAAAGACTCTTTTTTCTGTAAGAACCTATAGGTCTAACTAACTGTTCCAAATCCTTAATAGGAGCCATACTAAGCTCTTCTAACGTCTTATATCTATTAAACAAAATAGGTGTTACACTATTAACCCTTTTATCAGTAGATTGAGCACTAAGAACAATGGCCATTAACAATTCATAATCTTTATTATATAAAAGTTCACATCTAGGATTAGGAAACAATTCATCAAGATATTTACCCATTATATTATTCATCATCAAACCAATTCCAATCAACTATATCCATGTCCATATCTAAGTCTTTATCTTCTTTTAATTTATTACGCTTTTTACGATTATTTTCAACATCACTAGGAGTTTTAATACCATTCTTTCCCCATTCATATAATATCTTATCAATATACCTTAAATTAGATACTCCATTAAAAGTAGCCTCCTTTATAGCCTCTTTTATAAGAGCCTCACTAATTCCATTATCAAGCCAGGCCTTAATAATTTCATATTCCATAGGACTAAGTGTACGTCCAAATTCCTTTTCAATAATTTCAAAAACATTTGAATTAACTTCTTTTTCCTCTGAATTAGCATCCTCCATCATAATAAACGACAATTTATTATAAAAATCATCAAGTACCAATACCTCTTCCATTAATCCCTTATCATTTTTAACAACTTCTACATTAATAAGATGCTTATCAGTTAGTATACCAATATAGTTCATAACTTCTTTAAGTTCCATATTTAAATCACTACTAAACTTAGAAGGATTAAATAATGACTTATTTCCCAAACTATACAAATACATCAAAAATACGAATGAATTCATATCTAAATCTAACTTTTTTATCTCTCGTAATATATAAAGAGGTATAACTACATTTGCACTACTGAATATATCAATAAACTTTGAACTTTTCATTATTTACCTCCTTGCTAAATATAATAACACATAAAAACAAATTTAACTATTTTTTATAATTATGAATAACATATTTTACTAATCTACTCTTATCATTTTCTAACCCATCATATAATATTGCGTGTTCTAAATCCTTAAAAATATCATTTAAGTACTCACCTGGCTCCTTATCCAAAACACGTGCAATTTCATCACCAGTTATATCAATATCACCACGTTTATGAATAGCCAAAGAATTATAAACAGATGTAATACTTTTCCTTTTTATCCCCTTTATATCGCCAGCAACACTATTAACATATAATCCATATTTATATAAAGACATAGGATCTAAATTATCACACTCTAAAGCTTTATTAACATTTGTAATTAAACTTTTCTCAGTACTACTAAAAGGATATATATCAACAACATTTAAAATACTCCAAATACCTATCAAGTCACTAACATTCAAAGCTTTACTCAAATTAGGGATCTCTAATATTTCATCAAGACCAAATTTTAATAATAACTTCATACCCTTTTTACAATTAGAAGAACTAAATATTTTCGATAATTCCTGTTTTTTACGATAATAAGATAAATTCTTTAATAAATGCTTCTTACACTTAATTGCTAAAACAATAGACTCATCCAACTCAAAATCCAAAACAGTCGCAAACCTAATAGCTCTAAGTATCCGTAAAGCATCCTCTTCAAATCTAATTTTAGGATCTCCAATACTAATAATCTTTCTATCTTGAAGATCATGAATACCATTAAGTAAATCAATAATTTTACCATCCTGATCCATACAAATAGAATTAATAGTAAAGTCTCTTCTAAGTAAATCTTCTTCTATACTATCAATATATTTTATCTCACTAGGTTTTCTATTATCAACATAACTAATTTCTCTCCTAAAAGTTGTTATTTCAAACCTAATACCTCCTCTAATAACGATTACAGAGCCATAATCATCATTAGGTAAAATACAACCCTTAAATATACTTTTAATTGCCTTAGGAGTGGCATTAGTAGCAATATCAATATCTCTAGATTCAATTCCTAAAAGATAGTCTCTAACAAAACCACCAACTATATATGCTTCATATGAATAACTATTAATTTCTTTTAAAATTTTCAATGCTGATTCTAACATTATTTATTAATCACTCCTACAACAGTATATCAAATTGAATAAATAAACACAATAAAGGAGCTATTACTATAGCTCCAAAATATTATTAATTAACAGCGTCTTTTAAAGCAGTACCAGCTTTGAATGTAACTGCATTTCTAGCTTCAATTTTTACTACTTCACCAGTTCTTGGATTACGTCCATCACGAGCTTCTCTCTTAGATACACCAAATGTACCAAATCCAACTAATGAAAGCTTATCTCCTTTAGCTAAAACTTCAGTAATAGTAGCAAAAACTGCATCAATTGCTTTAGCAGAATCAACTTTAGTTAATCCAGTCTTTTCAGCAACAGCATCTACAAATTCAACTTTTTTCATATTAATTATAATACCTCCCTATTATTAATTAAGCATTACCATGCTTACATATCAAACTTATCATGTTTTATATCAAATTGCAAGGAATATCACCAAAATTTACAATTATTTACTCATATTTTTATTAATTGAACTAAGTAATTCTATAATATGTCCAATTTCAAAAAATAACATACAAACAAATAAACTAACAAACCAAACACCAATCATTAAAAATGAATTAAACTCAAAAGATACACAAGTATTATTATAAACAGCTACACTAGTACTACAAGATGGGAACAAATTACCAAGAATAATACCAAATATAATACATAAAATATAAGTTATAATAGCAAACTTCTGATATCCATTAAATTTAAGTTGTCTAAAACATTTTTTTATTGACTTAATATTAGGTAAATCTTTTTTTTCTTTTTCAATTTGCTCAAACATATCCATAATTATTCATCCCCTTTCTTTTTACTATTATTCTTAGTTTTTTTAGGAGACTCATTCTCATCTTTATTCTCATCTTTATTCTTATCTTCATTCTTATCTTTATCATTAATAACAGTATCTATTTTATCAGATATCTTATTATCTTCACAAAACTCTTGTACTTTTTTAACTCCCATATCAACAGTATCTTTAAATGAATTTATAATACCATCCTTATTATTAATAAATTCCCCATATAAATATATATATCTAGCAAACAAAATAGTATATAAACAATCAAGTAAAGATAAAACAATACCATCAAAATTACTAATAGTAATAAAATCAACAGTAACTAAAACAACCTCGACTATAACAATAGAATAAAAATACCAACTATTAGTAAAATCATTAAAAACAGACTTCTCTAACTTAAATTCCTTCCAAATAACAGTCTTTCTTAAAAACGTATGAAACAAATATATAAATACTAAAAGTTGTACAATACATACTAAAAGACTAGAAAGGGAAAAAGACTGAATAACCGTCATTAAAGAAGCAACAGCTTGAATAAAACATAAAGCCATTACAACTAAATTAATATAGTTAAAATAAGTTTTTCCTACTTTAAATCTTAAGACTATAAAATAAACCAAAATAAACATATAAGAAATATTATGATTTAAAACATTACTAAATAAAGTAAAACCACTTACCTCACCATTTACCGCAAAAGACTGACTAAGTATAATAATTAATGCTATTAAGCCAACTATTAATGTTGATATAATTGAAGGATTATTATACCACTCCTTTTCTACTGATTTCTTTTTCATAAGATCACCATCCTTATAAAAATTATAGCACAATAACTAATGTTATAACTCAATTTAATACATTTTTATTTTAAACTTTACAATTGTATGATATAATACATCTGAATTGGAGGGGATAGCATGTCATTACCTGTAGTAGCCTTAGTAGGTAGACCAAATGTAGGAAAGTCCACACTATTCAATAAAATAGTAGGAAAAAAAGTATCAATTATTGAAGACGTTCCAGGAGTAACAAGAGATCGTATATATCAAGAAGCAGTCTATAATAAGAAAAAATTTTATTTAATTGATACTGGTGGAATTGACACAAGTAAAATAACTTTTAATGAAGAAATAAAAATGCAAGCTGAAATCGCTATAGATGAAGCTGATATAGTTGTTTTTATCGTAGATGGAAAAGATGGATTAACCGCAAATGATTTAATAGTAAGAGATATTTTAAGAAAAAGTAATAAAAAAGTTATTGTTGCTATAAACAAAATAGATGTTAAAGAAGCAAAAGATAATTTATATGATTTCTATGAATTAGGCTTTGATGAACTAATACCTATAAGTAGTATTCATAATAATGGTTATATAGATTTAATGGAATCCATAACTAAAAACTTTAATGAACATGAAGAAACAGAAGATTCTAGATTAAAACTTTCTATAATAGGAAGACCAAACGTCGGTAAAAGTAGTCTAATGAATGCCCTATTAAATGAAGAAAGAGTTGTAGTATCAGATATAGCTGGAACAACAAGAGACTCCATAGATTCTATCTTAAAATACCATAATGAAGAATATATATTAATCGATACAGCCGGTATGAGAAAAAAAGGTAAAGTATTTGAAAGTATTGAAAAATATAGTCTTATGAGATCACTAAAAGCAATTGATAGATCAGATATCTCTCTAGTTGTTATAAATGCTGAAGAAGGTATAACAGAACATGATAAACATATAGCTGGATATGCTATTGAAAAAGGTAAAGGTCTAATATTTGTAGTCAATAAATGGGACACTGTAAAAGATACAACAATCAATGAATTTGAAAAGAAAATGCGAGCAGAATTTCAATTTGCTACATATGCCCCAATTGTTTACCTTTCAGCACTAACTAAAAAAAGAATTCATACTCTTATGCCAGAAGTAATAAAAACTGCTGAGAATATTAAAAGAGAAATAAAAACAAGTATTCTAAATGATGTAATACTAGATGCATATCAATTAAACTTACCACCTTCATACAAAGGTAAAAGATTAAAGATTTATTTCACATCACAAACAGGAACAAAACCACCAAAGTTTACATTTAGAGTTAATAATAAAGGATTAGTACATTTCTCATATGAAAGATACTTAGAAAATAAAATTAGAGAAAACTTTGATTTTACAGGTACACCAATAGTTTTACAATTTAAAAATAGAAAGGATGATGACTAATTGATAATAGGAAATAATAATAATTTTAGTAAAAATCCATTTCTAAATAACAAACAAAATAATCATACTAATCACAATACAAATAATATAAATACACTAAGTGAAGATATATCACATTTTAAATATACAAATCCCAAAGATAAAGATGCTATGTGTGATAAAAGCTTAGCTATGATAAAAGATAGATATGAAAAAAAATTAATAACCTTAGATGAATTTAAAAGACAAAGTGATAAAATTAGAAAATTCAGAGAAAAAAATTATTAACCAAAAAAGACCTTCTACATATAATTAAATAGGAGGTCTTTATGTTTGGAGATAGCTTTTTTAAAAAAGTAGAAAAAAAGACTAATGTTAATAAAGAAACCATATTATCATTAGCTCAAAAACTACAAAACTCTAATATGAAAGATGAAAATACGATTAGAGAAATAATAAGTGATATAAGTAATATGACAGGAAAAGAAGTATCAAAAGAAAAAGAAGATAAAATAATAAATGCCATTATGAAAGATAAAGTACCAACAAATATAGATAAAATGTTTTAAAATTTATTAATTGACTAATACGAAGCAAAGAATATGCTTCTTTTTTTATGGATCATGAACTTGTATTAGAAGAAAGTATTATAAAGAAAAAGCTTTCCATAGGAAAGCTTTATATTAAATTATTCATCACTATTATTATCATTATTCTTTTTAGCTAATACAAATAATATTATTGATATAAGAACTAAAGCTGCAAATATTATATATGGAACTATACTATTACTACTCTTTTCAATAGTAATTTTATATGTCTGTGTTGTTCCATCTTCTGCTGTTACTACTATAGATATTACACTTCCATCTTTTAAATTATTATTACCATCTATCTCATAACTAGCCTTATCATCACTACATTTAGCCTTTATATTAAGTTTATCTTCTTTTATCTTAATTTTATAATTATATGTATTACTATTAAAACCTATTTTATATCCATCAATAGTTAATTCTTTTAACTTATTATCTGAAGATAATTTAACATTCTCTTCTTGTCTAATCACCTTTAATTTATAAGTCTTTACTTCACCATTCTCAGCTGTTACTACTATTTCAAATATATTCTCACCTAATTTAAGTGGTTGTTCACCTTTTATTTCAACCTTAGCCTTAGAATCATTTGAAACAGCATCTATACTTATATTCTCATTACTATATGGTACCTTTACCTCATACTCATACTTATCAGCAGAAATACTTATTACACCAGTTGATAACTTAATCTCTTTTAATGTATTATCCTTACTTCTATCATCTTTTCTTGTTACCTTAATAACATAAGTCCTTACACTTCCATTTTCTGCCTGTACACTTATTTTTATAGTATTTAAACCATAATTAAGATTAACATTCATAGACTTACTACCAACAGTATACTGTGATTTAGAATCTGTCAAATCTGAATTAATCTTAATATTATCAATCTTTGAATCAACTTCTACACTATAATCATTTTTTCCTGATGAAAAATTAATTTTACCAGCACTCAATGTTAAACTAGATAAAGTATTAACTGAACTTCTATTATCAGGTCTATTAATATTAATCATATAAGTAGTTTTATTTCCAGCCTCAGCTACTACACTTACATAAAAAGTATTGGCTCCATAATTAAGATTTTTAACTCCTAAACCATCAATTCTTCCAGCTGCAGTACCGCTTATAGTAACACTTTGAGAATTAGTAGTTACTGAATACACTGTTGTTTCTGGATTAAAACTAGGACTTAAACTACATCCACTGACAGTTAATGAACTCAACTTTGAATCAGTTGATTTAGCAGCAATTGATTTAGAAATATCACTATTAGGATTTTCCCTATTATCCTCATCACCTAAACTAATGCTAGTAATACTAACACTTCCACCATTAAAGTTATTACCAGCTTTTACTGTAAAACTTCCTATCGCTACATTACCATATTTACTATCTTCATAAAGATCATACTGACCACCATCACCATCGCCTTGCCATCCAGCAGCCGTAGTAAAATTACTTATTTCCAAGTTACTAGAAGTGACTTTACCAGAAAAAGAAGTAAGACCACCACTAGACACAGAAACACTAATACTACAAGTAGTTGATTCACCTGGACCTAACTTTGAAGCACCACAATTTAAACTAACACTAGCACCCAAAGCATTAGCTCCAAAAGGCATAGCGAATATTAAACCAATAATAAATAATGTCCATTTCTTCATAATTTTACCTCCTAATCCAACGAATTAATCCTTTTCTTTACAAAACGATATACTTTAGAAACATCAGCAGTACTAATCTTTCCATCATCATTAACATCACCAGCTAATAAATAACACTCTTCACTAATACTAATCTTTTTCTTTACAAAACGATACATCTTAGAAACATCAGCAGCAGTTACTTTTCCATCACCATTAACATCTCCCCTTACTGATAATATATATTCATATGTTTTCTTTGATAATTTTATTTCTAACTTTGAACCACTAGTAACTAATTTCTCATCATCAAATACATTATTATTTATATCTATTACAGTAATAGTACCACTAGTAGATATCTTCTTCTTCAACTCACCAACCGTTGTTCCAGCCACTAAATTCTTAATTAAATGCTTATCCTCATCTACATCTAATAAGCTCAAATCCAAATATTCATCAGTTATATTAAATGTATCTATCAATTCCGTATCTCTATAAATCTTTAGTTCCATACCCACATCTACATTACCATTAGTTATTTCATCTAAATTATTGAATATTTTATATGTAACACCATTTGTACTTATATTATTTATGAAAGTGTTATAGCTCATTGGGCTAGTTAAAAGAATATTTTTATTACTAATATTTAATTTCCCAAAATTAATACCATAAATATTAAATTCTCTTATTACTTCATCATTATATTTAATTTTTAAAATATCATTATTTAACTCTTTTATTGCATTTATTAAATTTATTTTATCAACATCAAAAGACTCATTTACAGTAAGTATATAATCATTACCTAAGTAATAATTTTTACTTGATATATTTACTAGGTCAAATTCTTTTATTACTTCATCATTATATTTAATAATATATTTATTATTTTCTATACTTCCATTTCCATAATTTAGCTCTATGTTATTTAATATAGTTTTAGTATTTGTATCAAATCCTGTATATATATACCCTTTTTCTTCATTTATTTCATACTTACTACTTTTAGCCTCTACTACATACACATTATAAGTTCCGTTATACATGTATTGATCACTTGATGCTAGGTACCTATAATTAGCTTTTGCAAACATATCAAAAGCATATTTTGCAGAAACAACATATTTACCAGGATTATTGAATGTTATAGAAGAATCTTTAATAATATTATTATCAATATTATCTACGGATAATACATATTTACTATTTTTTGAAGAAACCCAATGCATTCTGCCTATGATACTACTCCAACTACCACTATCAGTTATTAATTTTGCTTTCATGTGCGAAACTATATCATCGTTGTATTTCCATCTTATCAAACCTTGATCCCTATAAAAATCAATATTAGATTTATTATATATGTATATGTCCTTTTCTAAGTTTAAATCACCTGCTTGAACATTTTTAATTTTTCCTTGATTTGATAGATCAATCGTCTTAATATGTGTCCCTAATATACTAAGTTCTTCCAAATCCAAATTATTTTTAAGATCCAAAGTTAAAATATTGGTTTTTGCCAAGTCCAAATGCTTTAATTTAATATTTTTTGAAACATCCAAACTAGATATATTAGTACCAGCTAGATCTAAAAATTCCAAATTAGAATAATTACTCAAATCAATATTCTTAATATTAGTAAATGATAAATTTATTGATTTAAGTGTATTGGTTTTAGGCAAATTAACCTTATCCAATTCATATTGACTTAATATATACTCTAAAAATACATTTTTTGATAAATCCAAATAGCTAGTTAAATAATTTTCCGATGCAAACGTTTTCAAATTAGGATACATTTCCAAACTAAGTGTTTTGTCCGTCAAGCCCAGCAAATATAAGTTTTTAATATTCTTTTTGTTTTTATTAATATTAATATCATTTATACTAAATTTTCCTACATATTCTTCTTCACCAGGATAATTTAATTCATTAATAATTCCTAAAGTTTCTAAATTATCAAAAATATCAAAATTTAGTTTATCTGCATTATATTTAGTTAAAATTATTGATTTTAAATTCCTATTCTTTGATAAATATAAATTTTCCACAGCATATACAAGTTCAAGTTCCTCTAAATTTTTTGCTTCTCTCAAATCAATATTTTTTATTTCACCACTCAAATCAACCTTTTTTAACTTTTCATTACCATTCATTTTTAAAGTTTCCAAATCTCCCGATCCTATAATTATTTCAAGATTAGTTAATTTACTAATATCAAAGTTTTCTAAAGAATCATCAAAGCAAACATTAATTTCTTTTAACCCTGTTAAAACCTCTAATCCTTCCGTATTTTTAGAATTATTGCAACTAATATTTAAATAATTTATTTTTGAAAACTGTTCATCTGTTAATTTTTCACTATATGAAATATTAGCATTATTTTCTTTATTATATTCATCAATTATTTCTTTATATAAGTCAGCGTTCTTTATTGGCAAATCACTAGTATTAACAATTTCTATCTCAACAGAATCTAATAATGTTTCACCATTATAAATTAGTAATTTCTTATGATCAATTTCTCCAGAATTTACTTCCTTATCTCCATCTAAAATTTTATAATTTAAACCTGATGCTGAAATATTATTTACTAATTCATCATAATCCATTTTTTGTAACACTGCTAATTTTTCATTATAATAATAATTTAGCTTTTCATTAAATTCTATAGTTTTAATATTTTGAATTGTACCAATCCCCATTTTTTTAATAATATTGGGTATTCTCTCAACAGATTGTTCTCCTGAAGGCAAATGAGTAACTTTTGAATATTCATACGAAGATATTTCCAAAAGATTTTCATTTGTTGCTACAGATTCATTTATATAAAATTCTGATATATAATTATTTGAAACTGAAATTTTACTAATATTAGGGTTATTTATTATATTTAAGTATTTCAATTTATTAGAAGAAGCAAACAATAATGTTAATTTCGTATTTTTACTT
This sequence comes from uncultured Bacilli bacterium, assembly GCA_934120715.1. Lineage (GTDB taxonomy): Bacteria > Bacillota_I > Bacilli_A > RF39 > UBA660 > CAG-877. Next base: position 120 of record CAKOUW010000007.1, on the reverse strand, counting down.
ACGTCTATCTCTGTTAATTGATTACTATTGACATACAATTTCGTTAATGCTGTATTCTTACTTACATCTAGCTCTGTTAACTTATTGGTAGAGGCACGAAAATATGTTAATGCTGTATTC
>CAKOUW010000006.1 GCA_934120715.1 uncultured Bacilli bacterium | reverse complement strand
AAATTCAATATGGTGGAGCATAGCGGGATCGAACCGCTGACCTCCACGGTGCAAACGTGGCGCTCTCCCAGCTGAGCTAATGCCCCATAACTGTCTGTTTTATCGCAGTCAGTAATTGAATTATAGCACAGTACAAATTTAATTGTCAATCCTTTTTATATATTTTTTCTAAGTATTCCTCTTCTAAATAATATTTATCATTTAATTTTAATAAGTGCCTTTTGTTTCGATGAAATTTATTGGGACTATTTATAATCATACTTTTCCTAAATTTGTATTTGTACAAATACCTTTCCAAAATAAATTTTTGATAGACAAAATTAATTCGTTTATATTCTTTTGTTACTTTATATATAAGAAATGTTATCATTAATATTAAATTAAGTTGAATATTGGTATGATTTAATATTAGTATTGAAACAATGGTTATATATGATATTATGATAGATAAAAACAAACTCTCCTTAAATGAAAGTTTTGATGATAAAATTATATTTATAAGTTTACCACCATCTAATGGATAAATTGGTAATAGATTAAAAAATAATATACCATAATGATACTTCCTTATTAAAATAATATCATATGGAAAAATATGTATAAGTATTAAATAAGCTATAAATTGAAATAATGGTCCCATTATTAAAATAAACATTTCCTTTTTGGGCGGAATGTTTAGCATTGATTTAAATTTTGAAATTCCTCCTAATGGATATATTATAATTTTATCTACTTCTATTCCTAATATCTTAGCAGTTAAAAAATGGCCTAATTCATGTACTATAATTAAGAAGCTGACTACTATGAATGGAATAAATGAAGCTGTTAAAATGGAGATAATAGCAAATACATATACTAAGAAGTCAATTTGAACATATTTAAATGTAGTTTTTATAATCTAAATACTTTCCATCTTTTGAAAAGACTAAATATATTTTATCAGTTTTAGCTTCACCTATTAATTTCCCTTTTTCTACATAATCATATAATTTTAGATTTTCTACTGTGATATTCGAATAATATACTTCTACTCCATCAATTTGATCTATTATTACCGTTGTTCCGTAATCATCTTTTTCGCCTATGTATACTACTATGCCACTTTCAAGGGTTGGAACCATATATTTTTTATCTACACTCAAAGCTACCCCATCTTTATATGAGTTGGCTTTTTTGTACGTTAATTTTTCATTAAAAACCGGCTTTTCTTCTTTTATTATCTTTTCAATTGGTATAAAACTTCCGAAGTATTTTTCATAAATTTCTTTTACTTTTGTAAATTTAAAACTTTTCTGATATATATTTTCTGATATATATTTTTTTAGTTCAGGCTTTTTCTTCATCGCAATAAGTGTTGCTAATACAATTAATATCGTTATGAGTAGTCTATTTATGCTCTTCTTAATGCTAGGTTTTAAAACTAATTTTTTTCTATATTTTTTTCTATTCATATTATTCTCCTCTTTTAATTTTATGAATAGAAATAAAATATATGTTAATTGATTTTTAAATTTGTGTACTTTTTAGGAATAAGTCTTATTATATTATAGAGTAATTGTCCATACATTAAATTTAATACCAGACTATTTACTATTTTATATAATAATGACTGCACTGTTATAGGAACGATATTAAATACTATTAATGTAGTGGCTAGAATGACTTCATAGGTACATATTATAAAAGCAACATATAATATAATTCTAAAACCATTGATGTTAAAACTTTTATATATGTCATTTATAATTATTGATAGTATTAAAAAAATCGCTGCATTAGTTAAAAATAAATTAGTATACATTAAATCATATAATAAACCTAACATAAATGCTAGGGCATAGTATTTTTTTATCTTTTTCTTATAAAATGGATATATTATTACTAAACTCGTAATTGTTAATAATGGGGTTAAAGGAGACAAATTATTAACTAGGTATGGCAAATAGTTAGTTGTAATTCCATCTAATATTAAAGATATAAACACAATAACTATAGGGATCATTTTACATCCTTTAGTACAGTTACATAATGAATATTATTGAAATTTTGCTTTGTTTCTATATATAGACTTTTGCTTAAGCCATATTTATCTCTTTCTACCTTTTTTACTTTTCCTATATATAGTCCTCTTGGAATATATTCACTTAGTCCGCTAGTTAATACAATGTCATCTTTTTTTATTTCTATATTTTTATCTACACCTATAACCTTAATTAGATTTTCATCTTTATTATATCCATTTAATATTCCATATGTATCAGTCGAATCTATTTTTATGGAGACGCTTATTTTATTTGCCGTATCGCTTGAGGTAATTAATTTTACTTCACTTGATGTTTTGTATACTTTGGAAAGTATTCCTACCATACCATCAGTGGTAATTACTGCCATATTTTCTGCTAGTCCATCTTTCTTTCCCTTATCAATTACTATACTATTTAACCAATATGATTTATTTCTTGATAATACAGTTGCTGTTTCAACGCTGTATTCACTTAGCGTTTTTTTTAATTCTAAGGCTTCTTTTAACTCTGAAATTTCCTGTTTCAATTCATTAGTAGTGGCACTGTTTTCAACATTATCTTGGCTTATTACTTTTGGGGTTGTTAGCTTATTAATTGACATTGTAGCTTCTTTTAATAAACCATCTAATTGGGGATTTTTAATCATAATCATTGATACAATTATCAATATAATGCATGTAATTATTATTAGTATTTTTTCTCTTTTTTTTACTTTCTTATGCATTTTATCACCTACCATTTACGAATTTAAAATACTATTATTTTCATAAAAACTGTAGTATTCATCTTCGCCAACTATTATATGATCTAGAATGGGTATTCCTTGAAGTTGGCCTATTTTTATTAGCTTTTCGGTAAAACTAATATCTGCCCTACTTGGCGTTAAATCACCACTAGGATGATTATGCATACATACAATGCTTGAGGCACTTAGCCGGTATGCTTCTTTAAAAACTTCACGTGGATGTGTTATGCTTTGATTAATAGTTCCCATAAATAAAAGTTTCCTTTCTAATAGTTCTTGTTTATTGTTAAAGTATAGGCAATAAAAACATTCTTGTTTTAAATTAACAAATAAGTGCTTTGAATTTTCCCATATTGATTTAGGATCAGATAGCTTGGTGCTTTTTTTATTTTGTTTTATATATATTCTCTTCCCCAACTCAATGGTTGCTAATAATTCGATTGCTTTTACTTCGCCTATTCCTTTAATTTCAGTTAGTTTACTAATCGTCATTTCCTGTAATTCTTGAAGACTGTATTTTCTTAATAGTTCCAATGCTAGATCGGTGGCACTGTAATTTTTTGTGCCCGTCTTTAGTATTATTGCTAATAGTTCTTTATCTGTTAGGTTTGTACTGCCTACTTCTTTTAATCTTTCTCTAGGTCTTTCGGATTTTGGCATGTCTTTTATTGCGTAATAACTCATATTCACCCCTAATTATATTATTAGCAATAAGTTTTAGTTTACTTACTATTTTTTACAATTTCATCGTAATTTGCTAAAACAACTTCTTCAATAGTAAGAATTTCTTCTTCCTTATTGGTTTTATTTATTAGCATATCAAATTGTACTGTATTATTATAAAATTCCGCACTAGCTATTTTTAATTCTTTGAGGTATAATTGATAACCCTTTGACTCATATATTTTTTTTAGTTTTATAGCATTTTCTTTTTTTGTTGTTATTCCAACATAAACATAGTATTTTTCATTTTCTTCTTCAATTATTTTACTATCTAGATTTTTAATATTTTCCTGCATTATTTCTTCATTTGAATAGACTCCTTCTTGAAGAACATAATAATTTGCACTGTCTTTAAATACGTCTAGGACTTTATCCTTGGAGTTTTTGAATATGTTAAAGCCAAATGTTGCACCCAGCGTTGCAAAGATAATTCCGTATATAAGCGTTTTTTTCATATCATCACCATTATCATATTAACAAATTAGTTAGGCTTTTTTTGTCGAAAAAAAAGAAGTTTTTATTTAACTTCTATTTTTCTATTTTAATTATTTGGATGTTTTAAATCCAGTTCAATTTTATTTATTTTATAATGTTTTTCAGTATCATTAATAACTAATTTATCTATGAAAAGAGTTGCTTTAAAGTCTTTTTGTGATTTTTCAATAGCATCTTTTATTTCAGATTCACATTCAATATTTAATTCTTTAACAGGTGTTTTTAAAGATAAATTATTATTGGATTTTTCACCTCTTATGGCACTTATAATTTCACATATTAAGTCACCATTAGTTGCTTCTTTATTAAAGTCATAATTTAGTGGTTTTATTTCGGTGGTGTGAATAGATTTATTATCATGGTAAATATCTTGGTATATTTCTTCAGTAATAAATGGAAAGAAAATGCTAAAGTCTTGCAATAGTTTATATAAAATTATATATATTGTTTTTTGACCACTGTATCTTGGTTCTTCTCCAAATTCCTCTGGTCTATACAATCTATGTTTAACTATTTCTATGTAATTATCACAAAAGTTCCAAAAGAATTTTTCTAGTACATTTAAGGCAAGACCTATTTCATAATTATCTAAGTATTTTATATATTCTTTTTCCATGTTAATAAAATTGCCCAATACCCATTTATCAATATATTCAAAGTTTTGAAATTTTTTATCTTTATAATCTTCAAGATGCATTTGAATAAATTTAGAAACGTTCCATATTTTATTAATAAGTTTTTTACCACGAAGTAATGTTTCTTCGCTGAAGGTAATATCTGTTCCAAGTCTACCAGATGCAGCCCAATATCTAACTACGTCAGCAGAATAGTCTTTTATGAGTTCTAACGGTTCAACTTTTGAGTTGCCTTTACTTTTACTTATTTTTTCACCTTTATTGGCCATAACAAATCCTGAAATCATTACACTATCCCATGGCTTCATACCAAAATGATAGTAGCTTTTAACGATAGTATAAAAGTCCCATGTTCTTATTATTTCAGAAGCATTGCTCCTTAGGCTCATTGGTTTTAGAATTGACTCATAATTATCTTTTTCACCATATTTCATATTTATTAATGGTGTTACAGAAGATGTTGCCCATGTATCCATTACGTCTGATTCTGGTATAAATTCAGTGCATTTGCATTTAGGGCACTCATTCAATAGTGGTTTATCAGTAAGTGGATTTACTGGTAGTTGCTCTTTTTTAGCTAAAATAGGTGTTCCACAATTTTTACAATACCAGACAGGAAATGGTACTCCGAAATATCTTTGCCTTGATATACACCAATCCCAGGCAATATTATTAACCCATTCTTCATACCTATTATGCATATGTTTAGGATACCAATTAATTTCTTTTCCAATTTTCAAAAAATCTTTTTTGTGATTCATTATATCAATGAACCACTGTTTCATTACCGTATACTCCACTTCTTTTCCACATCTTTCATGAGTCTGTACTTCGTGTTCTAATTCTTCAATTTTAACAATGAAACCACCAGCTTGAAGATCCTCTATTATTTTTTTTCTTGCTTCTTTAATTTTCATGCCACCATAGTTAGGAATAGAATCAATAATTTTACCATCATCCGTAAAAATATATTTAAGTGGTAGATTATATTTTTTCCACCATTCTATATCTGTTTGATCTCCAAAAGTACAACACATAACAACTCCGGTACCCTTATCGATTGCTACTTTTTCATCTGATAATATTGGTACATTAACATCAATTACAGGAATGTGAGCAGTTTTACCAATTAAATGATTATGTTTCTTATCATTTGGATTTACAAATACGCATACAATTGCTGGCATTAATTCTGGTCTAGTAGTAGCAATTGTAAATCTTTCGCCATCCTCTAGAGTTTCAAAAGTAATGTAATTAAAAGTTGTTTTGATTGTTTTTGTTTCTAATTCGGCTTGGGCTATAGATGTTAAGCATTCATTACACCACAAAGCCGGGCTTTCTTTATGATAACAATGACCCTTGTCCATTAAATCTAAAAATGAAGTTTGACTTATCTTAATTGTTGAAGGACTTACAGTCTTGTAATGCATACTCCAATCAGTGCTTACTCCTAGATCTGAAAATAATTCTTGAAACTCCCCTTCATATTTATCCGTAGTTTCATAACAAAGTTTAGAAAAATTCTCTCTCCCAATTTCATGAGCTTTCTTTCCTTGCTCCTTTTCTACTAGTCTTTCGCTCGGAAGTCCATTATCATCAAATCCAAATGGATAAAATACATTATAACCCCTTATTCTTTTATATCTTGCAATCATTTCTGCTTGAGAATAAGAAAAAATGTGTCCAATATGAATTTTACCATTAACTGTTGGAGGCGGTGTATCTATAGAGTACACTTCTCTCTGATCAGGCTTAAACTCATATATTTTATTTTCCTTCCAATAATTTAACCATTTTGCTTCTTTTTCTAATGAATTGTATTTTTTATCTAACATTTTTATCCCCTCTTTCATAATAAAAAGTTCATCCCATAATAAGGATGAACTCTCAGTCCACGGTACCACCTTGATTCATATTATTTTTTTATAATATGCAACTTGATACTTTAACGCAGTAATACGTAATTTTCTACTTAATATTTCGAAAAAAATGCTCCCAAGCTACCTTCAACTATTCTTTATACAAATTTTCACCTAACATTTGCTCTCTTTAATAAATAAATAGTCTACTCCTCTTGTTCATCGCAGTTAATACTTTTATATATTCTTTTATTTTTATTCTTATTCTAGTTAAACCCAAAAAACAGTAAAATGGCAATTATTTTAACAATTCTTCTAGCTTTTGTTTTTCTTCTTCTAACTTTTTCTTATCTAGGGCAACTATTTTTTCTGGGGCTTTATTTATATAATTTTCATTCGATAGTAGCTTTTCTCTTCTTGCGATAGATAATTGTAGGGCCTCTATTTGTAATTTTTTTGCTGTCTTATCAGCTTCAGTTTCTAGTTTTTCAAAAAAGATTTGAGCCTTTACTCTACTTGAGAATACTTTATATGCTTTTATACCTAATGGCTTATCAACTAGATTGTCTCCAATTTTTAGCATTTTAACAATCATTTCATTATCATCAGTTGTATCAAACATTACTTTCATGTCTTTAGTAATATTGTTTTCAGCCTTAACATTTCTAAAACTTTTAATAAATTCAACTTGATCATCAACTATTTTTTCTTCATTTTCAAATATATATTTTTTCTGATATTTTGGATAGTTTGCAATCATAATTGAATTGGCATCTTTTATTGGTAACATTTGGTAAATTTCTTCAGTTACAAATGGCATAAATGGATGAAGCATTTTTAATATTCCTGATAAGACTACGTATAGCACTGATTTAGTAGTTTCATTTTCTATTGAATACTTAGCCATTTCAATATAGTAGTCGCAGAAATAATTCCATGCAAAATCATATATTGCTGCTCCAGCGTTATTAAATTGGAACTTATCCATAAACTTCTTTACTACTTTTATAGTGTTTTCATACTTTGTAAGGATCCACTTGTCTTCTGGTTTTAAATTTTCTAAATTAAGTTCTTTAATATTTTCAATATTCATAAGAGTAAATCTAGAAGCATTCCAAATTTTGTTGATGAAATTCCAATTAGACTTAATTTTTTCTTCATCAAAGCGCATGTCTGTACCACTTGCTACATCGGTTGCTAAATAATATCTTAATGCATCAGCTCCATATTCACTTACCATATCAAATGGGTCAATACCATTTCCTAAACTTTTAGAGAACTTTCTACCTTGCTTGTCACGAATTAATCCATGAATTAAGCAATGTTCAAATGGTCTTTCTCCAAGTAGTTCTTCACCTTGGAAAGTCATTCTATTTACCCAGAAAGGAATAATATCATATCCCGTTACCAATACATTGTTTGGATAATATCTTTTTAATAGTTCTGTATCATCAGGCCAACCAAGTGTTGCAAAAGGCCATAATGCCGAACTGAACCAAGTATCAAGAACATCCGGATCTTGTTCCCAACCAGCTTCTTTTGGGGCTTCCATTCCAACATAAGTTTTGCCATCCTTATACCAAGCTGGAATTCTATGACCCCACCATAATTGACGAGAAATACACCAGTCATAGGTAATTTCCATCCAGTGATTCATTGTCTTTTCATATCTTGATGGAACAAAATGAACTTTTGTTTTAGAATCTTTTTGATTCTTTAGAACATTATCGGCAAGTGGTCTCATTTTTACAAACCACTGTTTTTTTATCATTGGTTCAACCATTACACCGGTTCTTTCACTATGTCCTACCTCATGAACTAATGGTTCAACTTTTAGTAATAATCCTTGTTCTTCAAGGTCTTTAAGTACTTCTTCACGGCATTTTTCACGTGTCATTCCTTGGTATTTCTTTGGGCAATTTTCATTCATTGTAGCATCATCATTCATAATTACTATTTTTTCTAAGTTATGTCTTTTACCTACCTCATAATCGTTAGGGTCGTGTGCACAAGTTATTTTTACACAACCTGTACCCTTTGTCATATCTGCATGCTCATCTGTTATTACTGGTATTGGCTTATTTACAATTGGTAATATTACATTTTTACCAACATATTTTTTATATCGTTCATCTTTTTCATTTACAGCTACAGCACTATCACCAAAAAGGGTCTCTGGTCTTGTTGTTGCTATATCTAAGAACTCCTCGCTATCTTCAAGTTTATATTTTATATGATAAAAGGCACTTTTTTCTTCTGAGTAAATGACTTCTTCATTTGATAGAGCAGTTTTAGCAGCTGGATCCCAGTTTATTATTTTTTCTCCACGATAAATTAATCCTTTATTGTAGAAATCAACGAAAACTTTTTTGACAGCTTTAGATAGACCCTCATCAAGAGTAAATCTTTCCTTTGAGTAATCTAGAGAAACACCTAGTTTTCCCCACTGGGCACGGATAATGTCACCGTGTTCATTAGTCCACTTCCAACATTCTTCTAGAAATGCCTCTCTACCAATTTTATATTTATCTTGACCTTTTTCTTTGATTCTGCCTACTACTTTTGCCTCTGTTGCAATAGCAGCATGATCCATTCCTGGAAGCCATAGTGTATCATAACCTTCCATTCTTTTGTATCTTATTATTATGTCTTGTAAAGTTACATCCCAAGCATGGCCTAAATGTAGTCTTCCAGTAACATTTGGTGGTGGCAAAACGATGCAGTATGTTTTTTTACTAGAGTTTGGATCACATTTAAAATACCCTTTTGCCATCCAAGTATTATATTTATTTTCCTCAACTTCATTATGATTATACTTTTTATCTAGCATTTTTATCATTCCCTTCTTAATTAATTTAAAAATAAAGAGCAACTCATCCAAAGGACGAATTGCTCGCGGTACCACCTTAATTTCTACTTTTGTAGCTTGATATATTTAACGGAATTACCCGGGACTACCTACTTTATTCAGCAATCATGCTCCACTGCTACCTTCAATACCATTTCTTGCTTAATTTCACCAACATAAGCTCTCTAAAAAGAAAATAAGTATCTACTCCTCAGTTTCACTGCATCTATGTGCTATTATAACTTAACATATTTAATTTTTCAATAAGTATTTTGTTTATTTTTCTAATTCCGATTCATAAAGATGTCGATATACTTTACTACTTTTTAGCAACTGGCTATGACTTCCTTCATCAGATATTTTGCCATCTTCTAACACTAATATTCTGTCACTATCTATTACAGTACTTAAGCGATGGGCTATTATTAATATAGTATATTCGCTTTTCATGTTGTCGATCGCTTTTTTTATACTTGATTGTGTCTCATTGTCTAAAGCTGAAGTTGCCTCATCAAAAAGAATTATTTCTGTTTTTTGAACCAGTGCTCTAGCAATTGCTAGTCTCTGTCTTTGTCCACCTGATAAACTTATGCCACCTTCTCCTACTACTGTATTATATCCTTCTGGTAAGGATGTTATGAAATCATCAAGACAAGCTATTTTACAAGCCCTTATCATTTCAGCATCGGTTATATCTGACTTTACCAGGCGAAGATTTTCTCTGATACTCATATTAAATATGTATGGATTTTGACTAATAACTGTTATATTCCCACGGATTGAATCTTTATCTAATTCTTTAATACTTATACCATCTATTGTAATGTCGCCTTTATTTATGTCATACATTTTACACAATAAATTAAACACTGTACTCTTACCGGCACCGGATTTTCCAACAAAAGCTACCGTTGAATTGGCCTTTATCTTAAAACTCATATTTTTAATTACAGGAACATTTTCTTTATAACTAAAGGTAACATTCTTAAACTCAAAATCACCAGTAATTTTATCTATGTGTTTTTTACCAAATTTTTCTTTTTTAAACTCATCACTGTTCATAATACTAAATATACGTTCAGATGATAAATTAAAGTCTTTAGCTTTTTCTAGTAACTGACTAACATAAAATACTGTTGATGTTAATCTTCCCATGTAGTTATGAATTACTAAAGCATTTGGTATGGATAATATGTTTTTAATAATAAGAAATACTGATAAGCAAATGCTTCCTGTATCAAATATATCGGTTATACAGCCAGAAAGTAATACATAGTTTCTGTCTGTTTTGTTCATGAGGTATCTTTCTTAGTTTAAATTAACAACCTTTGAATTTAATTCTTTTAAAAAACTTTTTTCTGCATTAAGCATTTTTATGTCACGGGCTCCTCGAACTAATTCCCCAACAAATCCTGATACCTTTTCATGTTTAGCTCGATAAGCTTTATCTTGTTTGTTGATAGTGGTAACTCTTTTCGTTTCTGACAAGTAGATACAACAAATCATAATTAATAAATATATAAATAATATCTTGTTAATTATAAATATTGCAACAAAAATTCCTATGTCGGTTAGTATGTTTGTCAAATACACATTCAAAACAACAAATATGTCCGCTATTTTACTCGCATCATTGGTAAGTCTTTGAATAAAAATGCCAGAGCCCTTTTCATCAAGGCATTTGTTCTCTATTTTTAATATTTCTTCTCCAAGTTTTGTTTGAACTGAATTAAATGTTTCTCTGTAAATTCTTTGTCTAAAATAGCTTGTCGCATACTTAGCAAAATTTCTAAATATTTCTATAAAGAATATAACTATACTTATTAATAAAACTTGTTTAAACTTACTAGCAGTTAGGTTTACAATTATTTTAGCACTTAATATTGGAATAAATAAATTGATTGCTATAAATATTACGTTAAAAGCTATATATAGGTAGATTAGTTTTTTTTGATTTTTACCATAGTACCAGGCCTGCTTTAAATTTTTAAAAAAATCTTTCATTTTGTACTCCTTTTTTGCATATGCTAAGTAAATTATATTATAATTTTATTGGTAAGTAAATTGTTAATCATTATGTTTCATGATACAATAGTGATGAGGTAGTAAATATGGAAATTAATGGTAATTGTAAAAATTTAAAAAGAAATAACTATATCACATGGGATGAATATTTTATGGGTATAGCTAAATTGTCTTCACTTCGCAGCAAAGATCCAAATACACAGGTTGGATGCTGTATAGTTAGCACTGATAATAGAATATTATCGGTTGGATATAATGGTGCACCTAACGGATTTGATGATGATCATTTTCCTTGGGGAAGAGATGGAGAAAGATTAGAAACCAAATATATGTATGTGTGCCATAGTGAATTGAATGCTATTTTGAACTATCGTGGTAATACTATGGATATGCAAGGAGCGAAGATATATGTAAGGTATTTTCCCTGCAATGAATGTGCTAAAGCAATAATTCAATCCGGTATTAAAGAAGTTATCTATTCACATTCATATGATTATGATGATCATACCGATGAAATGAAAGCTTCAATTAAAATGTTTGAAAAATGCGGCGTAAGTTACAGAAAATTTGAAAGTTCAAAATACAGTGAGATTGTTTTATCACTAAACGATTAAAAGCATAGAATCAGTGTGGTACTATGCTTTTTTATTTATTACATATTTAGTTTTGGCATATACTGACTATCACTCGGCAACCTTTTCTACTTCGGGATAATTTTTTCCTTTTAGGTCTATTAGGGTCTTTTTTATCTTTAAATTTGTTTTTAACTGCCCTGTTGATTCATCAGCCACTTGCTCATGAGAAATGATTTTTTCAATATTGTCCCAACCGTCTATTACTTTACCAAATGCAGCATATTCGCCATCTAGGTATGATGCTCTCCCTAGCATTATGAAAAACTGGCTTCCAGCAGAATCATAAGAGTTGGCTGTTCTAGCCATGGAAACAATTCCCTTCTTATGTTTTAATTCATTTTTAATTCCATTCTTTGAAAACTCACCTTTTATAGTATAGTCAGGTCCTCCGGCACCGGTTCCAGTTGGATCTCCGCCTTGTAAAACAAATCCTTTTACTAATCTATGCAGTGTGTTATTATCATAAAATCCACTTTTTACTAGTGAAATAAAGTTAGCTACTGTGTTTGGTGCATATTCTGGATATAGTTCTATTACAATTGTTCCATATTTTTCTATGTATAGTGCAGCAACTGGATTTTTTGTATCATACTGTTTTAAGTCAGCTAGATTTCCATCGCTATTATAGTTTATATTAAGTAGATCCTCCTTCATTTCTGTTTTTGACTCTTTACATCCTGTTATAAATAGGCATGCTATAATGATTATTAAAATTTTAAATATCTTTTGAATGCTTTGTTTAGTTAAACAGTTGTTCATTTTTATCTCCACCTTATAACATGATTCTATCATAAAATTTATTTTTTACAATACTTCTTTATTTAAACCCACGAATTTGATACAATTGATATGGTGATAATATGACTCGTGAAGAATTAAATCATGATAAACAAAAAAAAATTGTTGATGAAGCTAATAGAGAACAAAGAAAAAAAGTAGTTTTGCTTATTTTAAAAATTGTAATATTTCTTACAATAATATTTACTCTATTCTATTTATATAATACTTATATTTCTACAGCAAAAATTATTGTCAGAGAAGAAAGAATCGTCGATAATAAAATTCCACAAAACTTTGATGGGATAAAAATAGTTCAATTTTCTGATTTACATTATGGCAGTAATATATTTTTAGATGACTTACAAAAGCTTGTAAAACTGATTAATAGTCGGAATCCTGACTTGGTTGTATTTACTGGTGATTTGATTGACCCATCGTATACTATTAAGAATAAGGAAAAGGAAAAATTAATTAAAGCTCTATCTGATATTAATACCACGCTAGGAAAATATGCTATCAGTGGTGATGAAGATGGAGAAGTTATATCATCTATTTTTAATCAAAGTGATTTTACTTTCCTTGAAAATAGTTATGATTTAATATTTCAAAGTAATGATATACCTATCCTAATTGTTGGTACTTCAAGTATGTTGAAAAAAAAGGCTGATATTAATAAAGCGTATAGTTATTTTGATAGTGATACTAGCAATAAAGATATATATACAATAAGCTTAATACATGAGCCTGACTTAACTGATGAAATATTGAATACATATAAATCCAACTTAATACTAGCTGGTCACTCACATAATGGCAATATTGGTATTTCTTACATAAAAAAGGTGGAAAAGATTAAGGGCGCTCAAAACTATTATGATTCCTTTTATGCAATCAAGGATACTCGATTGTATGTATCCAGCGGAATTGGGACGAATGGTCTGGGAATAAGATTATTTTGTCACCCAAGTATTAACTTTTTTAGATTATCTTCAAAATAGGTCATAATTTTAGTTAATTTATTTGTTTTAATAATTTATTTTCTATAAATAGGTATTGTACCTATTTTTTTATTGTCTAAGGAAATTATTATTTTACCAACTTTTGATTTAGTTGAACTTTTTGATTTTTTTAATAGCTCAATCTTAGTGCTAATTTTGTCTAGTTCTTCTACAGTTAATGGATAAACAAATGATTTTTTTATATAGATATTCCCATCATAGAAATTTTTGTCTATATAAAAATTATTCTTATCGACAATTGTATAGGCCTTATATTTTGAAAATATAAATTCATATAATGATTGGTGTGTTTGATATTCATTTGGGTCATGTAATGTTACTATTGTCAGATTTAAATCATCCTTTTTTGCTGTTGTAACTAAAGTTTTTCCTGCTGATGGTGTATATCCATTTTTTCCCCCTGTACAATACTCATAGTTATTTAAAAGCTTGTTTCTGTTGTACCATAAATATGTTTTTTTACCAGTAGAAACTGTCTTTTTGCTTGTACTTACAATCTTTCTGTAAGTTCTATTTTTTGATGCATATCTGGAAAGAATTGCCATATCAGCCGCGGTCGAATAGTTTTGAGTAACTTCATCCAAGCCATGAGGATTTTTAAATATGGTATTAGACATTCCTATTTCTTTTGCTTTGGCATTCATTAATTCCACAAATTTTTTCTCGCTGCCAGATACAGCTACTGCAAGTGTTTCAGACGCATCATTTCCACTTCTTAAGAGAAGCCCATATAATAGATCAATTATTTTGATTTTCTCTCCTACTTCGATATATATATTGGTACCATACATAGAAAGCACCTCGTTACCAACCACTACTTTTTTATTAATATCTGCATTTTCTATAGCGATTATTGCTGTCATTATTTTTGTTGTTGATGCTATTAATCTTTGTTGGTTAGAATTCTTCTGGTATAAAATTCTGCCACTATTTAAGTCCATAACAACACTTGACTTTGATGTATCTTGTACTTGCATTGCCATAATTTTTAATGGAAACACAAAAAGAAAAGTCATTATAATTATTGTATATTTTTTCATCTAATCACCTATAAGATTATATGCCTTTATTTTTTTAATTATTTTGAGTTTTACATAAATAATAAATTTTACTATAGAATACCTGCCTAAATTTTCTAATAATATAATGAGGTGATAATATGATTGATGATAGCATTATTGAATTGCAAAATGAATTCATTAAAATTAAACATAAAGGGTGGATTAAAGGTGTTGAATCTGGAACAGGTTCTGTTGGAGATACTTTTGAAAATATGCTTGGATTAAAAAAGAATAATTTTGATATTCCAGATTTTAAGGGAATAGAAATTAAAACAAATCGTAAGGCGAAAGACTGTTATATTACTCTTTTTAGTAGTTCATGTGATGGTAATAAAAAATATATTTTATATAAAATTAAGGAACAATTCGGATGGTATGACAGGAAATTTACTGGTACAAAGATATTGAGGGTTAAACTTTCAGCTAATAAACCTACATATCTGAGGAATGGAATAAGCATGATTTTAAATGTTAATTACACTGAACAAAGATTATATTTAGAAGTATACAAATATAAAAAACTTGTTAGCAATGAAGCCTGGTGGTCATTTGAGTTACTTAAAAACAAGTTACATAAAAAATTACAGTATCTGGCATTCATTGAAACTGATAATTCTTTTGCAAATGGTAATGAGTACTTTAAATATAAAAATATTTGTTTTTATAGAAATAAGGGATTTGATTGTTTTTTAAACTTGCTTTTGCAAGGTATAATAATATTGGAAATTAAATTTGGCATTCATAGATCTGGCATAAATATCGGTAAAACCTATGACCATGGTTCCAGTTTTGAAATAATGCGTGATGATATTAATAAACTTTTTGAATTGTTAGTTTATTAATATTACTTTTTACGCTTGGTTTTATTAGCCAATTCATTTAATTATTTAGAAACAAAAAAGCCGTCACTTCATGACGACTAAATAGCATTAAATGGTCGGGAAGACAGGATTTGAACCTGCAACCCCTTGGTCCCAAACCAAGTGCTCTACCAAGTTGAGCCACTTCCCGTTAAATGGTGCGCTCGAAGGGATTCGAACCCCTGACCTTTTGGTTCGTAGCCAAACGCTCTATCCAACTGAGCTACGAGCGCATTCACGAACAAATTATATTTCAAGTACACTAAACAAAAATAAATGGTGGCTCCAGCGGGAATCGAACCAGCGACACAGGGATTTTCAGTCCCTTGCTCTACCGACTGAGCTATGAAGCCATAAAAATTGGCGGTCTCAACGGGACTCGAACCCGCGATCTTCTGCGTGACAGGCAGACGTGTTAACCAGCTGCACCATGAGACCATTTTGGTTGCGGAGAGAGGATTCGAACCTCCGACCTTTGGGTTATGAGCCCAACGAGCTACCTAACTGCTCCACCCCGCGATGTAATTGGCGGAGGAAAAGGGATTCGAACCCCTGCGCCGTTTGCACGACCTCCCGGTTTTCAAGACCGGTCCCTTCAACCAGACTTGGGTATTCCTCCGAATAAATATTAATAAGTGGTGCCTAAGGCCGGACTTGAACCGGCACGAGGGTTGATTCTCGCAGGATTTTAAGTCCTGTGCGTCTACCAATTCCGCCACTCAGGCACATGGTGACCTGTATGAGATTCGAACTCATGACCCTTTGATTAAAAGTCAAATGCTCTACCGACTGAGCTAACAGATCAAATAATAATTGGCTGCCTCGGTTAGATTCGAACTAACGCATGTCAGAGTCAAAGTCTGATGCCTTACCACTTGGCTACGAGGCAAACTAAAGTGGTGGAGAGAGATGGATTCGAACCATCGAACTCAATGAGAACAGATTTACAGTCTGTCGCGTTTAGCCTCTTCGCTACCTCTCCAAAAAAATGGTGCCGAAACCAGGACTTGAACCCGGAACCTACTGATTACAAGTCAGTTGCTCTACCAATTGAGCTATTTCGGCATTACTAATTATAAAATGGTGGGCGATATAGGACTCGAACCTATGACCCCCTGCTTGTAAGGCAGGTGCTCTAACCAACTGAGCTAATCGCCCAAATTCAGAACCAGTTGACAGTATTAAATATACCAAGTAATTTGTTCTTTGTCAATAAATTTTTTACTTTTTTGGCATTTTTTCTTCAACTTTTGTTTCTATCCACATATCTAGCATTTTTTTAAGTGTTTTAAACCCAGAGAATGTTTCCTTTATTGATGGCCTTTTCTTATTTTTATTTATGCCATTAATACTTTTATATCCTAATTTCACTTTATTGTTATTCTTAGAGTCTTCTAATACTTCAGCCATTATATTTTCACCAATACTAAAATATTCATTAACATTTTTAACAAAAAACGGGGAAATTTGTGAAATATGAATTAATCCACTATGTTCTTCATCTATTTTTACGAAAGCACCATACTTTTCTATTCCTGTAACCGTGCATGAAATAATGTCACCTTTTTTGTATACTTTCATTTGGCTCTCCTTCTGTTTTTTATTATACCAAATTTATATCTACTTAACAATAAATTTCTTTACTTATATATTTTTTATTAGTATAATTATTTTGGTGATTAATTTGAATACTAAATCTAATGATGATATTAATTCTAGAATTATTGCCATAATTGATAAAATTAGACCATTTTTAATCAGTGATGGTGGTAATTTAGAATTCGTAAAATATGAAGATAATATTGTTTATGTTAAACTTGCTGGTTCTTGTGTTGATTGTCCTATGATTGATGTGACACTGAAAGATGGCATTGAAGACTTCATTATAAATGAGATTCCAGAGGTTAAAGAAGTTAGAAATATAAGTCAATAGTTTTGACTTATTTTTTTATCCAGTTAATCTCTTGAATTTCAACTTTTTCTTTAATTTTTAGTTGTATATAGTTTAAGTATTCCTCATACTCACTTATCCTACCAACTATTTTAGATATTTTTTCTGGCTGTTCTCTAGAATTGATTACATTGTCATAAACATCAAAATAAAAACTTGGATATAACATTCTACTATATATTAAATTCATATTCTTATTTGAGTTAATAATTGTTTCAATTATTTTATCTAGATTTTCATATCTATCTGAACGATGCCAAAATAAATACTTTAAAAATTCTCCTATATCCCTTTCTTTATAATCTATTATGACATTCATTGGATTAAAATATCCCTCATTATATATTCTTTTGTGACAGATAGTAGCCGTTTTTTTTATATTTTTGCAGTTATACTCATAATAACTTAAAGCTGTTTCAGCTAACCCAATAAAATAATGTATGCTTTCATCAATAATAGGATACTTTCCTTTGATGTGACTTATTTGATATTCATAATAGTCTATTTTCCTTGACCATAAAAAAGACCAATTAGTTCTATCCAGAAATTTACTTGTGACATTTATTTTTGGCTCCTCCAATAATATATTCGAAAGAGTTTCTTTAATTTTATTAGTTCTTAACAAAATATATGTTTCTCCATTGTATGGTGTAAATATACTTTGATCTTTATTTAATATAATTTTATAGTATTTATTTTCTGACTTTAAAATGTTATATGCTTCTAATATTTCGTCTTGATTTATAACTGGTTCAAATATATATATATCATTCTTATATTTAATAAGCTTTTTATTTTTTGTCTTGTACACACTAATATCGCTGAAATTATAATAATACATTATTACGTTTTTCACTTCTATCACCTAGTAAAATGGTACGATAGACATAATGTAAATATTACTTTTTTAGTAATTATTCTTTAATTATAGAAACTGTTATTTATACATAGAAAAAGAGCCACAAACTGGCTCTTAATATTATTCAGTGGCAACTTTGTCTATTTCTGCTAACATTGTTTCTAGTTGTTCTTTACAGTCGCTTGCTTTTTGTTCTGAACTTTCAGCCTCATGATTTAGTGTGGCTGTTTGCTCTTTTAGAATGGCAACATATTTGTCTGCTGCCTCTGCAAGTTTAACCTTTGTTTCATTATAACTGCTGCTAGCTGCCTCTGCTCTTTTTGCTGCGGCATCTCTTTCTTGTTTTAATTTTTCTATTAATTTTCCATAATTTTCCATATTTTCATCATTCTGCTCATCATTTGCATCACTATTTTGAGTGCTTTCTGTTTCTTCAGTGTGTGAATAATCATTTATTTCTTCATTTACTTTATTCTCTTTTTCAGCATCACCATCTGGATATGAAGACTGCTCATTTTCTGATTCAATGGCATTAATTTCACTTCTTTCTGGTGCCACAATAGTATCTTTAGTCTTTTCTTCAACATCTTCTGAATCGATATCAGCATATTTTTTACTGGCTTTAAAAATGACGTCTGTATTGCTTAGATCAACCTTATAATTATCTATGTTTTCTGTTTCTGTGTTATTATAATTATTAATAATATTATTTTCCATTGATGCACTTATTTTTATTGGCCTATATTCATTTCCTTGAATTGGAGCCGGTGCATCTTGATATTTTACTAATTCTATTACCTCTTTTAATGATGGTAAGCTAACAGGCTCTTTTATTATACTATTGGCAAAAACGGTTGATTCTTCTTGCTGCTCTTGTGGCATTGATTCACTAAATTTAGGAAGAGTGTTGTTTTCACTTTCCTTTTCATATTTTTTGGTAATATTATTATATGATGAGTTTTGCAACTTTATTTTTTTTGGTTGCTGTTCTCCTAACAATGTAATTGGAAAAACTTCTGAAAATGTAATGTTTGATAAAACGCCTTCCATGCTAAGACCTCCTATAAGTTTTTTATGCATTATTCTGATTTTGATAATTCTCTTAAAACATCTTTAATTTTGCTCCACTCTTCTTCATCTGTTACTCCAAGCAGTTTCACTTCTCCAGTGGAACGATCAACATTTGATACATAAACAGTTATATTATCATTTTCATCTTTTTCATTTTTTGTATATACTATATATTCTTTTTTATTATCTTTAAATGCAAATGCTAATATAACTTCAACTTCTTCGGCATCTCCTTCATTTGAAATTATTGTCATTTTATTTTTTTCTATATCTTGATTTTCTGGCATAATATAACAAATCCTCCCTTATTATTCAATATATTTTAATTTTACCATATTTTTTTCAATTTGCAAATAGGTAATTGCTTTTTCTTGCTGATTTATTTGCAATGCAATTTGCATACTGCCATTACTAAACATCATTTTATTTTCTTTATTAGAAAAAATTTAGCCCCATAACTACAATATTTTTCTTTATACTCATCTAAGTTTTTAATGTCATTTACTTTGTTTGCCTTTTTGTTGTTACTATCATAAAATCCTTTTAGTCTTACCTTTCCATAGGCATAGTCACCCAATATATAATCATATGGTTCAAAATATTCAGTTAATTTTTCTGATATTTCTTTCATGTTTAAACACTCTTGATCATTTTCTAGCACTTCATATTCTTGAGCGTTTATTTTCATATTTTTCATTTTATCCTCCATCCTAATTATACTACGTGTATATTAAATTGTAAAACTTATTATATACTGGTGGAGTATATTAATCTATCGGTGTTGATATGGCATTGGAATTTTTTTCTAATCCTGTGAGATAATAATTTGGAACCACACCTTGAATGATTTTTATGGTAAGTGGTGCAGTTATTTTTAGAGTGCTTTTTTTTGACATAATTGGCATCGTTATATACTGCTCTATTTCTACTTGAACATCTACTTGTAGTACTAGGTTATTTATTCCATAATTTGTTATTTTTGTGTTTAAATTAGATTGGACTTGACCAATAAAAGATATCTTAAGGGGAATGTTAGGTCCTAGATTTATCAACAAAGTGTTTCCTCTTAGGGAACCCATTGGAACTTTACATAAGATTCCATTTTTTAAGGAGTTGTTATTTTTTAGCTTAAAGTTGTCGCTTATTCTTAAATTTTTCAGATCGCCTTCTTCTAGGTTGGTTAGACGTTTTTGTATTTTATTGGTTATGGAGCTTAATATTTTATTGACTTTTTTCGTGTCATAATCTAGTGTTTCTATTTCGCCTTTTGTATTCTTTTGAGTTGTAAAAAGTTCATTTTCAATATCCTCTGATATAGTATCATTTACTACTGAATTTATAACATTGCTTGTAAATCTTTTAGTCTCTGCATTTATATAGTTATATAATGCATCGGAGGATCTTTTACCTAACAACAATAGTAAAAAAAAAGATGATACTATTACCGCTATTAGCATCCAAAATATAAGCTTTACTTTTTTCACTGCATACCTATCTTAACTAAAATTACATCTTCACCTATTTTTGTAATATCTTGCCAATTAATTTCAGTATCACTTTCACGATTTAGAGAGAAAAAATTTTTATTTGCTTCTATAACGAGGGACTCTATTTCACCTTTTTCTGATATGTTTGCATCTATTATGTTACCAACATTTTTTCCGTCATTTATATTAACGATATTTTTCGTTTGTAAATCTGATAATCGCAAATTATCACCTACTTTTCTTTTTCATTTAATTATATTAAAAATAATTTGTTAATATGATTTACTTTAATGTTTTCTTTAATTGTTTAATTGCATTTTTTTCTAGTCTTGAAACTTGGGCTTGACTTATATTGAGTTCATCTGCTATTTCCATTTGGGTTTTTCCTGTTATAAATCTTTCATCTAAAATGTATTTTTCTCTTTGATCTAGCTCATCCATCGCTGATTCGATTGCTAATCTAGTTGAAAAATATTCGTTGTTATATCTTTTATCTTCAATTTGATCAAATAAATATATTGTATCGCCTCCATCATTATATATTGGTTCAAACATACTAACTGGTTCTCTTAAGGATTCTAGGGCATTAGTTAATTCTGCTGTTGTTATGTCTAGTTCCTTTGCTATGTATTCTGCCGATGGCTCCTTGGCATTTTCTTTAACATATTTTTCTTTAATTCTTAGTGCTTTATATGCAATATCTTTAACCGATCTGCTTATTCTTATTGAGTTATTATCCCTAATATGTCTTCTTACTTCACCTAAAATCATGGGAACTGCATAGGTAGAAAATTTAACCTCATGTGATAAATCAAAATTATCTATTGCCTTTAGTAGGCCAACACAACCAATTTGAAACAAATCGTCCATATTATCTGATTTATTTACAAATTTTTTTATAATTGATAAAACTAACTTTAGATTTCCCTCAACTAATAAATTTCTAGCCTCTTTGTCATTTTCTTTGGCTCTTTTGAATAATTCTACCATTTCTTCATTTGTTAGTATTCTAATATCGTTTGTATTTATACCACTTATTTCTACTTTATATTTTGCCATATTTCCTCCTCAACTTTATAGTGTTGGTTAAAAGAGGTTTTTATTCACTTGAGGCAAAATAAATTTTTGGGAAGTTGGCTCATTACTTGACATTAATAATGATTTTTGACTCTTACTAAAAATTTGATTAGTAGTTTTAGGCATTCTAATATAATAAAAAGCCGAGGGCTTTAGTTTTTGTCATAATTTTTTAGAAACGATATTTTTTCATTTGCTTTTTTTGTAGCAATTACTGTATCAATATTTACGTTTTCACTTGATTTGAAAATGTTATAAGCTACATTTTTATTTTTTTCTTCCATGCTTTTTATTAAGTTTTTGATTTCAAGTCTTTTCGAATCTTTTGTACTATCTTTTGATGTTACTCTACAGGCACAATTAATAAAGCTAAGGCTATTGTATTTTGTCCAGGCTATTATATCTTTTTCTCTTACAAGATATAATGGTCTTATTAATTCTAGTCCTTCAAAGTTAGTGCTTTTTAGTTTTGGCATCATACTCTTATATTCTCCACCATAGAGAATTGATAGTAAAATTGTTTCAATGACATCATCAAAATGGTGACCTAGTGCTATCTTATTACAGCCTAGTTCCTTGGCCCTAGCATATAGAAAACCACGCCTCATTCTGGCGCATAGATAACATGGTGATTTTTCTGCATATTTATCTGCTACTTCAAAGATATCTGAATCAACTATTTTTATTTCTATTCCAAGTGTTTTCGCATTTTTGATTATTTTAGCTTTGTTTTCCTCATTATATCCTGGATTCAT
This sequence comes from uncultured Bacilli bacterium, assembly GCA_934120715.1. Taxonomy (GTDB): domain Bacteria; phylum Bacillota_I; class Bacilli_A; order RF39; family UBA660; genus CAG-877. The sequence goes on along the minus strand of CAKOUW010000006.1, from coordinate 72,229 downwards.
CACTAAATACACAAGCTCAAATTTTTTGGAACCATGCTTTTGTAATTCTTCCATACATTTGGCTAACAGCATAGAGTCTTTTCCACCGGAAATGCAAACTGCTATTTTATCATTTTCTTCTATTAATTCATATTCACGTACTGCTTTAGTAAATGGTCGCCATATTGTTTTGCGAAATTTTGTTATAATGCTTCTTTCTATGTCTTCTTTTGTCAATATATCACCTACTTTTCTAAATAATCGGCACCTTTGTGTGGCTCCTCGAGTAATAAATCATTATAGTCTTGTTGACGTAAAGCCTCATATATTACTATTGCAACACTGTTTGAAACGTTTAATGCACGTACATTCTTTGTCATTGGTATGCGCATACAATTATCTAAGTTTTGTTTTAATATATCCTTGGGAATACCAGTTGACTCTTTGCCAAATATAAAGTAAAGATTTTGCTTTTCTTTATTTGAATAGTCAAAACTTGTATGAGGTTTTCTACCATATCTAGTAAAATAATAATATATTCCTTTATTTTTTGATTTAAAATCATCAAAATTTTCATAGACTTCATAGTCAAGTTTATCAATATAATTGACACCACTTCTTTTTAGGTGAGCATCATCAAGAACAAAACCCAATGGTTTTATTAAATGAAGCTTAGTGTTGGTTGCAACACAGGTTCTCATTATATTACCTGTATTTTGTGGTATTTCTGGTTCAAATAAAACTATATTGTTCATACTGCCTCCTAATTTAAAAAAGGAGATTACTCTCCTGGGTTAGTTATTTCTATAAATTGTTTTGTTTTATTGATAGTTAATTTCTTGTTCTTTGATTGTAATATGTTGGTTATCTTTCCATCACTAAAGGCAACTATTGCAGGATAATTAGTTGTTAGTTTAATTTTATATGGATATTTTTCATTGAAGCTTTCTACAAATTCAGTTTGATCTGTATCGCTTAAATTTAAAAATATCATTTTATCTTTTAAGTCACTTTTCTTTACCAATTTTACTAAACTTTCTTCATAAGTTCTACATGATTCATCGCTTGCTGTACACATGTAAATTAGAGTTGTCGGATTTTCTAGTACATAATGTTCTAACTCCTTGTCTGTAATTTCAAACAAAGTATTTCTAATTACAGGTATTTCTTTTTTGCTTTCATTATATACAGTATAACAGTTGCATAAATAGATTACTAATATGCCCGTGATAGAAAAAATTAATAGTAAAATTAGATAATTCTTTAGAGGAATTTTATTATTTTTTGTACTAAGCATTTATTCACTTCCCATCTGTAATTATTTTATCATATATTTGGGGTTTTTAGTACTTAAAATTAAACTATTGATAGTTCTTGACAGTTATTTCTACGGTTTCTTTAGACTCATAAAAGAAATCAAATCTTAAATTACAATGCTCTTTAAGGTATGGGGCTGGGGCATTCTTTAAAGAAATATAATTTAAAATATGTGTTTTCCCGTAGCTATAGTAAGTTGGGAAACTTCTATTTTTATTGTCTATTAATTTATAGTTATAATCGTTTTCTTCTAACGATAAAATATTTCCTTTTATTATCATGTTTTCTACTTTTCCATATACTAAATATTCTATATCTGGATAGTTTTTAAATTTTTCGTAATAATCTTTTATGAATGATATTACTTCTTCTTGGCTAAGTTCTGGGGAGATAGCGATTGTTCTTAGACCGTGTTTGTATAAATAATGGGCAGTATATATATTGAAAACATTTAATCCATATGAGCCAATTAATTGTTTTCCTTTTTTAAAGTCAAAGTAATCGGAAACTAAGGTTTTAGATTCTAGATTTTTTTGAATAGAAAATTCACATCTGGGCAATTCATAATATATTGATTGGTGTTCTTTATATTTTTCAAATAGATTTTTATCTTTAACGTAAATTCTTGAGATGTTCATTTTTAGGCATGCCTTTAGTTGCTCTTCACTCATTACGCTAGCAACTATTTTATTAGTTGGAGTTATATTTTTTTTAGTATAGGTTACCTCCCTTACAATAGCTTTGTTTCTAACTAATGTTCTTTCATATATAAGTTTTTCTACTAGGCTTCTTCTAATGTCATTTATCTCCTTTATTGAAATAAATATATTGTTATCCATTGCAATTTGAATATTCTGGCATGTAAATGGTGTATTACCGAGTTTTGTTAGTTGAGATGACAATTTTTCTTTAGATATAGGACTACTTATGGCTTCACTTACTTGTATACTTTTATCTTCTACTGTGTTTTTTCCATCACTAATTGTTACCTCTAATGGCTTATTGGTAAAGGCTTTTACTGTTATATTAATTGCTATTTTTTTGACTGGTAACTTTTTTAGTTCCTGATTGAGGTTGTAGTCTATTGTTTTGGACACTATGTCATTTTTTTCTAAGTTTATCTTATTATCAACTATGCAGATATTATTAGAATTTTTTATTAAATTGTTTTTCTTATCATACAAATAATTTACTATAAATCCTTTATTGCTATTTAAGAAGCGTATTCCATCTTGCTGATTTAGAACTTTTCCTTCATCAAGTTTTATCGTTATTTTTTTAGGGGTTACGGCTATTACTTTTCCTATTCTTAAACCTATATGATTTGGTGAGTTAGGATTAATAAGATTAGATTCATTTTCATTAAAAAGATGACCAAGTGTAAATTGGCGATTGAAGATTGTTTTTAACTTATCATTTTCTTTTTCTATATCAAAACCTTTTTGGCCATCTATTAAGTTTCTATAAAATTTAGTAATAAAGCCAACGTATTCTGGGCTTTTCATTCTGCCCTCTACTTTAAAACTATAGATACTACTTTTAATGAGTTGATCTATTTTGGGTGAAGTGTTTAATTCTTTGGTACTTAGCAAGTATTTGTTTTTAGAGATGATTTTATCTTTATATTTTAGGCTATATGGCAGACGACATATACCAGCACACTCTCCTCTATTGCCGCTTCTTCCTCCAAGCATACTGCTCATTAGGCAGCATCCGGAATAGCTTATACATAATGCTCCATGAATAAACACTTCTTTTTCTATTGTTAAGTTCATGTTATTTATATCGCTTATTGATAATTCTCTTGATAGGACTACTCTTTTTACGCCTAAACTTTGATAAAATTGAGCTGTGTCAATTGATGAAGTGTTGGCTTGTGTTGAAGTGTGTACTTCTAGATTGGGATATTTTTCTAGAATTAAGCACATCATACCAAAGTCTTGCACTATTATGGCATCTATACCATTCTTGTATAAAAATTCTACTTGTCTTAAGAAATCTGCTACTTCACTATCTTTAATTAGGGTATTCATGGTTGCGTATAACTTCACATCATAAAGATGGCATAATTTTATAGCTTCACATATTTCTTCATTGGTAAAATTACTGGCAAATTTTCTAGCTCCAAAGTTTTTTCCACCTATATATATAGCATCAGCACCATTAAATATAGCTTCATTTAAACTATCAAAATTTCCGGCTGGTATTAATAGTTCTTTAGACATATTTTCATCTCTTTTCATCCTAAATCATATGTATTTTATATGTTGTATACTGTTTTGTCAATAATTATTAACTTATGAATATATTTTATTATGAATAAATCTTGTGCGGTAATTAAAAGATTACGCTTTGAAAATTATATTTGGGTTATTTACCTAGTTATTGCCTTAGGTAATATATGGGCTGATGAATTAATCATTAAATCAATAGAAGAGCATGAAAATAAATATGATAAGCTAGCCAAAATAATTTTTTTAATATCATTGATTGTTACATTAATTATATATGTATATTTTCTAAATAGAAACTATAATGATTACATTAATAGTAATGAGAAAAATAAAAAAACTTATGAAATAAGATTTTTAGGTAGTATTTTTGTATTTGTTGGGACTTTTTGTTTTTTATACTTTATAATTAAAATGCCTTCTGTGGAAGAGTCAATTTCCAATATTTGATTTTAAGTTTTCAATTTCTTTATTTAAAGCATTAATCATTTTCTTTAACATTTCAATTTCTTTTTCCTTTGAAAAATCAAATTGAGATGTTTTGGTATCAAGACCTCTTTCTGTTTGGACTTGTTTATAAAAGGCATTGGTTGATAATACTTGAGCTGTCAGCATTAACCAGTTACCTAAAGCATTCTGTTCGTTGGCTGTTAAATCATCTATTAATAGGTAACCTACTGCTACTGCACTTAGTGAGAATAGTTTGGGAGGAATGTTAGGAATAAGATTCATTTTATCACCTATAAAATTATATTATTAGTATTTTTAGAATATATTTTAGTATGAATCAAAAAGATAAAATACTTAAAACTATTCAAATTGAAAACTATGTTTGGATTTTATATTTAATATTAATTGGTTTATCATTTTATGCTAATTATGAGGAAGAAAAGTATTTTAGATATAATGACTTAGAGGCTAAGGAAAAATATAGAAATTTGAATATAATTATTTTTTCTATTGCTCTTTTGGTATATCTTTATTTTTTTTATGATAACTATAAAACAGTTATGGAAAGAGATATTAATACTAGTTGTAGTAAAGTCTTTTATGATGATTTGAATCTTTTGGCATCAACTTTAATTTTGATTGCTGGGGCTATATTTTTATATATTGCTATTTCGGATATTAATCTTGAAACTGAAATTGCTTTTAATTAAAAAGGCTATAATCTGGTGACTATAGCTTTATAATTACATATGGTTAATATTATTATTTTACAAGTATTGAGATGTTTACTTATCTTCTTTGACAAATATAGGTAGTTTATACATTATAAACTTAGTCTTATGCTTAATGTAATAGCACTTTTTTGGGACTATATCATAAATTATTATAGGTGATTGTAATGCATATTAAGCATCCATTTTTCTGTAGATGTAATGCCTGCAAACAAAAAAGAAGGAGTAGTCTTTTCTACTTAGTTGGTGTTGTTGTTGTGTTTATTGTATTTTTCTATCAGTTGTTATTACTACTTTTTATTACGACGAGATTAAATGTTGTTATTTTACTTATTGAATTCTTCTTGATGTGCTTTTTGATATTTTTCATTTTCTTTTAAAGTGAATTTTTCTACGCCATCAATATAATTTATTAAGTCATTGACATTTAAAGTATTTATGTAATTTGATCTCATAAATTCTACCTTGGGTGGTATAGATAAAAGTGATAAGAATAAAAAGTATTCATCTTTAGTATATTTGTATTTACTTTGATAGATTTCAAATAGTGATGACATTTCTAGGTTTTTATGTTCATTTTGATAAAAATTTAGAAAATCATATACAACAATACCTCTATGTGACTTGGACCAATTTATAAAATAAGCATTATCATTTTCTAAGAAGTGATCTAGGGTAATATTATTATGTAGAAAGACATTGCGTTCTTTTTTTAATTTTTGCTTTTCATCATACCATTTTTCCAACATTTGTCTTGAAAATTCTAAAAGCATATATATTCTACTAACATTTCTGATCAAAAGATATTCTCCAGGGGCCATATATTGTTTTGATTCTATATAATCTTGAAGATCATGATAATATGAGTTTAAATAATTTAGTTGATTGATACTTTCTTCATATATTTCTTTAACTTTATCTAAATCAATATTCTGATAGGTAGTAGTTTTAGTGTGAAGTAGACTCAATGTGTAGGCTAAATCAATAGCTTTATCTTCTTTAGTTATTTCTTTTTCTGTGATATATGGATAGACTTCATAGCTTCCATTATTTTCAATTACTGGCAAATAATTATTAAATTTACGGCCTGATAGATAGTCAAAAATTTTTTCACTGTTGCTTTTTTTTACTTTTACAACATATGTCCCATTCTTATTATTTACTATTTTGGTATTTCTTTTATATGATATTAGACTTTTTTTAGATTCTGTACTATTCATTGGCTGTTGGAATTATTATTTTTGAGCCTATTGTTATGTTTGATAAGTCATTATAGTTTTCTAATTCTTCTTTTGTTGTTTTATATTTTTCTATAAGTGACTGAACAGTTTCATTTTCTCTTATTATATACACTGAATATGATGAAAATGTTTCATCGCTTTCTTTAAATGAAGAAAATAAAGAACCGACAGCTTCTTCTGACTGATTATCTTGTTTTTGCTCTTCTTCTACTTCTATTTGAGTATCTTCCATGTTATCATCTCTTTTCATATCTATTTTTGTATCGCTTATTTCTTTTTCTTCTGGTTCACCATCACATTCTCTTGGACTATCATCTGTATTAATTACAGGAATTTCTTTTTCTGGTTCGTTTATAATACTGACGTTTGCCTGGATTTCTTCTTTTTCTTCTTCAATTTTTTCTACGCCTTCTACTTTTACATCAACATGGCAAACAAGAGTTGAATCATTTTCTATTTCATAGTAGAAGTCATCAATGTCTATTTTAGCTGTTTCAAGTTCTAGTTTTTCATTTAATAAAATATCTACTGGTAAATTGTAGTTAAAATCTTCTTCTAATATTGATGCTTCTGTCAGCTTATATTTACCGCTAATAAGAAATTCTCCTTCAATAGAATTGTCACTTGTGAATTTTAAAGTGTGATCAAGAGAAATAGCGCTTACTTCTCCTATCATAGAATTAAAATCTAATTTTTTTTCAAAAGATATTATTTTTTTCATATAACCTCCTAAATCATAATATGAAAAAAGAAGAGTTGTTATTCTTATTACTCTTCTTTTTATTATGCTGTTATTAATTTCTTGGTTTTAAATAGCTCATTATAAACATCAATGTAATTTTCTACAAAGATGAAGTTAATACTTTTAACTATTTCTTTGGGTATTTCATCTAAATCTTTTTTATTTTCCAATGGTAAAATAATTGTTTTAATATTACTTCTACTGGCACCTATAGCCTTTTCTTTTAGTCCTCCTATTGGTAAGACTCTGCCACGAAGTGTTATTTCTCCTGTCATAGCTAGATCTTTAGAAACTTTCTTATTGGTAAAAAGGCTTATTAATGTTGTTGTAATGGTTATGCCAGCTGAAGGGCCATCTTTTTCTACAGCACCTTCTGGAAAGTGAATGTGAATATCATTTTCATTTAAGATTTTGTCATCAATTCCAAATTTTTGAGTATTAGCTTTTATATAACTAAGAGCTATTTGACATGACTCTTCCATTACTTCTCCTAGAGATCCTGTTAAAACTAGATTGCCCTTTCCTTTATAATATGTTGCTTCCACTTGAAGAACGTCTCCACCAAAAACGGTATAGGCCAAGCCATTTACTACACCGGGTTCCATTTTTTCTAAGCTTTTGGTGTAAGAATATTTTGGCTTTCCCAGAAGCTTTTCAAGCATTTTTTCATCAACTTTGTAAAAGGCAAGGTTTTTGTCTAGAAGAATTGATTTAACTATCTTTCTTAAAGTTGCTTCAAGCATTCTTTCTAATTCTCTGACACCAGCTTCACGAGTATAATTTCTTATTAATGACATTATAGCTTCATCTGTTACTTGAACTTGTAGCGGTGTGAGACCATGTTCCTCCATTTTTTGGGGAACTAGGTGTGTTTTAGCGATATAGAATTTTTCATATTCAGTGTAACTAGAAAGATTAATTATCTCTAGTCGATCTTTTAATTCATATGGAATTTGTTCAATATAGTTGGCTGTTGCGATAAACATTACTTTTGATAAGTCAAATTCTTCTTCTATATAGTGATCAGAAAATTTATCATTTTGTTCCTTGTCTAGGACTTCTAATAAGGCACTAGCTGGATCGCCTTTTATATCTTTAGTCATCTTATCTATCTCGTCAATGATAAAAACAGGGTTTTTGCTGCCGGCTTTTCTAATTCCTTGGATTATGCGTCCTGGACTTGCGCCGATGTAAGTACGTCTATGTCCAATTATTTCGGCCTCATCATTTATGCCACCAACACTTATTTTAGCTACTTTACGGTTTAGACTTTTGGCTATACTTAAAGCTAGTGAAGTTTTACCAACGCCTGGTGGACCAACTAAACAAATAATAGGACTTTTAGAATTATTTGTATTTTGTTTAACTGCAAGATATTCTAGAATACGATTTTTTACTTTTTCCAAACCATAGTGTGATGTATCTAAAATATTTTTTACTTTACTTAAATCACTGTTATCTTTAGTTAATACTTCCCATGGTAGATTTAATAGCCAGTCAAGATAATCTCTTATTATACCAAGTTCTGGTGAATTTGAATTTAGAGCTTCATATCTAGATATTTCTCTTTTAATTCTGTCCTTTATTTTAGAGTTGCATTTTAATTTAGAAAATTTCTTTTTAATTCTTAATATTTCGTCTTCTTTAGTATTCTTTTCGCCCAATTCTTTCTGAAGAGCTTTAATTTTTTCTCTTATAAAATATTCTTTTTGATTATCACTTAACTGCTTTTCAATATCTATTTCTATTCTCTGCTCAATTTCAGCTATTTTTAGATCTTCTTTCATATCTTCTATTAATAGCTTGGCTCTTTTAACTGGGTCAATTATTTCAATATATTTCTTCTTTCGATTATAATCTAGTGAAATAAAACTAGTAATTAAATCGGTTAAGTCACTTAGGTTATTTACTTTATTTAGTTGACTTACAATAGCATTACCCATGTGAGGTATTTTATCAATATAATTATTTAAATATTTAGTTAGTATTGATGAATATGTTTGTTCATCTTCGCTTGATATTTGTTCTATTTCTTCATAGTCAGCTTTATAGTATTTGTCTTCATTTAAATAATTAAATATTTTAACTCTTTTTAGTCCTTCTATAACAACACGAGTCTTATTGTTGGGAACATTTATTTTTAATTTTATATTTCCAAGAATTCCAATTCCGGGTAATGATGTAACATTAGATTTAAAATCTTCATCTAATGGATTTACTATTAAAATATTTTCATCTTCAGTATTTTCCAATATATCAACAAAGTTTTTATCAAAGATGTTATCATACTCTATTCTTACTTCATTATTTGGAAAAATAACCATGTCATCTATTACTAAAACAATTGTTTTTTCTTTTTTCACGGACAATCACCTGTTAATTTTTCATATTGCTTTTTATTATAAATTAAATAGACTTTTTTTTCAATTGAATTTAGTAGAAAATTAAAAAAAGAGCCTTATTTGTTTAGCTCTTTTAATAATTCGATTGTCTTTCTCATTTCTAGATCATATTGAATCATGTCTAGACCACCAATTTCTTTCTGAAGTTCTTCTTCAGTCATTTTATATTTCTCAGATAGTTCTTTTAATTCTTTCTTAGCTTCTTCTTCACTTACTTCTACTTTTTCTAAATTCATGATTTCTTCTAACATTAATCTATATAAAACATTAGAGTAAGCTTCTTTTTCTAGTTGAGCTTTTAGATCTTTTTCAGTTGAATTAGTAAACTTATAGTATAAGTCTAGTGAAATACCTTGCATCTTCATGTTTTCTTCGAATCTTTCAAGTAATCTATCAACTTCTTCGCTAACCATTTCTTCAGGAATGTCTACTTCTACATTCTTTGCTATTTCTTCTAATAGCTTATCAATATATTTATTTTCTGCATCAGTTTTTTTGTGAGATTCAATTGATTTTTTAATTTCTTCTTTTAATGTTTCTTCGGAGTTTACGCCTTCCATAGCAAGGTCTTCAAAGAATTCTTCATCTAATTCGCGTTCTTTTTTCTCTTTAATTTCATTAACCTTTACTTTGAATACTACTTTAGCTCCAGCTAATTCTTTAGCACCATAATCTTCAGGGAAAGTAATGTCTAAGTCTTTTTCTTCACCTTTTGACATACCAATAATTTGTTCTTCAAAGCCAGGAATGAAAGTATGTGATCCTATTTCTAGTGAATAGTTTTCACCTTTTCCACCTTCAAATGGAACACCATCTTTGAAACCTTCAAAATCGATAATAGCGACATTACCATTTTCAACTTTGCCTTCATCTTTTATCTCTAGTTCTACATATTTTTCTAATAAATGATGTAGTTCGTGATTGATTTCTTCTTCTGTTACTTCGCATTTTTCTGGTTGTACGTTTAAGCCTTTATATTTCTTTATTTTTAGTTCAGGTTTTGTTATGATTCTAAAAATGAATTCTGCAGCTTCTTCAGTTAGTGATTTTAATCCTACTTCTGGTTTTACAACTGGTATTAATTCTGAATCCTTTAATGCTTTTAAATAGGCTAATTGTATTGCCTCATCTGCTGCATCTTTATATAATGATTCTTTTCCGAAACGTTTTTCAAAAACATCTCTTGGCACTTTTCCCGGACGGAATCCATCTACTTTTACAGTTTTTTGGGCCTTTTTAAATGCTTTATCAATAGCGTTTTTCCAATCATCACCGTCAATTTTTACTTCTATTTCATGGATATTAGCTTTTGCTTTTTCCTTTGTTTCTGTTTCTTTTTTTTCAATTTCTTTTTCTTTTACTTCTTTTTTTGCCATTTATATCCCTCCAACAGCTTATATTATATCTTAGTTTTGCTTTTAAGACAACCTTTTTATAATTTTTTAATTTAATAAGAATAGAAAAAACTTACTATATAAAGTGTATAGTAAGTCTTATGTTAGTTAGATTGAGCTTTTTTTCTATATGATATAAATGCAAGAGAACCTAACACTATTACTAGCAATCCGAAAGTAGTATATAGTATGGTACCAAGGCCACCTGTTGATGGAAGAAAGCCTTGTTTAGCATTTTTTACTTCTAATGGATAGTATCCTTCAGAAGTTAGTGATGCTGTATCGATCGTTATATGGGCAACATCAGTAGATAATTTATAACCACTTGGAGCTGTTATTTGTTTAACATATAAGTCACCATTAGTAACACCTGCAAATTTCACTACACCATCTGTTACTGTAACCTCACCTATTTTACTACTATCACTACAGGTACTATCAGTATATAATCCAAATACTCCGCCTGATAGATTGGCATCACTAGATGCATCCTTATTTGTTATTTGAAGTCCATAAGTGATAACTTTATTTTCATCTGTTAGAGTTGTTGTACCAATTGGATCTGAATATGGATCAGTTATATATGTTGCTTCAGCCTTTATAGTATTACCTGCTTCTCCTAGTACTGGGGTATCGCTTAGTTTAACACCTACTACTAAGTGAAATCCCCATCTAAACTCTTCAGTTGGTGATGTTATAGTTATGACTTTTCCTTCTGTTGTAATATCGGCAACTATATTGTTATCATAGTATAGTTTATTATTAGAAACAGGATATAATGAATAATTGTCTTTGAGGATCGCAGTATATATACCATTATAGTCAATTCCTTCTGGGAAAGTTATCGTTACCTTATATGATGAAGTGTCTGTTACATAATCACTTGGCGCAGCAATGTCTAGCAAGTATGTGTAGTCCTTGTTTTTATAGAATGTGTTTACTTCATCAGCATTATCATATTCTTGAATTATGTTTGAGGCACTGCAATTTAGTATTCTTGAAAGAATGTCATTTTCGTCTAACTTTGCTCCTATGCTACGTTCATTTAAATGCCAACCATCACTTTCTACATTAAATACCACATTAGCAATTAATGCGCCATATGTATTAACAATTTGGTCTCCCTCTTTATCTATAAATGGGTTATTAGTAGTTGATAGTAGTAAGTAAGCTCCAACTTCGATGCTTTCTATTTGAGCTGCTGTTTCACTTTGGTATGCTAAGTCAAGACCAGCTATATTATTCTTCTTAACATATTTAGCAAATTGAGCCGCAAGTAAATTAAATTCAGTTTGGTTTGCACCTTCTTCTCCATAAGCAAGATAATCACTAATTGTTAAAGTAGAAAAGTCTTTGGTAGTAGTTGTTGCATAACTACTTGCCTTGAATCCTGTAAAGGTACTTGTAAAATCATATGACATTTGGTTACTTGTTTCATTGTAATATATGTCTAAAACTTTATAAGCCTTAAATGAATCGCTACTTGCATCGGTAACTGTCAATTTTGTTGTATTAGTTACCTTTTTACTATTCGGATCATCACTTTTAGCAGTGTTAGTATCAACCGTAATTTGAGTAGCTTCTGCCTTAACATTTAATAAATTAATAAATGGTAGAAGCGTTAGTACTAAAATTAAAATAGTACTAGTTAGTTTTTTTAAACTATTTACTGTTATGTTTTTAATATAAATTACCTCTTTTCTATTTTATATTTACCATAGCTATTTTATCATCTTATTTAAATATAATAAATAGTAATTTATATTAATAGTGTAAAGTTATTGTAATTATGTATTTTTATAGGATAGACATACGATGTTATATAATTCATTGTATTTAGGATTATAATTGTTTTCTAAATCACTAATAATCTTTTTATATCTATTATCAAATGATAAATTATCTTTAGCAAATATTTCTTCATATAGGTAATTGAATTTATCTAGATCATTTTCTTTATGGAGCATGGATAATTCTTGAAGGAGAAATTTTTTCCTTTTTGACTCCTTTCTTGTCAAAAAATCATCAACCTTATACGTATAAATATTTTCATATTTTAAATTAGTTATTTCTTCATCTATACTTTCTTCAGCAATATCTTCTTCTTCATCAATTAATAGTGAGCTATGGCTAATGGTTTGACCTTTACTATCAAATTCTAAAGCAATTACTTTATTTTGATCTGTAAATAATGAAGCATATTTAATATCTTTTTTATTTTTATAAGATATAGTTTTTCCTTTAATATTTTCAATAAACTCTTTGGCTAGTTTTATTTTGTTTTGACAAAGGTTTATCATATCACTAGAAGATATTTTAAATAATGGTATCTTTTTTATATGTTCATAGCAATCATTTTCTTGCCATTCAAAAAACTCTATTCTATTATAGTCGTCTGTGAAATTTAATAATACATCGTAAATATAAGTCATTTTATTTCCCCTTCCATGTAAAAATTATTATTGTATTAATTAAAAAGCCTATTATAAAAATATTGCATTCAAAGCTTTTTAAAATGAATATTAAATATTCTTTAATAGTATATCCAAAAGTAAATAAATTAAAATATATTATTATATAAGTTAATCCTGTTACCATTAGTATATATCCAATTAACATTATAAATAATCTTGTTATCATAATTAAATTTATGATGTTATTTTATACTTTAGGACTTTAGAGGGCACAAAAAAAGTACAATATTTGTACTTATATTATTCATCTGTTAGATCGTTATAATCTAATTTAGCTATTTCTACTTTATTTATGCTTTCAAATTTCTTAGTTATTTTGTCAGTAGTTATAGAAACATTTTCAATATCCTTATTAACTGTTTGAATGCTTCTAGATAATTTATCCCATCTTTCTCTATATCTTGCAAATTCTAATCCTAGTTTATTTAATTCCTCATGGATTATTGATGTATATTTATCACGTTCAATATTCTTAATAATCATTTCAATAACAGTTAGTGTAGATATTAGGGTTGTTGGACTTGTTATCCAAACTCTTTTTTTATAAGCGTAATCGATAATATCTTGATGATAAGCATTTACTTCAGCAAATATGGCCTCGGCTGGTAAGAATAGAATTGCTTGATCAGCTGTTTCTGGAGGAATTATATATTTACTGCTAATTGCATCTATATGTTTTTTCATGTCCTGTTTGAACATTTTTTCATAGGTTGGACGCATTTCTTTTGGTGTATCTTTATCGACCATAAGCTGATAATGTTCTAGTGGAAATTTAGAGTCTATGACAATTCTTCCTAAAGGATCTGGAGCAAAGACTATAGAGTCAGCGATTACACCTGTACTTAGAGTATATTGTAGTCTATATATATTATCGTTTTTAGCGCCAAAGACACTTGTTAGAATGTGATTTAAATTAACTTCGCCAAATATACCTCTAGCCTTTTTATCGGTTAAAATACTTTGAAGACTGACAATATCAGTTGATAATGTTTCAATCTTTTTTTGGGCTTCATCTATTTTAGATAATCTTTCAATGACATTCATAAAAGTCTTGTTAGTCTTATCAAAGTTTTGATCAAGACGTTCATTAACCTTTTCATTTATAGCGATTAATCTTTTTTCTAATTGCTCATTTAAAGAAGTAAAATCTTTATTTAAGTTTCTATTTAACTCATCTTTAAACTGATCTAGTTCTTTTACCATGTTTAATTCTAATTTTCCAAGTCGTTCGGTTATGTTACTTTCATTGATATTTTTTAATAGTGATACTACTACTAATATTAAGATTAAAACTAATAGTGCTATAATTATATATTCCATAAATACTCCTATTCTATATTGGCTTTTTTACTAACAATTTTTGAGATGATATATGCTAGTAAAACCATTGATAATATTATTATTATTGTTTTTATATCAGTCATACTTTCAATAAGACTTTTGCCTACGTACCCCCAAAATATAACCATAAATATTTTGCCTATTAAAATAGCTGCGATAAATTTTTTCTTGTCCATTGATGTTAGACCAGCTAAAATATTTACTAGGAAGGCTGGTGTAAATGGTAGTGTTATTATTACAACTAAATTAGGAAGAGAAATATTTCTAAAAGTTACGATGGCTTTGTCTATTTTAGTTTTCATTTTTTTACTTAGATGTTTATATATAAAATCATTTGATAAGTGGTAAAATATTAGATATGATAAGTAACACCCTATACAGGTAGAAAACCATGATAATAGAATTCCTGGTATTAGACCAAAGGCATTAATGTTTAAGGCTATAAAAACACATAGAGGTAATGCTGGAATGAATGATTCTAATATTATTATTAGCATACCAAATAAAAATCCACCATTGGAAATTATTTCTGTTGAATATGTGACAATATTATTTATGATATCCAATTTCTTCACCTCTAGGTTAATTATAGTTATTTTGATTACTAAAATCAAGTCTATAAAGTATTAGTATTTTTTCTATTTATATTATTTGATTAATTTATACTTTTAAAACAAAATAATAGCTAGTTGGCTATTATTTCCTTTATTATTTAGTTAAAAGATATTTATTATATCCTCCTTCTAAGTTGATTGTGTTATATCCTTTTTTATTTAAAATATTTACTACATCTGTACTAGTACGTCCTGTTTGACAATATATATAATATGTTTTATCTTTTTTTAGATATGAAGTTGGATTCATTAAAAGTAAGTGACCAGGTATATTGGTTGAATTGGGAATGTGCCCTTCTATATATTGAGACTGACTTCTAATATCAATTAGGTTTAAGTCTTTGTTCATTCTTTCACCTCATAATATTAATATGAAAAAAAAGAATCTATGACAATTATAGATTCCTATTTTATAACGTATGGGTCTTTTTCTGTACCAGTTCCACTTTTTACTAAAGTGTTTGAATTTAGATGAATTACTGCTCTGGCATTAGCGTAAGTACTAGTTGATTCATCACTTATTATACCGCTTGTTGTAACTAAGTATGCTTGATAAGTAGTATTACTTTTAGCAGTTGATAACCAGAAAGCAGTATTATTATTTAAGTAGTTGTAATTCTGACAAGATCTAGAATTAGTTGTGGTACAGTTTGAATCAATACTAGCTAATAAATAATCAGAAACTGTTAGTAAACCAATCTTAACATCTTTTTCTACACTAGAACATTCAACTGAATTATCGTGTGATGAGTCATTTAAAGTCCTTTTTCCTGTACATAGATTAAAATTAACCATATGAGCCTTTATATTACTATCTAATAATGTCTCTTTATTATCAAGTATATCATCATTATATAGTGAGGTTAGTGTATCTTTAATTCTACTTGCTGAAAAAACATTAATACCTGCATTATATTTTTTTTCATCATTATACCTATTATCCCATGGTACTTGTGATGAAAAGGTTCCGTCTAAAACCAAGACTATATTTTCATTAGAATCAAGTTTAACGATTCTCCATAATTTTTCATTTATTAAAACGTAATTATTTACTAGTTCGCCTCTATAGACATAAGAGTCATTTATCTTATAAAGTCCATAGCCTTCTTTTACTATCTCACTTGTTTCTATTAAAGAGCTTAATTTTTGAGTTTTATAATCATCTCCACATGTTAAATATGGAGTATATATATATTCATTACCTCTTTTGATAACTTCTACTTTACCGTCACAACTTACACCTTTTTTTACATATTCATCTAGACTTTTCATTTTGCCAGCACTGGCTAGAGTTGCAGCAGAAATCTGAGCAGTTTGCTTTTCATTTTGAGGTAGGCTTTCTGGATAGCTTTTAAAGTAAGATACAGCAGCATTTTTCATTATTGATTCTATATCTTCATATTTATATGTTTTCTTATTAAATAATGAAAGTATAAATATAAATAATAATAGT
This sequence comes from uncultured Bacilli bacterium, assembly GCA_934120715.1. Taxonomy (GTDB): domain Bacteria; phylum Bacillota_I; class Bacilli_A; order RF39; family UBA660; genus CAG-877. The sequence goes on along the minus strand of CAKOUW010000006.1, from coordinate 55,860 downwards.
ATAGCAATTGCAACACCAAGCAATAAAGCTAATTTAATTAATCTAGCTTTTAATTCATTGCTATTTTTGGGAGTTTCATTATCTTCTTCAGTATCTTCATCTTCTTTTTTTTCTTCATCATCTACTTGATCTTTAATAGGATTCATTTTTCCTACATTAAATTTAAAACTCATATAATTCTCTCCTTTTTTTAATTATCAAAGAAATCGTCGAAGAAGTCATCGTCATCTTCGTTATCTTGTATATCAAGATTGATTTCTTGTTGAGTATTAATTTGATTCTTATTTTGGGTAGCATTATAATCTTTTGGTGTGTCTTTCTTACTTTCTACACTACTAGCTATTGAGGCTATTGATTTATTAGTATTTAAGTTGGATTGCTTGGCTTTTTCACGTTTTTCTTCTTCCTCAAGTTCTGCTATCTTGGCATCTATCTTTTTAACTAACTCATCAACGTCAAAACCTAGACCATTATTTTTATTACTTGTATTCTTACTCTCATGATTTAAAGGTAAATCAAAGTTGCCTTGACTTGGTGATTTAAAACTTGGCACAGTAACTGGTGTTGACTCATTGTAAGCCTTAGGTTGGGCTTTAAATGGATTGGCTGGCTCAAATGGGTAATTTTCAGGAAAGCTTGGTATTTTAGGAATCCTACTTGGCATTGGTCTACCATCGGAGTCACCCTCTGACATATTCATCATTTCCATTAATTTTTTCTTTTTTTGATCTTTCACAAAGTTTTTAATATCAAATGTATGAACTGGTCTTTTAGGCCTTACTGGATATTTAGCAAGTGGATATTTTTTACCCCAATTAATTTTAAAATCAGGTGTTAATTTTGTCTTAAATGGTTGCTTACGCATACGTAATATTACAGTTTCATACTGCTTCATTCTTTGAAGATCTGATACAGTTACTAGCGGTGTTGAGGCAGTCTTTTCATCTTTTTTGGACTTTACATCACCACACATCTTAGATATTTCTTCAAGGGCCTTTAATTCTGTTGTAATTAGGTAAATAGTGTTTCCGCAGTTACCTCTGATTGTCTCGGCATCTTCTTTGCCATATACAGCATCTAGTTGAGCGAAGTTTTGAATAATCATAGTAAATCTGATAAGTCTTGAACGAGCAGCAGTAATCATTGTTGTTACATCTTTTAAAGGAGGCATATTAGCAAACTCATCAAGAATAAAGTTAGTTCTTACAGGTAATTTACCACCATGCTTTTGAGCTGTAGATATTAATGTTTCATATATCTGTTTTAATAAAATGGTAACTAGTGAGTGATAAGTCTTTTTCTCATCCTGAATAACAATGAATACAGCTGTTGGCTTTTCACCAATACTTTCTAGATCTACACTACTATATGATAGCATTTCACTTAAATTATCACGGGATGCAAATAATTTAACTTTTTGTCTAAACACGGATAGAATACTTCCCTTGGTGTCAGTTGGGGCTGTTATTGTACTTGAAGCATTTATTGAGGCTGCGCTAGATGGATCCTTGGCATCAAAGTATTCTTTTATGTAATTTGAACCCCCAAATTTTTCTTCTCCAACGGTCGTTACTAAAGAAATACTATTTATGTTTATTTCTTCCTCTTTAGCATCTTCAAATAATCCAAGTGCAACACCTGAAAAATAATCTGCTGAAGTCTTTTCCCAGAAGGGATCAGCATTTTTATTTGACTCATCATATAAGATATTTAAAGCTAAGTCATCTAGTAACTCTATAGCTTTATCTTGATTGCCACTTTTATACATTTTGTATGGCATAGTTAAGGGATTCCAAGCACTACCATTTTGAGGGTCACGGAAGTTTAATAATAGTATTTGATAACCTCTCTCCCTTAGCATCATACTTGTTTTTTCATATATTTCACCTTTTGGATCGGTAATTATCATTGATTCTCTTGCTTTTGATAAGCTATGTACTTGTGGTAGAACTACACCTTGTGTTTTACCTGATCCAGTAGCACCAATAATTAGTGAATGGTATTCACCATTATCAACCCACATTTCTTTTTCATTTAAAATTAGTGGAATACCTGCTGACTTTGAGTTTGCTTGTGAAATTTCAACTAAATCTAATTCTTCTTTTATTTCCTTGGCTTTAGCCCATCTAGAATATCCTTTATCTTTCTTTTCAGTTGTTAATCCAAAACCTTTTTCTCTTTCAAAAAAGTATGAACTAACACTAGCAAATAGAGCTACTATAGAAATAAGATAGAAGGTAATTGTCGTTACTATGTATTTAGGAGCAAATGCTGGAAATGGGTTTAATCCATAAAATTCTCCAGTTGATGCAAAAGTTCCTAAATTTATAACGGCTAATGCAACTACATATAAAAGAAATATAGAAAAAATTACGAATATTAATAAATCATGTGGGTCTGCTCGAAACTTCAATTTCATAGTAACGCCTTCCTTTCGTTTCCTATTATAACATTAACTTTTAATTTAGTCATTATTTTTATCTATTCATTGCTTATTATTTTAATAAATTTATCCTTTTTAAATCTATAAAGTGTATTTATAGGAGGTAATTCATCATATTGACTACAAGTTAAGACAATTTCATAATTATTATCTTCATCTGTATCCATTATATAGTGAATAAATGGCTGACAGCCAGATGTTCCAACAAATGCACCCGTAAAACTATACATCATGTATATTTTATCTTCTTTTTCCATAAAAACAAAGGAATAACTGTTTTGCGGAAGTGTTTCTTCATCACTAAAGACATTACTAAAGACATAAAATTTTTCTTCAATGCCGTCGCTATCAATATCTATTTTAGTTACAGTATTGATTGTTGGATTACCTGTATTTGATAATTTATTATCTGATAGTAATTTTTGTAAATATGTGTAATCAGTTGTTTCTTCTGTTGTGAAGGATTTAATTGGTATTTTATAGTTGGATCTATATGCTAGTAAATCTCCCTGATAGTTATAGGCATTTTTTTTCTTATCAAATAAAAACCATTCTGTATTATCGTTCCATAAGTAGTATTTTCCTATTTTCTTATTGTCCACGTAGGTTGTATATAATTGCCAACCTAATGCTTTTTTATCGGATAAATAATTTATGGAGCTCCATTGTTGTTTTTCCTTTTTCCAAATGGTGTTGTTTCCTATTATTATAACAGTTTCCTCTTTTTCTCTTTTTAAATTATCTTTTCCGAAAACTAAAAATAAGGCAAGAAAATATACTAATAATACTACTAATAACACTATATAACGAGTCTTTTTATTCATTACGGCCTCCTATATGTTTCATAAATATTTATATTTTGAAGTATACATTTTTTGATTTATTATTAGTTTTTTAACTAAGCTGCTTTTGGCGTTACTTGGCTTGTTACTTTAAAATAACTAATTAATCTTGTCCTTGATATAGGATATCTTTGACCATATACAGTTCTAGAATCACTTGGGTCAAATATGTTTACTTGGTTTCCAACTACATTATCTACTGCAACCCAGTGTTGTGGATTAGAATTACTTACTTGAACTGTAACATAATATCCTTGTGATATTAACTCACGTATAGTATCTATTTTTTGCTGATCGCTTTTACCACTTACATTTTTACGTCCTGCATATTGGAATGTTGGAGCTACTTTACTTACTGAATACCACATAAAGTTACCATTAATAAAGCCACCATTTTTGTTTAGATATTGAACGAATGTTCCTGGATTTAGATTGTCACCTAGATTGGTAGGAACTCCACTTTTAGCTACTAATATACTAACTGAAGTGGCAAGACAGCCAATTTGTCCTACTGTTCTATTACCTAAACTTACATTTTTCCATCTTGGATCAGTTTGTTTCCAAGTAGCAAATTCTCCTGTTGTTGTTGAGGCACAAACTCCTGAAACGGTACCGCAACTCATCTTGGTTACGTCTTTAGCCCCAGAATTAGTCGTTCCTTGGTTGTACACTTGTAATAGGATTTGTTTATAATTTAGGCCTTGTTTAGCTAATTTATTAAATAAATTTTGAGTTGTATTTATATATGAAGTACTTATTATATTACCTTGATTATTTACTAAAACTTCCCCTTCTACTTCTTTGGCTAACGCTCTTAATTTACTATCTGAAGGCAAGGCTGGTGATCTAAAAGTACCAGCTATATGTCCACTTCTAATTGTTCCTCCTTGTACTCCGTCATTCATTTTTGAGCAGCCTTGATCTGGATCACAATATACTTGATCGGCTACACACGATGACATTTGAAGAATCCATTGATCATTTTCTTGTGATAATTTTTTACCTAAACTATTATTCATCATAGCAGGTCTACTAAGTGAGAAACTTCTTACAGCAACAATCTGAGCTTTTATGGCCTCATCACTGAACCCAGTACCAATTTCACCATAAGTAACACCCAAAACATATTTTTCAAAATCAATTAATTCTTCTCCAGAAATAGCTTGTCCCCATGTTCCACTACCATAGCTTCCGCCACATTGCATTAATCTGACTTTTAAATTAGAAATATTCATATTTTTACTTATATTTCCTGTTGCCTTAGAGTAGAAACCATTTATACTATATGAACAGGTTCCTGATGGTGATGGACAGATGTTCATATCTTCGCCGATGAATTCATAGTAATTTTTCATGTATTCAAGAATTTCATCGGCTATTGCTTCTCGCCTTTCTTTAGTAGTTTTAGGTAAATACTTTTTTATAATGTCATCTACTAAATTGTCTTTAAATGTTTCTTCATTATACATTCCATCGTCTAGCATAGATTTGGCAATTTCTTTTATTCTTCTCTCTGACATGTTTTTATATGATAATTCATTATTATATTTTGATAAAATTGTATATACAGCAACAATTCTAAAGGCGTTAACATCTTTTCCTTCATTTTGCATTTCTTCTTTTACTTTATTGACTCTGCTATAAAATTCAGCAGCTTCTTGATCATCTTCAACATAATCTATTTGCCCTATTTTTCCACCATTTGAGGCGTTTATGCCAAGACCATCTTTATAATTAGTTAATATTCCACTAACGAGTGTTGTTATTAAAAGAATTAATAAAAAAGGAAATGCAATAAAAAGGCCCAAGAGAGAAACTTTGGCAATAGTGCTTAAGTTTATCTTGCCATTGCCAGCTACTTCAGCATCTTTTTTGTCATCATTGCCTAGTATACTTGAACCTTTTTTGCCTTTAAAGCCTTGTGGAACTCCAGCAATATTATTCGCTGCTTGACCGTCTAGTGATCCTGGTGATTGTGGATTGGTACCAGTTTGGCCTCCAGGTTCTCCGCCCATTGAGCCAGCTATATCTATAGCTTTATCAGCAGCATCTATCATGCCCTTTTCATCTAACTTTTTAGCTACATTCCCTAGTGGACTTTTATCGATTTTTTTGCCAGCTTCATCTAAGACTTTTTGTCCAAGTTTTGTATTTGCAACTAAATCTACTGCTTTACCACCGACTGGACCTGCAAAGTATGTAGCAGCGCCTTTAGCAGCCGTCTTTGCGACTTTGGAGCCTGAACTTGGTTGATTCTTGCCAGTCTGTTCTTCTTCTTTGCTATCCATAGTCCTCACCACCTACTTCTGTTTTTTTCCTAGAGACCTCCACCAATTCCAAATGAATCTAGTTCTTCCTTAGTGACAGCAACATTTATTCTCATACGCCTGTTACCGCAAACAAATAATGCTTCACCTTGTGAATATCTTTTGATACTTTCTTTTTCACTATCATTCAAATCTATAAGTAGGCTCAAATCTTCTACAGCCTGCTTCTTTAAGCCCATAACTAAATAATATGAGGCATTGTCGAATATTGCTTTTCCCTGTGTAATAACCGCAGGATCAGAAAAGTCACTTGGTTGTTGTGTTATTATAATTGTACCAGTATTATACTTTCTAGCTCTTCTTTGAACTTGTGCTAAGAAATCTGCACCTAAGGCATTATTAGCACCTAGTAGTACGTGTGCTTCATCTACCATTAATACTGTATCAACACCATAATCCAAACATAGTCCCCAAGCATATTTTAATATATTAAAGAATAGAGCATTTCTAACATTGGAATCACTGTTCATTAATTCTTTTATATTAAAGACCATAAAATCACTATCTTTACTAATAGTTGTGTGACCATCAAAGTAAAATTTTAATTCTTTGGTTATTGGTCTTACTTTTAATTCTAATCGTTCCATGATATCACGTTCTTGTGTATGATCAGTCATGGACATTAATTTACCTCTTATTGTTGCATATACGTCACTAAAAGTTGGATAATCAGCTGAAGTAAAGTTAGAGAAATCAGTATTAAAGTCGATACCAAAACGCTTATAGGTATCCTGTACTATTTCACTAAACATTGTTAGAACATCTTCTTCAATTGATGGATCATAGTACTTCATGAAAGCTTTTAAAAACTGTAGTGTTCTTGTTAAAACTGTATAACCTAAGCCTTGTTTTATTTCTTCTTCGTCAGCGTCAATAACTACTTCTAATGGATTAATTAAACCAAATTCTCCACCTTTACCAATATCTACTGTATCTCCGCCATATGTTTCAGTCATTTCTCTAAATTCATCTTCTGGGTCAATTATAACAATTTGACAACCATTTCTAATATGAGTTCTTAACATTAACTTGGCTGCTGTTGATTTACCAGATCCTGATGTACCAAGAATTATCATGTTAGCATTATTTCTATTATTTTCTTTTTTTATCTTATATAAAAATTGGTTAAAAAGAACAACTCCTCCTGAAAAATCAACACCTAGTAAAGTTGATAATCCTGGATCCTTAATACTATCAAATATAAATGGATACATGGCAGCTATTGTAACGGATGGAATTGGGGTTCCAATTCTTGACTCTAGCTCTTCAGCACCTTTAGAAGTAAATATTGGTAACATAGATTTTAAAACTTTTTCTTGTTCAAATCTTAATGATACAGCCCTTAACTCCATAGCATCCAAATAGTTTTTAACATTTAGTTTTGTTACTTCTAATCCTTCCTTTGTGCTGGAAGTAATCATAATGTGCATTTGAAAGTCAAAAATTCTGGCCTGACTTCCGGCTAACATAGATATAAAATATTCTAGACTTTCAGCGTCTTGACGTAATCTTTCTCTAACTGTTAAATCTCTTTCATTTTGGTATTTTTCTTTTAACTCAGCCACTTGTTTATTTAACATTTTTGCCATTTGTTGAAATGGAACTGGAATATGTTTTACAACAACTTTAATACCAGGCATATTAGTTAGTGTTGAAAGATAGCCAGGTTGAATATATTTAGGATAAGAAACAACAGTCATTATAGTTGCATATTTATCACTTATTACAAAATCGCTAACAGAAAAGTGTAGCCCCTTAGGAGCTAACTGACTTACAAGCCCTGTACTCATATTGGCATCACCGTCCCAAATTCAGTTCTTTGTCCACCGTTTAAGAAGTTTTCCAAAACAACTCTTAAATCTTCATTACTGGTTTGAGCTGCATTTAAGCCGCAGCTGGCTAAACCATTAATCATCATTCTTACTCTTTTTTGTAAAATATCTACATTTTTATCTTTAAATAAGAAATAATATTCTGTATCAACAACATTATTATTTATAAAGCTTTCACCCTTTTGAATATCTTGAGCGATTAATTTTCTAATTGCTGGTGAGGTCTCTTCATTGAATCTTAACTGTAAATTTGACATGTATACAGATATATCTACAGGTCTATCAGCGACTACTAGCCAAAACTCAAAATCAATAGTATTGTAAAAGTTTTTTAAACCTATTAGTACATTATTTTGAGCATCTGGATCAAGAATAAAAATATTTCTTGGCGATATTTTTACTCCTGTCACTTTTTGATTACTTTTTGTAAGAATCATACCATTTTGGATTGACTTAATGGGAAGCCAATCTTCTGTATATTTATACTGATTTGCTATTTTTTGGGCCATTCTTTATAACACCAACCTTTCCATTTATATTTATTCTTTTGAGGATTAGTTAAAAATGTATATACTTCAATTATACCATTTAAAACATTGTGATAGTATGGCAATGGAGTTACCAGGATAGCACAGACTCCACCTGGTAAAAGTGCCAATACTGTCATAAAGGTAGAGCTGAGTGGTAACAGTGCCAATAATAATATTGTTGCAACAATCCCACAGCTAACTAAAATTAAATCAAAAGGTCTAAATAGTCCTAAAATTAATTGTCCCCTTTTTGTATTTGCTGGAATTAAATAATTCACTATGTATCACACTCCATTTTTATTGATGAGTTTTTATATCAACACCGGCTTGAGACACATTTGGAGTATCAGCCATGTTAGTATCACCATATTTAATATTTGTATAATCGGCAATGTCTTGATTTATACTTCCCATTCTTCCAGTAGTCTGAGGCTTAACATTTGGTCTACTTTTATACTTCCAACTACGGTTAGCCCCATGCTTCTTGATTTCAGCATCAACTTTGCTGTCCCTTGAACTTAATTTAGAAGATAGCGCACGTTGTTGATCAAGTGCAAGAGACATTTCATGTTTATCATTTACTACACGTATATTTCCATTAGCATCTTTGTACTTATAGCTATGTAAGTTACCACTAGCATCACGATACTGTATTAGACCATTACTGAAATCTTTTTCCATTCGTTCAGTAAATGCAGATGCTTCTGTGGCTGCACTATGCAATGCATCAGCATTTTCCGGGGTTATACCCTCTCTAGCTAATCTATTTTGTCCTCTATGCATTGCTTGCCATGTCATTTTGTCATCGCCGGTTAACATTTTAGCTGCATGGTCTCTACCGGTATTATAACTTGTTGCAATGCTTGGTGCCGCTTTTCCCTGATTATAAGCATTAATATCTGTATCTACAGATTCTCTAGCTGCATCAAAAGCATCACCAGCTGTGGCACCTGCTCTTAATGAACCAAGTCCTGATAAAGCAGCATTTAAGCCAATGTTTGACATACCAGGTCCTTTCATTCCGATAGCGTCCTTAATAAACTTAGGTGCTTGCTTTGCAAATAGGAATAATCCAAGGAAAATCATTATGTAGGCAATAGGCGTTATTAATCCGCTATATGAAGCAGATATGGTTAAGCCATCAAAAATAATTCTTTGAATTAGGTATATTACTATATATACAATTAACAATCTTGTGAACAATTCTAAATATGTTGTCATTAATGCCTTCGCCCAAGTACCCATGGCACCATTGTCTTTGGGATTTGGGCTCATATAACTAATTACTGGTATTGGGGCTATTAATCTTAATATAGCAATTTTTATAGCTCTGATTGCTACATCAATAGTGAATGTTAATAATAAAAATGCAAATACGTAAGCAGCAATACCTCCTAAAGGAAGATATGCAAATACATATTTAGATTTCAAACCACTGCTACAGTCTTCGTTAATATAGTCTAATATCTCTTGCGGATCAGAGCTAGCATCATTATATGTATCTAAAATATTCGAATCTATATTTTGGCAGACCCAGTTTTGAGAATTAGCTTCATCTGGCTCCCCTGTTGTATTTTGAACTCTATCTTTTTCAGAAACTAGATTTATTCTCATAAAGGTTTTTAAAACTGTTGAGGTAAATGAGTTGGCAGCATTTGTCAAATAACTATTTCGTTGCTTTTTTAATTCATCAGATTTTCCACTACTAACAGTTAGTTCATTTCCTAGAATTAGTCTACCTAATGTATCCTGACCTAGTATCCTAGACTGTAATGAATATAGTACACCAAAAATCAAACCATTGTTCTTTAGTTTCTTTTCATAATCATTTTTTGGATTAGGAATATTGATCGGTGTTAAAGCAGCCAATAATGCTAGTGATATAAAAATTCTAGCAATTATTGACATAGTCCCCGTTTTTTTAGCAGTAAGTTTATCAGGATTTACAATGGCTTCCAATACTGATACTGATAATTTAAATATCATAAAGATTCCAAGTATCAACTGTATTTTATAATATACATGTCTTATAGTGCTATCGTTAAACAATTCGGTTTCAGCCACACTAATAAAAACTATATATAAAATTTTTAGCAAAAAAAATGCAGGTCTATCTATTATTAGAGTCATTACTGATCTAATTGTGTTATTGACTATGCCAGCATTGAGATTACTATGCATTTATATCACCTCTTTTATTTAAAATCTTCTGTAGCGGTAGTATCATATCCAACTAATGATAATACAACATTTACAAGGGTTGGTATGATAAATAGTAAAACTATTAATACTAATCTAGTTCCTAGCTTTTTATTTATCTTAGCCATAGTTTCATCATCACTTTGTATTAAAGCTCTTAAATAGTCAACACTTGTTAGAACTAAAACTATAACTGGTCCTGCTATTCTAATATAATTCAAGATTTTTTGGATTAGCCAAGCAACAGAATCTTCGTCTTCTACATTTCCTAAATAAGACTGTTTTTTAGTTTTACTCTCACTACTGTCTGATTTTAACTCAGAATATGTTACATTATTTTTTGTTGAATATTGTTTTACGTTTGCTAAATCGTTTCCTACCTGAACTGTTTTAGTCATAATAATGTATTTAGGGCAAATAATTTGATTCTTAGTGTTTTGTTTCCAACTATTCCAATTTATATTTCTATTTTTCATTGCTGCTGTATTGTCGCTATATATTGTAATTATTTCTCCATTTTGATATGTACACTTTTTGGCTATTGTTGCAGCAAATACGTCTTGTGGTGCAAAAAGTATTGTTCCAAATAAAATCAACACAAGCAAAAACATTGACTTTTTCATAAGATCACTCCAAAAACATTATAACACATTAATTATATCAAAGTAAAAAAAAAATAGCAATTGTTTGCTATTAATTAATACTGTTCCAGCAAGTTGCCCAACTTTGTGTATTCGTTTCTGATTGATCTGCACCTGTTGCAACTAGATTCATAACTAAAGTAACTATAAATGGTACTAAGAAGATAACTATACCATAAATAAGTCTTTTTATTAATCTTGACTGAGCAGCCTTTACTTCCTTGTCATCGCTTGCAATGATAGCTTTTCCTAAATCAAATATTGCGAATCCAATTAAAGCGATTGGAATTGCGATACATACTATTGGTAATACGCCTTTTTTTAATATTTTTACGACTGGTGATAATCCTCCACAGCTGTCGCCATTTTGTCCAAGTACTCCAATTTGAAATAAATCTAACATAATTACCTCTCCTTCACTAATAACATGATACATTATAACTTTAGTTTTGTCAATTATTTACCGTCTAAATAGCCCAAATACTCGTCCAGAATTATTTGATCTTGGTCTTGAATTAATTAATCCTAGTTTTGATAAGAATTCTCCCATAATGGCGTTTTGTTTTCTCTCATTTAATGGAGGCATATTATAAAATATCTTTAACCCAGATTCATATTCAAAGTCAAATACATCTTGTGGGCTAAGTAGGCTTTTATTCAATACTACTTTTTTATTCTTTAAATTTTTCAAGGCTATTGGTCCATATCTTAGTAGTTTATTTAATTTAATTATGCTTGGTTCTAATAAATATATCACATCATTACATAAATAATCATTTTTACTATTATTTAAATCAACTAAAATGATATTAGCCGATTTATTGTTATTTAAAAATTCTTTTATATGTTCATCTGAAGTAGAATACATATCCTTATCTCCAAATGCTTTTAAATCTGATTTATCTATCTCTACAGCAATAATCCCTGTGTTATAACTTTTGGCTAACTCTTTTTTTAGCATATATATAAATGTAGTACTTCCAGCTCCACTAGTTATACTCTTTACACCTATTATTTTACAATTTAGGCTAAGAGAAGAAGTTGTTTGTACTAAATTAGGCTTTACTTCAGCTGGTGGTTCTACATTATTGTAGGTTGGTTGGACCCTTTGAAATTGCTTAACATCTTCTAATGTATTTGAATGCTTAGCTAAATATTTAACGCCTTCTATATTGGTTGTAAAGTTATAGATTCCAACAGATACCAAGGCAGAGAAAAATCCGGAAGTGCATAACGAACTTTTTTCCGGAACAAAGCAAACAATTTTATCTGGATCTATGCCACTTGCTAAAGCTTTATAAGTATTTATGTCATTATAATTTTTTAGAGCTGTGACATCCAAAATTATTTTATTAAAGAAAAAATTTTTAAATATTTCTACTAATTCAGGTGCTGAATAAGTACCGGTGATACTTTTTATGATGTCAATGTCTAAGTTAGATAACAAGTTTTGCTGTTCATTACCAATAGTTACATTCACTATATCACCCTCATCTTGAAATATTTGATCATTTATATACCCTGATTGATTTAGTGGCTCCTTTCACTTGAAAAAAAGGAATTTGCGGCATAATTTTTTTTATTATTGGAATATCTACACTAACAAAAGTTATAACCTCATAATAATTTTTACGTATGTCTTCGTCTCCTGAGGTTGGTGAATCCACTACTTTATAATAAAAACCACAGTTTGTGTTTGCTTCCCAACCTTCACTAGCTCTAAAGTCTTTGGGAATACTTACGTTATAACCAATTGACTTAGCATAAGATTCTATTTCTTTTTCTCCACTAGCATCAAGGCCTTCATGAGTTTCTATTACAGAGATTATTTTATTCTTAACACGAAATGCCTTAGTATAATTAACATTAAATGCTAAATAGCCACTAACTATAATCATAAATACAACAATTATTACTATGTTAACTAAGCCGCCCAAAGCATCACGCATATATACTCACCTCTTATTTATCTTTCTAATACAATTATACCATTAGGGTCATTACTAGAAATATTATTCCATTGACTATTTAGGGAGTCCTTAATCTTTGGCCACATTACCCAAAAGAAACCAATTACTGCTGCTATAGCAATTAGTGTAATAACAGTTAAATTTAATTCACCTGTTGCTGCTTTCATCTAATACATCTCCTTTCCTATTTTCTATTTTTAGTATAACAAATTATTTAATAAATAACAATATTTTTGTATTATTTTTACATGTTGAACATCATCATCATTGATATTAGGATAATTAGCATAACGCCAATACCAGTTACAACTAGCATAACCATAGTTTGGCTTTCCATATGATTAAGTCTTTCTTTATATTTTGTTTCACGGGCTTTATTTTGTAGGTTTGAAACTGTTCTTGAGAACGTCATTAGACGTTCTTGTTTACCTTCTTGTGAACCAATACCTAAACGATAAAGTAGTCTCATCATTCTCATTGAATCTCTTACTGGGTAAGTATTAGCAAATTCCATATATGGATCAATTGTTGAATCACCTGAATTTATTCTTTCTACTAGACGTCTTAGTCCGGGCTTAAATATATCAGGAGCATCATCTATTGACTTACCTATTGCGACTGGTACAGTATAATGCTGTATTAAGATTTCCAAACTTTTTAAAAAGTAAGGTAGCATAACATCAATTTCATGAAGATGTGCTTTATAGTATCTTTTTAATTGCATATATGATGATTTAAACATAATAACGCCTACTACTATGGCTAAAACTAAATTTATAAAGAATTGAGAATCAAATATACTGACTGTATCGCCACCAGTCATAGTTAGCATTAGAACCATCATAAAAGCTATTATGGCATATAGCACTCTCTTAGAATATAGAGTGTTTACATCAACATCTTCACCATATTTGGCATAAACTAGAAAGTCATAATCTTCTTCTTTAAAGGCCTCAAAATACTTTTGGTTATCAATCATAAACTTTCTTTTATCTATTGTATTGTTATAGATTAATATCCATAAGAAAAGGGCTCCAACAATTAATACTTCCATTATTCTGCACCTACATTCTCATTATAATATTTTTCTCCTTTTAAAAGGAAATATGAATTAATTATCAAGACGCCATGGAGTAATACTTGTATATACCATCTATTTAACAAGATTAAATATGTCTCTCTTCCTAATAAATATTGAACTAACATAACCATTAAATATAACATTAGACCAAATTGAATAAATGATTTATGGAATGTTGCTCTTTCTATTCTATCGCGGTATACATTTTCAACAAGCATATCAATATCTAATTGCATGTTTTCTAGTGAGTCAGCTGAGTTGCTGGCACCTTCTTTAGTGATTTGTAAAAATAACTGATGCATGTTTTTTACTATATAGTATGGATAAAGATTACTCATATAAGCTAATGATTCATCAATACTTCCATTTTGATAAGCTAATTCTATCATGCGATCGACATCTCTTTTTACAGGATCTTCTAATACACCAGAATTTCTTACTCCTTCAAGAGCTTTAACAAATGATTGGGTCGTTGCAAATTCCATAATAACATTTGATGTATATACTTGGATTTGTTCAAATATAAATTCGCTATAAATTCTTTTGCATCTTAAAAATGATAAATATGGAACAAACATAATTACGGCTATTATATATATAGCACATATTACTAAATTGTAAAAATATAGATAAGTTACTACTCCAGCAAAGGCTGACATACCAACAACTTGTATTGTATACTGTCTGACTGTATATTCTTGACCTAATTCTTTTGTTTTTTCTCTTACTAATTTGAATGAGTATGGAGCAAACTTATTATATAGAACTTGAACTTGATTAGTAATAAATTTTCCTACATTTTGTCCCTGATAATTTCTATACATTGATATAAATATAATTATAACAGCAATTATAAATAACTCTTCTATATACATATGTTACTCCTTTCTATCCTGTCTGTGTTTGATCTAATGGCATCTGTTGAATAACAGCTCCTTCTGGAATTTGTTGTGTTGAAAGACTTGGTAATGGTTCCATATTTGGTTGAGGTATAACCATACTATTAGTAATAGGAACCTGAGAAATAACATTTTCAATTGGAGAAGGAATAATTGTAGCATTAGATGGTACTTGATTTTGAATTTGAATATTATTAGCACTTGTCATTGGTATGATTTGACTAGGTTGAGTGTTACCAGTGGTATTTATATTATTAATAGGAATTTGGCCAATAGTACTATTTCCTTGTTGTGAAGGAATAGTATTTTGAATAACTGGATTAGTAGGTATCGTAGGCGTTTGTTGAGTTACTATATTAGGATTATTGTTTACACTGGGAACAATTACTGGGTTACTTATTTGTGATGATTGCGTAACCTCGGCAACCTCCTTATATACCTCTTTATCAGCAGTTTCTTCAATGTCATCTTTCATTGTTGATGCGATTGACATGATATCAATATTTTGATTTTCTAAGTATTCAATCAGATGGGCACTAGGCTTTCTTAGAATTGGTTCTTTTCCAAATAGTTTCTGATATAAAATTCTACTTTGAGGTTTATTATTTTCATCTACATAGAATTCTACTACTTCATCAACTTCACGATGGAACTTTTGATATTTTTTACTATAATAAGCTCTTATATGAACACCTATTTGAACATATCTATATATTGTATTAAGAAATTGATTAACATCTAAGTCAGTTTCCATCAAACTGTATAAACGATATGGGATGGCTGATGCTTTGTCGGCGTGAATTGTTGATAAGATATTGTGTCCAGAAGATATTGAGTTACGAACTGCTGTTACTGCTTCAGCACTACGAACTTCTGATAATAGAATCCATTTGGGATTCTGTCTCATACACGTTACTAATACATCTGTATAACTAGCTACATTATTAGTTTTCATAGCAACAATATCTCTTTGTGGAAATATCTTATCTAAGTGTAACTCCAATGTATCTTCTATAGTAATAATTTTTTCTTCTGTTTTGGTATGACTAGCAAGATATTTTACGAACTCAGTTTTACCTGAACCAGTCTCTCCAGCTACTATGATGTTGCAATGACCTTCAACACACTTTATAAGAATATCGTGTATATCTTGTGTAAAATATTCTTCTTTTAATAATTTGTCTTTTTCTAGACGAATTTTGGCTGGTGTTTTACGAATAACCATGGCTATACCATTAGTAGCTATTGAAGAATGGACAAAGTTAAGTCTTAACTCTGATGATTCAGCATCTAGAAATGGCTTAGCATTATTGAAGGTTGTTCCCATAACATTGGAACATTGAAAAGCTAATTTTTCAATGAACTCAGTTGTTAGTCCCTGTACTTCAACACGCATAGATCCTTGTGATAGCGAGCGAATCCAGACCTGCCCTCCATTATCAAAGGAAATATCTGTTATATCGTCATCATCTAATAATTTTCTTAAGGGTCCAAAATCTAACTTGTCAAAAATATTTTCATTCATCTATCACACATCCCTATTATTCTATTCTTTTAAATTCTATTGTTCTGTCCAAACTGTAACTCTATTAATCCAATCTTTTAAAGCCTCACTTGAAATTGTTATCTTACCTTGTTCATCTTTAGTACTTTCATTAGTTGGTACAGGTATTAATGTGGTATCATAGCTTCTTAAATATTCAGCTTTCTTTAATAAAATATAATAATCCTGTGGTACAGCAAAAATAATCATTGCTGGAGTTCTTTGTTCATCTAAGTTAGCAAAAACTGGTTGTCCACTAGCATCTTTTACAGCTAATACTTTTACATTTTCAACTAATTTACCTAACATGATTTTATCAGCATCTGCTGTTACTGTCTCACCATCAGTTAATTTATTAACTGCTTTTAGGTAGATATCAATATAGTTTTCTGGATATATTGAGTTACCATATGTTGTACTAGTATTAACTGCCATATTATATAAAACATAACCATCAGGATATTTTAAAATTATATTAGCAGGAAGTTGCTCTTCAGGTACTACTACCTTTTTATAAAATAAGCTGCCAGATGGTATAAGGCCATCAGGTCTTACATATTTATCAATAATATCACCTTGATTTAAAAGGACATCTCCTTTTAACATTGAAGGTGGAACTTCAACTGTACCAATTAAGTCAGATGTTATTTGTGTACCACCTTTAATATCTTCTTTGGCATATGGAACTGTAACTGGATTAATAGCTCTTTTTACCCTAATATTATAACCAAAGTATAATACAAGGATAGCTAATACAACACCAACTACTGTTACTGTGTTTTTGTTTTGTAAGAATTTTCTTATGCCCATTCCTAAATTCCCCATTTTAATTCCTCTCTTTCATAACCTTATATTTTTAGCTATTGTAGTTAAAATTCTTTATTACTGTTTTCTGTATATGTGTCAGCAGTGTTATTAGATTCAAGAATACCATCATATGTCGTGCTTATTTCTATTGTGTCTTCATTATATTTTAAAGAGTTGATTGAGTTAACTTTTACACTAACTTTTGGTGGTACTTCATTTAAATCATAAAATTTAACTTCATAATTTCTTGTATTATCTACACCTTTAGCAAAACGTATAAGAAAGTTTTCTACAAACTTTTCTGTATCCATTCTAAGTTGACCTGAGTCTCTATAGAAGGTTACATCAACAGCATCTCCCATTGCTGCTTCAGCTGTTTCCTTTACTAAGTAGTAGTCTAATTCATCACCACGTGACCAGCTTGTAATGATATTAAACATTACAAGCCCAGTCACTGCCATTATAATTATTCCTACTGTTAATATACCTTTATTCATTTATTAAACCTCCCTTTAACTGTACGTCCTACAACTTCCATTATCCCAGTTATTACAGAATGTTCTTTTTATATCGTACTCAGATACATATCTTGTATCTCTAATTATTGTACTATGATAAGCATATATAGTATAAGATTTCAAGCCTTCTTTACCAACTATATGTTCGTTAAATTCATTTCCAAAATCTGTTAGATTGTCTTTAGCTTTTTTCAATGAATTTAGGTTTGATCTGGTTAATTTGAAACTATATTCTAGATTTTCATTACTATATTTAGTTCCATCATCTGTCTGCTTTTGAATATTTTCTTTTAACTCTTCTGGTTTTATTTCATAAGATTTGTCACCAAGATTTTCATTTGCTTTAGCTGTCCAGTTAAAGCCTATTGTAGTTGTCTTACGTCCACTAGAATCTTCACTTGTTCTAGATTCTGGGAATAGCTCTTTGGTATCAACACTTCTTACTTCATAATCAGTTGGTGATTTTGGTTCATCGTCGCTTGTAGAACAATTGCTTCCACTACAAGGTGGTTTAGGAGTATTACTACCATCATTACCATCACAATTATCACCAACACAATTGCCTGAAGCAAATATCGCATAAAAACATTTCATATTGATATTCCATCCAAAATATCCAAATTTTTTAGTGCTTGCTGTAATGTTATAATCATTTATTGTTCCAGTATATTTAAGATTAGAATTAGCATATGACTCTTTACTTGCTAGTTTCTCATACTGTGCCCATTTCCACCAATTTGCATTTACATTTCCTGAATTAAGTGGTGTACAATAATTATACTCTTTCTGACTCCATCCTATTGTATTAGCAGGTTTAGCTTGCGATACATTACCATTTTTATTATTACGCCAGCTTCCTGGGAAACTCCATTCTGTCATATAGTCGTAGTCACCCTCTTTATCTCCATAGCAACCACCAGAATCAATTATTGGACTAATATTTACAACATCTGTAACATTTTTATTGTTTATGCTAGCTGCAAAAGATGTTTTGTTATCTTTAATCTCCTTAGGTGTTGTACCATCATATTTTGTAATTACTTTGTTATCCACACTTATGGTAAATTCTGCACTTTCTTCTGAACATGAGGCTTCTGCTAAACAAGCATTTCTAGCTGTTATATATTTATCTAATTTTTCTTTATAATCCTTTTCTACATCAGACATATTTAACATGCAGGTTTTGCCTATGTTTTCATTGCCCTCTTCTACTTTCCATGTACAAGCTTGAGTACAAGTTTTACCATTGTTTAGGTATGCACGTTTGAAGCCATCTTTGTCAATAAAATATTTATATCTTCCTGTTGTACGTGGTTCTCCATTACAGTCATTTGCCATTGATATTAACGTTTTTCGTGCTATGTCATCATTTGAGAAATAATATCTTCCCAATGATTGCCAGTCTTCATTATTATCTTCGCCAGTTGCACAACTCCATGTAATTTTATCATCTTTATATTTATATCCACAGTTACTATTGTTTCTCATTGCATTGACTAAAGCTTCATAATTTCCCTGATTTTGGATTTCATCAGAGTATTTACAAAATTCGCCATCTATTTTTAAATATTTTTCTGCTGTATTTTGCATTTGCTGTATATTAGCTAAAAACTTAGTATTACTATTTTCTGTAGTATTGTTGTATGTTATTTTTTTGTTAGTACTATTTTCATAAACCTCTTTATAACACTTATTTATACAGTTTTGGCTATATTTACCACCATCACACTTATTTACACATTGATCAAATTCTTCATCTGGACCTGCTTGATTGAAATATTTCTCACTCTTATTACATATTGGGTAAACTTTACAAAGTGGTAATGGCTCTGGGATGTCATCACCTTTCCACTCAGTCTGGCAGGCAACTTTACTTTGAACTTTTACTTTGTATTCAAAACATAATCCAGCTTTAGTAGCAACTGGTGGGCCATATTCTACAGTTATTGTTTCTTTACATGTTTTTTTACAATTGTTTTCGTTTGTTGTTTTACTGTATGTATATGTTTTTCTGTTTTCATTCAAATAATATGGTTGTCCTTTTTTATATACAGTGTTTTTATCACAAAATAGATCACCAATATTAGTATTTTCAACTGGATCTCCTTCTGGTAAGGTATCATATCCAGATGATTTTGATATCTTACCTTTTTTTCGAATTTGTTGCGCTTGATTTATTTTTTCCTGAAGTTCTTTACTATATGATACATTTTCAGAGATTGGAGCGTAAGCGTGTCCTTCAATAATTTCGGTTCTTCCTTTTGTAACATAGAAATTATTTTCAATATCAGCCTTTGTATCTTCAAATTTTCCATTGTCTATATAATCTTTAGCTATTCGTCTTGCTGTTTCTTCTGATGTTGCTCCACAACTGCCAGATACTCCATCTTTGTATACAACAATAACAGAATAGCTTACTATTGGAGCATCAACTTCAGTAGTTGATACCATGGCATAATCACCATGCTTAGTATCTTCTACCGAGAACGTTTCTACTTTCATCTTTTGAGTTACATTTGTATAAGTAATTAGCCAAAAATTAGCACCAACATACTTCTTATTATTAGCTTTAACATTTACTCTAACAACACCATCTTCTAAGCCAATATTTAGTAAATTTAATTCAATAGTAAAATTAAAATCGTCATTTTTCAATACAGTACACTTGTTGGCCATTTTACTTGCCTTGGTTTTTGATTGGTTTAGACTTTTAGCATCTGTGTTTAAGAAAATAATTCCAATTAAACAAATAGTTAGAATCATACCCCATTTTATTTTTTTTAACTTATGCTTGTTGTTCATTATTTTCACCTCTCATTATTTTTTCTATCTTACTATAGTTCTTGTTTTTTTCTACGCTATAGTTAGCAGCCTTTTCATTTTTTCGTACCATTCTAGCATCTATTTTAAAATCATATTTTTTAGTTGCTCCAAAAAATCTAGTACATGTTATTAAGCTTATTATTTTATCACTGTCATTTACATCTATATCAAAATCGTAGAAGCTATCTTTTTTTGACTGTTCTATATAATTTTTCATTTTCTTTTTACTATAATTGGTACTTTTATAATCTAGGGTAGAATCTTCTACAAAAGCAACTGAAAATATTTTATATAGATAATCTTTGCCATCTATTGTATATTGTATATATTTATTTTCTTTTATAAAATCATAGTAAACAAACGATAATAACTGTTCAAATCTTGTATGATCTTTAGCAGTAATAAGAGGATTGGACGATACATTTTTTATATTATGTCCAAGTATAAATAATTTGTTTGGTAGAGGGCTTATGATTCCTTGCGTCCAAGCAAAGTCCTGACTAATTCTTTCAACACCAACTCTATCATTATTATCTATAACTGGATAGTCAATATTAGTACCTTGTACTCTTAGCCAAGCTATGGCTTTGGCATCTACATTTTTGACTTCATAATTTTTTACTTTTTCTGCTCTTTCTTCAATCCTGTATATTGGAATTAGATTTTTTACTCCCTTTACAAGAAGAAAGATAAGAGTCAATAATGCAGCAATTAACAATATTATTATTAATATTAGTTTGCTTTTCCTCTTATTTATCGTCTTCATATTTACTCCTATTTTGTTATCTTATATGGGTCAGATTCAGTACCACTACCTGCAACAATTTTACATTTAGCATCTAAATATCCTACAATTCTTGCACCTGATGATACGTTTTGTTCAATATCTGTATAATAAATTACACCAATATCAGATACAACATTTTTTCTAGCAGTATTTTGGGATGAATTAATCAACCAATATCCTAAACCTGTATCCATTGCTGAAAACATTTCATACATATTTGGTGCTGCTACTTTAACCTTGTATTTACTAGTTTTTACTTCTTTTTTATAGGCAGCTATATCTTTATATATTGGCACTTCTATTTCTTTATTTACAAAATACCCTGTATTTATTTTACTATTTATTTGCTGATTAATAATGGAACCTATATTATTTTTTTGTTTAGGATTATATATACTTGTATCATTATTGGTAATGTTATCTAGAACTCTATCTGTTGATATAACTTTAACTGTTTTATCATCATCAATTTCAACTATTCTAAATGTTCTATTGGAATATGATATATATTCTCCTGAATGTCTAGTATTTAATAACTCATCTGCTTTTCCTGATTTTGTTTCTTTGAAAGTATATGGATTATTGAAACTACCATTTCCGCCTTTAACTAGAGAGTCTCCCTTTACAATTACTACTGGTCTAACACCAAAGTTATATTTTTTATCAAAGGCATAGAATTTACTACTAGTACCATTAAACCAATTTCTTGTTGTTATAGCATTCTTATCGTCTGAGGTATTAGATAACCAACTGATAGTTGCTGGATATAGATAACTACTACCATTTTCATCTAGACTATCATTTATATCTTTTACTGATAAGATATATACATTTTTATTTTTTATTGTGCCTTGACATGATTTATAAGTATCTGCTTTACTTATTTCTACATTATCATTACAGTAATTACTTTTTACTATATATTTTTTTGCTTCACTAGTCATATTACTATAAAAATAATCTAACCATTTATTTATACCGCTATAATTAACATTAGCTATGTCTTTATTACTTACTAACTTTATATTTTTATTATTATCTAGTCCTATAATTCTATATTTTATACCTGATAACATTATATAGTTGTTGTCTATTTCACCTTTATAAGTACCATCTGTAGTATTTTTATTTACAATATTACTTATTGTTTGAATAACATTTACTTTTCTTATTTTTACTGTTTTATTATTAAAACTATCGGATACTGTATAAGTAACTTCATAGGTACCATTTTTCTTAGTATTGACTTTTGATGAATCAATAGTAACTTTATTTATATCGATTTTACCGTCTTTATTATCAGTAACTTTTTTAACACCCAATTCTTCATATTTATCATCTTTATTAATTGTTATTTCATCATCGCCATTTAATATAATTACTGGTCCTGTATGATCTACTTTTGATTTTATTGTTCCACATTGTAAATAAACATAGTGTTTATAGCTACCATTTTCTTGTTTTGTCTTTACCCAACTTTCTGTTAATGAACAAGGTTCTTTACTATATGGTAGATATATATCTTTATCAAGAAAGCCTCCTCTATATAAATCTTGTAGAGTTAATGTCTTTACCCTTGTACCTGTTGGAAGTTTATCAGGATTTATTTCATAATATCTTACTGCTGCTGCTTCCATCATTTTTTCATCTGATTTAAAACTAAGTTTGGGGCCTATTATAACAAACCAGACAAATACTGCTATTAGAGCTAGAGTAATTATTAATCTAACTTTTTTCATTAGCTTATTATTATTCATATTATTTCTCCTTACTTTAGTATGTATTGATATTTATTATTTCTAATGGTTATGTCTAAATATATTTTATTTTCATTATCAATACCCTCTGGAACTTTTATATAAACATATTTCCCATAGTATGACTTATTTACTGCATTTTCTATGGCTAAAGCCACATTCTTACCTTTACTATCTATATAGTTAATTTTACCATATTTGGATAAAAAGTCAATCATGTCTTTACCATCTGTTTCATCTGATATGAAATCCATTTGTAATATTTTATAGCCTGGAGAAATAGTAAAATTAGTATCTTTGGGATAACAGTCGCCGGCATCACAAACTTTTTTAGAATATGTGGTAGTTGTTACAAAAGTTAGGTTATCAAAGATTATATTTTCCTCTATTCCATTAATATTTAAATTTATTTCTTCAGTTAAATTTTTACTTTCTTGAACATTTATTTTAGATAAATCTTTTGTTTTAAGTTTTATTTTTCTTAAGTGGCTAGTATTACCATTTAATTCTTGATAATACATTACAAAACGATCTCTTGATAGTTCTTTATCTACTTTATATATTAAAAGTGTTCTATAAGTTTCTAGTTTAGCAATGGTTTTTTCTTCATAGGCAGTACCTAAGTCTTGGAAGTATGTTTCATATGTTTTAGATGTTGGAGTATAATTTTTTATTCCGTTTACAATATGGAATCTATTGAAGTTTATTTTTCTTTTAGTAGCATTGTTTTTTATTGTAACATCTACTATTAAAAAGTTTTTATTTTTATCTACTATGTCACCTTTATAATCTTTATCAGTAAAATAAGAATTATTTATTGTAATTTGATAACCACTATTTTGAAAAGTATCACCTGTTTTATAGGTTTTATTTGTTATAAAGATATATTTATAACTATTGTATAAAATTATCCCCATAAGAATAATAATGACAAGACTAACTACTCTTTTATGTTCTCGATATAAGTAATTTAGATTTCTAATAAGGCGTTTAAAAAAGCGTTTGTAACTTTCTTTATCTATTTCAATATTAATTTCAAATTCTTTTTTGTCTTCTGATGTTAGTTCTAAAAATTCTTGATCAGCTTTAAAATTAAATTTTTTTAAGTCTATACCTAATGTACGGATTATTAAAATAACAAAGAAGCCATATTGTGGTAATGTTGTTAAAACTAGAAAATCTCGCATTGCTCTAACGGCTGCTGTTTCTGTTTGACCAGTATAACTGCTAAAAAAGTTTGAGGTAATTATAAAGGTTATAAATAAAAGCGTATAACTTATTAGAGGGACTGCATATAGTTTCCATGGCTTTTTTTTGTGTTTTAAAAGTAGTAGGATAATTGCTGTTATTATGATTATAAATAGTGTCGCTATATAAAGTAAGGGGGAAATATATTTTGATATTGATTCACTATAATAGTCATATGTACCTAATGATAGAAATTGTTTTACAAAGGAATAGACATTCATAGTTTTTATGTATACATATATACTAATTAATAATAAGACAAGATGAATCTTTCTAAAATGCTTTATCAAAAATGAATATGGACTTTTTACAACCATTATCTCACCACCTATTATTCTATTCTTTTTAAGTATAACGCATTTTGGGAAAAATTGAAATATTATTATAGAAAAAAGCAAGATTTAACTCTGCAGTTGTATTTTGAAAAAATATTATCCTATTATCTTTAAGTAAGCTATATTTTACAATGGTTTCATTTTTATCAGTTGATAATATTTCTGTTTAATTTCTCTGTCATAGTAATTATCATACATTTGCATTTGAATAATGTTTTGATGTGGAACTTTACCAATTTTCAAATCAATTATAGCAAAACATTTTAATAATCTATTGTAGAAGGCTAAAGCAAGATAAAAATGTTCTTCTTCCAGAGTAATTCTTACTTAATTTCCAACATAACTAAGTCCCTTGCCAAGTTCTAGTAAAAAACTTTAAATGTTTTAATATGCTTTTTTAAATTCACATCATTAGTTAATATTGTTCTTTACAAATTAAATTTATTTATCCAAAACGTAAAACTATTGAGCACATTCCATTCAGCTGATGTTGTAGAATTTTGGTATTTTTAGTGACTTTACATTTTCCTATAATTCAAAAAAAGTCTAATCACTTGCATGTGATTAAACTTCTTTAGTTTATATTTTATAATAATTAAATATACATCAATTCAATTTTAGAACTATCTTCACCTAATATATCAACATAATCTTCACCTAATATATTTTTTAATTTATCAAAGCGAACTACAAATTCATCATATGGTAATAAAAATAAATCTAGTGATGATAAAAATAAGTCTTTTGCATAATATACTCCATTATTATCTAAATAATTAAGAATCTTACTAACATTATTATAATCTATTTCATTAATTGTTTCTTCATCAAAATTTTCCCTTAATACTTGCATATCTATTTCATCTAATATCATTTATTCTTCCTACCTTTATCGTTTTTTTCATTAAAAGAATATCTGGTCATTAATTCCTTTATATCTATATCATATTTATTTTTTAATACAGTAGATTGTTTTCCAAAAATCGGATGTAATTTTCCATTCACAACTAAAGGTGTATTATTTTCTGATAAATACATTATTAGGGCATAATTTTGGCTAGGAGACATCAATAAAAATTTGGTATTTATATAATTATCAATATTATAATTTTCGGCCATCTCAATTAGCATAGGTATTTTTTGTACCATAGATTTACTTTTCGCAACAATTGTTGGCTTTAACAATTTCTTGTATTTATCATCCTCCCAATATGGTAAAGTCAATAATTTCTGGATATCTTCTATTTTTGCTAAAGCTAGTACTGATGGACTGAACAGTTCTGGGTGTTCTTGATATTCCTTACTTTGAAGCAAGTCCCTGACATCTTTTATTGTTGTAAAAGCTAATACTGTTGAACTAAATAGATCTGGATGTTCTTGATATTCCTTACTTTGAAGCAAGTCCCTGACATCCTTTATTGTTGCATGAGCTAATACTGTTGAACTGAACAGTTCTGGGTGTTCTTGATATTCCTTACTTTGAAGCAATTCCCTGACATCTTTTATTGTTGTAAAAGCTAATACTGTTGAACTAAATAGATCTGGATGTTCTTGATATTCCTTACTTTGAAGCAAGTCCCTAACATCTTTTATTGTTGCAGAAGCTAATACTGATGAACTGAACAGTTCTGGGTGTTCTTGATATTCCTTGCTTTGAAGTATTTTCTGAACTTCTTCAAACTTTGTAATTCCAAAACTTATTGACGCACTTATTGTTAGATTATACTATCTTGGTAATTTTAATGATTCTACTTTATTAATCAATTCAACAGGACAACTTAATACTGAAGTATTGTTGTTTAATGCTTCTACTCCATAATTATTTTTTACGTAATTATATGTTTCAATTAATTGAGTACTTTCTACACTCAAAACATGTAAACAAGATTCTATATTTGAAAAAATAATATGCTCAGTCTTTAAAAAGTCAATATTTTTTCTTATTCCAGGTACATTTGCATATAAAATGCTTGGACATTTTTCTATATTAACTTTTGATATTTTTAATTCATTGATAAGATAATCTAAAGTAGCATCAACATTAGTAAATTCTTCATATGTTAATGCATTTCTACGTTTTTTTGTATCTATCGAAATATTATACTTTTGGCATAAAAATTCCAATGTATATTCTCTCATCATAAATATCACCTCTATTAATTTTATTATACATTATTGTCAAGTAAATTACTATATATTTTTTACATATTGCTTGGATAGAAAAAAGCAAGATTTAACTTGCTTAATCGATACCTGTATTAGGAGGAATTATAATGTCTGAATTATTCAGAGTGCTTTTAGTTATTTCCTCTTCTTTTTTTAGTTTAAATTCTAAATGTAGATAATAATTGTAATTATTATATGATGAGGTTGTGTATTCTTTATTTAGATTAAGAGACATTTGTTCAATTTCACTATAAGTATTGGATCTTATATACATAAATTTATTATTTAAGTAGTTATTTCCTAAAGTTGTTCTCATATATGTTCCTATACTGTAATCTTCACTATTATAATCATTAACTTGTTGTTCCTTAAAATTAAATGATAGAAGTTTATTATAGAAGTAATCATAAGATAATTTTATAATATTGGGATTAGTCTCTTTATTAGTAGTTGCTTTTCCTTTAAATAAATCTTTTATAGTTGTATAGGTTAAGTCAGACAAGGACTTTTCATTTAAATTATATTTAGTATTATAAAAGTCTAAGTAATAATTATCTAATTCATTGATGCCATTATAGCCCTTTTCTTGTAATTTTTTACTTAGATTTACATCAGATAAATCTTTGTCTTCTAGTTGATCATTATGGTTATATAGAGAGATTATTGGAGCATTCATTGTTCTATAGATAGTAGATATTTCATAGATTTTTTGGCTATCAAAACCAATGGCTTTTGTATCTATTAGATTTTCTTTTGTACCTAATCTTTCTAAGTTTTCCGTACTTAGAATAAAACTATTATTAGTATAATTATAATTATATATGGAATTATTTACTATTTTTAAATTAATCTTTATATTATCTCCTGGATTTATTTTACTATATTGTTTTATTGCTTCTAATATAGATGGTGATATTATTAGTTCTTCTTCATTACAGTCTTTTGGAATAGTAATAATTATATTGATACCTGTTAAAATATTATTATCAAAATTAGGTGTTATTTCTTCTTCTAGACATGAGGTTTGATTAGATAATTTTTTAATACTAACAGATGAAAAATTTTTAGCCCTTACTTCTATAGTAATCATTAGAAGTATTATAGTTATTATTTTGAATAATGTTTTTCTTTTTTTCATATTTAGCTCCTTTTAGCACTTATTAATAGAAATGATTCTTTAGGATAATAATTGCAAGTTTGAAGAATTATAATATTAGAATCTTGCTCTAGTTTTATATCACTTTTATGAATTGAGTTGTTTTTTAACCATGATAAGTGATTTATATATTCATCAGATGTATAATTTAATTTGGTGTAAGTATAATTATTTTTGTCTATTAATATTACTGAAAATATTTTATAGATATATTTATTATTATCGAGGGATAAGTAGATAAGGTTATTATTTTTAAAGGTGTTATAGTCGAGATATTTTTCTAATTCTTTTAGTGGTGCTTCTTTAGTTTTACTGTTATGGCCATATATTAGTATTTTTTTATCAGTTAGGTTGTTTCTATAATCTATAAAGATGGCACCTAGAGGATCGACTTCTTTTTTTACATTGTGATTAAGATAGTATTCATTATCAGTTGTTTTGACAAGATCATAGTCTATTTTAGTATTGGGTATTTTAATATGGCCTTTAATATCTTCATTATGTATTTCTACTACATCTGGTTTTATCTTTTTAGTGCTTACTATAGTTATTTTTTTAATTGGTTTTTTAACTGTTACATTCATTAACACTAGTAGTACAAATAAAAAAATAAAGATAGCCTTTTTCATACATATATCTCCTATATGTATTAATATAGACTATCTTTATTAAATATTTTGTCGTTTTATATTTTTTTATTTAATTTCAATTATTTCTACTTCATATGATCCATTTGGACTATTAACTGTTACTAAGTCACCAACTTTATGATTTAGTAGTGCTTTAGCAATTGGGCTTTCATTTGAAATTTTGCTTTCGAATGGGTCTGCTTCTTGAGAACCAACTATTTTATATTCATCTTCTTCATCATCATCAACATATTTGATTGAGACTGTGTTACCAATTCCTACTTGATCTGTTGATGTTTCTGAAATAATTTCAGCGTTTTCTAACATTTTTTCTAATTGCTTTATTCGTGCTTCTATTTGAGCTTGTTCATTACGTGCTGCATCATATTCAGCATTTTCTGATAAATCGCCTAATGATCTAGCTTCTTTTATAGCTACTATATTTTCAGGTCTTCTAACATTTATAAGATTATCAAGTTCATCTTTTAGTTCTTGTAATCCTTCCTTGGTTAAATAAACTGTATTTTTATTTCCCATTTTATCACCTCATTATAATGTTTAATTGTGAGCCTTATATGAACTCAACTTGCCAAAGTATATCACACTTTTTTTGTTTTAGCAATATCAAAAATATTATCTGTAGGAAGAATTTTTTTATGTATTTTTTTTCTTTTTAGTATATTGACGAGCTTTCTTTTCTATTTCATCAATACTAGAACTAGTTATCTTATATATATATAACTCTTGTTTTCTAGTAGATATTGCCTTGGATAAATCTTTAATATCCATACCGTTTTGTTCCATGCTAGCTATACTAAATGGTTCTTGACCTTTGTCTAGTTTTTTTCCGATAAATGGATATTTACTTGTGGTTGCTGATCCTTTATTAATACCATCTAGGACAGTCTTATTTTCATCTCTTAGATTAACCAAATTGGCTTCTTTTGCTTTTTTCCTTTTAGCTACTCCAAATGCTATAGCTCCTACCAAACTCACAGCTCCTCCGCCTATTATTGCTGGGGCGGCAGTTGCTACTTCTAAGCCAATAATATCGCTGGTTAAACCTGCAAGGCCTGAAAATCCAGTAACTATTGCAGCAGCAATTCCTACACCCTTACTAGCACTATATACTCTCTGTGCCCTTTTAGTTTTTCCCTCTTCTTTTGCTATAGCAAATTGTTTTTCCATTATAATAGATAGCTTTTTTTCTAATTCATCAGAATAGGCAACAGTATATGATTCTCCATTAGCAAAAGTTAATCTAATGGATTGCTTTCCACCATTACCATTTACTACTTCATATTTTTTTATGTATTCATTATCTTTTTTATCCCATACTTCCATTTTTTTGCCTCCTTAAAAGTGTGGATATTGTACCACATTTAATGCTTTTTGTCAAATTATGTTAGTGATGTTAGATATTTAACTATATATTTTATCTTTATACTTTTAATTTAGGCGTTCTATTTCTTCTTTAAAAAAGTCATCTGTCATTCCTGATATAAAGTCTATTACTTTTCTTTTATCAGATGTTTTTTCTAAATATGATTTGTCTTGGGAGTCTAAGAATATTTTAAAGATAATACTATTTTTATTCTGATTAATTATATCATTTAAATATTTACTATATAAATTATTCATTCCTAGGCGATAATATTCTATTTCTTCTTTAGTTAGACTTTTACTATAAATATTTTGATAGTTAAATTTTTTTAATAATAGTATGGCATTATATATATCATCACTTAATTTAAGATATGGTTTATTCATACTATTATCTATTATATCTAAGATAATTGTATTAATTATTTCTTTGTTAGTTGATCCTAGTATTTCAGTAATTTGTTTAGGTAGATCTTCTTTTTTTAAAACACCAATGTTAATAGCATCTTCTATATCTCGTCCAATATAACCAATAATATCACTTATTCTTACTATGCATCCTTCTAGGGTCATTGGGGGAATTTTATTTACTAATTGTAGATCTCTATAAGCAAGATTGTAGTTTTCTAGAACATCTTTTTCTGTTTTAGATACTGGTTCATACTTACTACTTAGTATTTCACCATTATGACACATAATTCCATCTAAGACTTGAATAGTAAGATTTAGACCTCTACCATTATTTTCAACAATCATTAATTCTCTAACACTTTGAATATTATGGGCAAAATATTCTCCTAATTCACGTTTTGATATTTCATTTAAAATTGATTCTCCAGTATGACCTAATGGTGTATGTCCTATATCGTGTCCTAAAGCAATTGCTTCTATTAAATCTGTATTCAGGTTTAGAGCTCTTCCTATTGTTCTGGCAATTTTACTTACTAGTTGGACATGAGTCATTCTTTTAGAAATATGATCATTTTCTTTGTAGGAAAAGACTTGGGTCTTATCTAGATATCTAGTATAACTTAGGGAATTTATAATTCTATCAGTATCTCTTGAAAATGGTGTCCTAATATCAGACTCCTCTTTATTTAGTCTAATAGCCTTATTACTTTTAGTTGCTAAAGCG
This sequence comes from uncultured Bacilli bacterium, assembly GCA_934120715.1. Lineage (GTDB taxonomy): Bacteria > Bacillota_I > Bacilli_A > RF39 > UBA660 > CAG-877. The sequence goes on along the minus strand of CAKOUW010000006.1, from coordinate 24,809 downwards.
CTTAGATTTTCCTCATAGAGTAAAAAGTTTTTTCTTGCTTCTTCTAAATTACTTTTCATATATCAACCTCAATTTATTTTAATAAATTATTTTTTTGTTTTTTGGTATGTCTTACTAGTTGGATTGGTAGAACCAACAGGATTATATCCATTACTTACTTTGTTAATATAATCGTTTAATTCCTTATTAGTAACAATATTTTCATCTATTAAGTCACTGTCTTTTACGTAGTATCCTGATTTTGTTCCTACTTTATCATTACTACTATAAATAGGAAATTTTAATTTAGTGGTAATTTCTTTAGCATATGTTGTGTTATCTTGAACAATAATATCTCCTGTTTTTACGCTTTCTTTTAAATCTTTTAATTTTACTGAATTGTCTGGCTCTTTATATAATCCTACTCTGTAATATCTAGCCATTGTTTCACTCCTCTCACTGTAGTTGTTATTCTAGTATATGTATCTTTTTTTTGCAAGAGGAATTAGTCTTCTTTTTTTTCTAGCATTCTAATCATTGAATATTGGGGCAAACTTTCCTTAAATGGTAGTTTTAATATTTGTTCTGGATGTCTAGCAACATCTAATGAATTCATATTTTCATCATAAATTTTTTCTACTGTATAATTATAAAATTTAAAGTCTGGGGTAAATATTTCGACTTTATCTCCCACTTTAAAATAATTACGTTCTTTTAAAACTAGACATTTATTGGCGTTATCATAATCAATTATTAGGCCTAGATAGTCTTGATTAGAGAATTCATTTCGACCACTAAAGTATTGATCAGTCTCATCTGCTTCTTTGGTGAAAAAGTGAGTTGATGAGGCACGGTTGGCTACTACTTTTAGTCGTTCATTGTATTCAGCTAATTTTTCTTCTGTTAGGCTATTATCATAATATGAATCAATTATCTTTCTATATGTAGATATAACGGTTGCGATGTAATAAGGTGAACGCATTCTTCCTTCTATTTTAAGACTTCTAACGCCTATTTCAATTAAATCTTTTATATGAGTAGTCATATTTAAGTCTTTTGAGGCCATTGTGAAATCTTTTTCTTCATTTGTTTGTAGATTAAAACGGCATACTTGGGCACAACCACCTCTGTTGGCATCTCTTCTAGTTATATAATTAGAAAGAGCACATCTACCACTTAGGCATGTACACATAGCACCATGTATAAATACTTCTATATCTAGTCCAGTCTTATCAATTATTTCTTTTATTTCATCTTTAGATAATTCTCTTGCTAAAACAACTCTATCTACTCTTTCTTTTTTAAAGTATTCAACAGCTTTATAATTAGTAGTTGAGTTTTGGGTTGATAGGTGTACTTCAACTGATGGATAATTGTCTTTTATATAGGATATTATATAAGGATCACTTACAATAAAAGCATCTATTTTACAGTCAACTACTTTTTTTATATATTCTTCTATATTTTCTGTATCTTCATTATGGAAAAAGATATTTAGGGTTAGGTAGACTTTTTTATTATATTTATGAGCAAAAGAACAGGCTTCTCTTATTTCATCTATTGTAAAGTTAATGGCATTAGATCTTAGATTAAAATCTTTTCCACCAATATATATGGCATCAGCTCCATAAAGGATAGCTATTTTTAATCTGTTTAAATCTCCTGATGGGGCTAATAATTCTATTTTTTCCATAGTATCACCTACTTTTCTTTACGCGATGGAATGTTTCAGTATAAAAGAAATTAGTATTGTCGCCTAATATTTCATATTTTTTTATAAATGATGAATCACTACAACCATTTTTTAGATAGGCTTTTAGATCTTTTAATAGTTCATTAAAGTCTATTACGTCAAGACCATATTCTTTTATTATTATATAGCCAGCTTTGTTTTCATATAAGTCTTTTATAACACTAGTACCATTAGTTATCTTCTTAGAAATAAAACCTGTACCAGCTGGTTCTTCTTTCAATTCATATTCATCTTGAGTTAATCTTTCTACAACAGTTAATTTTTCCTTAGGATGTTTAGATAAATTTTTATAGTAATTAGTTATTAATTTTCTCTTAGAAAAGGCTACTGTTGGAAGACTAATTATTTCTATCATTGAGATAATTTTACTCTTATTTAAGATTTCTATTATTTCTTCTTTAGTTATCTCTTTACTTAAGATAGCATATTTTACACCTTTATCATAATAGTAGTTACAAGTCTTATAATTAGTAACCATATAAGTACCGTACCATACTAAGTCAGTTTTTAAATTAAGTTCTTCTTTTAGTTCTAAAATAGCAAGATCATAAAAAAGAAGACCATTCAAATTTAATTCATCTAAGTAGATAAGTACTTGTTTTAAGTCTTCTATTTCGTGATTAAAAAAATTCTTATTAATATTTACAAATATCTCTAAATCTTTATTTTCTTCTCTTAATTTTTTTATTTCTTCTTTAGTGTAGTATACTTCACTTTGTACAGCATAATCTTTTAAAGAGATTATTAAGCCATCAACATTATTTTTATATATTTCTGTTTTTGTTTTGGGTTCTATTAGTACTTTCATAAATTCTTCTTTCAATTATTTTTTATACTTATAGAAAGACCATCACCTATATTTAAAAACTCAGTATGAAAATTGGGATTTGTTTTTAAGTAGTCAATATAGGCATTTATCTTTCGTACTAAGCCTCGTAAATTTCGGCTTTCTATTTCTGATTCTTTTTTTCCTGTTAGGCCATGGAAATTAATATTATCTGTTATAATGGTTCCCTTTGATGATAAGTTTTTAGAGAATTTTTCGAAGAATTTAATATTTTGAGATTTTGAAGCATCAATAAAAATTAAATCAAAAGTTTCATCTATATTAACTTCTTCTGCATCACTATAGATAAGGGTTATTCTGTCTTCTAATGAGGCTTTTTTTATGTTTTTTATGGCTTCTAAATATCTTTTTTCATCACGTTCTATAGTAGTTATAGTTAAATCATTTTTAGATAAGGCCATCATAATTGCTGAATAACCAATGGCTGTTCCTATTTCTAGGACATTTTTAATATCATTTTTTTTAATGTATTCAATTAGATATTCTAGACTATCATTTAAAATTATTGGTACATTATTTTGATCGGCATATTCACGCATGGAGCTTATAATTTCATAGTTATCTACCATATCCAATCACCTTTTTCTTTTATTTCTTTTACTTTTTTATTATGTTCTTGTAAGGTCTTTGTATAAAATATATCACCATGTTTATCAGCAACAAAATATAAGTAATCACTTGGAGTTGGATTAACACTGGCCTCAATACTTGAAATGCTTGGGTTACAGATGGCTCCTATTGGCATTTTACCGGCCATTGATTTTGACCTAGTGTTATAAGGATTATCAGTATTGAACTCAGCAACTGTTAAGTCAGAGGTCATTGGGTGCTGTAGGGCATAATACGTTGTAACATCAGAGCCTAGGTTCATGTTTTGGGCTAATCTATTGTTGAAAATACCAGCTATCATCTTGCGATTAGTAGTATTTGTTCCTTCTAACTCTACCATAGAGGCCATTATTATATACTTATTGATATTTTGGCCGACTTCATTCTTATATTTTGATAATATTTCTTCAGTTTCGCTTAACATAGTTTCAATAATTGTTTTTATATCAACATCTTTATTTTTAAAGTAATATGTATCTGGATGAAGATATCCTTCAAGTGGATAATAAATATTAGGATCTAAAATTTCTTCTGTTAGAAACCAATATTTTTTAGTTAACTCTTTTATATAATCGATATCATTAAACTGGGCTAATATTTCTTCTTCAGTGTGATTAGTATTACTAGCAATCGTTTTGATATAATCGGTTACTCTTTTTCCTTCTTTAAAAGTTAGTTTTATAGTATCAGGATTATATGAGTTTCCTTTTTCTAATACTGTTATTATTTCATTTAGTGTCATACTCTTTTTTAAGGTGTATGTGGATGCTTTTAATGATTTTATATTATTTAGTTTTATATATACTTTAAAGAAAGTTGCACTTCTAATTAAATGTTTTTCCTTTAGTATTTTACCAATTTTGGTAGTATTAGTTCCTGGTGGTACTACCACTTCAATATCAGCTTTACTGCTTTTATCTATTGGCGATATCATTACATTGTATGTTATTAAGCCTGTTAGTATAATAATTAGGATTACTACTATTATTATTAGTAGAGGCTTTGGTCGTCTTCTTTTCGTCATAATTCTCCCTCATTTAACTAAAAAATAAGAGCTATTGCTCATTATTTTCATTTTTACTATTAGCTATTTCTTCTTGTAATGATTGAAGAACAGTCTCGACAATTTTCCACTCTTTTTCGGTTTCTATTGCCTTAAGTTCGGTATCGTCACCATTCTTATCATAAGTTGATGCATAAACAGAAAGTTTTCCTTCAGCATCTTTAGTATTATCAGTATAAGCTATATAACTTTTATTTGTCTCTTCACTATCAAATGTGAAAAGAACATCATATTGCTTTTCTACTCCATTTTGATCAATCATTGTAAAAGAACTGTTTATTTCTTGATTTTCTTGTTCCATATAATTATTTTCCTTTCCTATCTAAAAAAGATTGTAATATTATAGTCGCGGCTAAGCTGTCTACAACTTTTTTTCTTTTCTTTCGTGATACATTAGCGGTTATTAATAAATCAGTAGCACTTTTGGTTGTTAGTCTTTCATCTTCAAGGTAGACTGGAATATCTAATATTTCTTCCAGTTTATTTTTGAACTCTAAACTAAGTTCACCTTTAGGTCCTATTGTATTATTCATATTTTTAGGAAAACCTAATACTATGCCATCGATTTGTAAATCGCTAACTATTTTTTTTACTTCTTCTAAAAGTTTTTCATATTCTTCATTATGACGTATTGTTTTGAGACTAGTAGCGCATATTCCTAAGTTATCACTAACTGATATTCCTAGGGTTCTACTTCCTAAATCTAATCCTAAATATTTCATTACTCATGCCTTTGAAATTCTTGAAGAAGTATTTCAACTATTTTAGCTCTATCAATTTCTTGAATTTTATTTCTAGCTCCTTTATAACTTGAAATATATCCAGGATCACCACTAATTAGATATCCTACGATCTGATTATTAGGATTATAACCACGCTCTTTTAAAGCGTCATAGACCTCTTCAAGCATTATCTTAGTTGATTTGACATTTATTTCGTCAACATTAAATAATCTTGTCTTATCTTGTAGCATATCATCACCTCACATAACATCATACCTTTATTTTATCATCTATTAATCTCAATTACAATAACTTTTATGCTCCATAAATGAAAGCCATATATATTTCAAATGCTATAAAAATAGTTGTAATTACAATACCATTAACAATCTCATATTTTTTACTTTTACCATCTACACCTAGGGCCATTGTTACTCCTATACCACCTAAAAGGCCGCCTATATGAGCAAAGTTATCAATACCGCTTAAGGTGAATCCTAGTATTAGGTTGAATATTATTAATGGAATGATTTGACTTTTTAATACATTGCCTAGATAAACGCGGTAGTAATAACCAAAACATAGTAGTGCTCCCATTATTCCAAAGATTGCACCACTTGCTCCAACAGAAGCCGTGTTTTTAGCAAATATCATAGAGAATAAAGAAGCTGATATGGCTGATAAAATATAAATAACTATGTATTTTATTTTACCAAGATAACTTTCTAGTTGTGTACCTAAGACATATAAAGCATAGCAGTTGCAACCTAGATGTAATATATTAGCATGAATAAATGCTCCAGTTAGTAATCGGTAATATTCACCATTTCTAATACTTGGAGCAAAAATGCAGTACTTACTTACAAGTTCATCATGAAAGCCCAATAATAGTGGAATAAAATATAATAATACATTTATTATAATTAAAGCATACGTAATAGTTGGTTTTTTACTTGAAAATACTTTTTCCATCTTTTTGGCATCTTCTTTATTATGATTATTAATGTCACTTGTTATTTTAGCAAATAGTTCTACTCCATCTTCCTTGTAATTTAATTTCTTAGTCAAATCAGGGAAAATTGTTTTTAAGTTATTATCCTTACTAAAGTCTTTTTCACTATCTATCTTAATACATAAAGCATTTTTATTAGCAGTTAAATCTTTAGTAACATTGTCACCTAAGTTTAAAAAAATACTTAAAACATTCATGTTAAAGGATAATGTTTTTCTCTTTATCTTTTTAATAATTCTTTTTGTTTTAAATATATCAAAATCAAATTGTTCATCATTATGAATATGTTCAGAAACAATTCTTACAACCTTATAGTCTTCATTTAAATTTTCTAACCAAATTTCATTGTCAACACCTTGAAGAATAATTGGATTATAGTTTTTTTCTGTTATAAAATAATGAAGCAATTTCATTACGATAACATTCTTATCATCTAATAGTATATCTGTATCCATTTTTTTGCCTCCTAAAAAGATTAATATTATTATATACCAAATCATAAAATATTGAAAGAGGTGATATTTATGTTATATAAGTTTGTGGTTTTTATGCTTTGTCTTTTACCATGGTTTTTATCGGCTATTATACCAGTAGATTATAATTATTTTAATACTATCCAATTACCCTTCTTTGCTCCTGGTAGAAGTTTTTACGGGATAGCATGGACTATAATATATATACTTATAGCAATTAGTATTTATAGTGTTGTTTCAAGATATAGGTTTAAGGACATTCCTAAATCTTATAAAATAGCTTTGACTGTAAATTATTTATTTAATCAGTCTTTTACTTTAGTATTTTTTGGTTTAAAAAATAACTTCTTAGGTTTTGTTAGTTGTTTGGGTACATTTATTTCAGCTCTTTTCTTATATCAAGAGACATATAGTCTAAAAGAAAAGAGTACTAAGTTACTTGATCCTTATATACTCTTGTCATTATTTGCTACTATATTGTCATTAACAATTTATGTTATTAATACATTATAAGTTATTTAAATAGTTGTTTATGATTGGCTGATACTTTTCAACTTCCTGTTTTAGTTCACTATAGTGTTCAACAATATAAGTTAAATCTTTTTCTCTTGCTTTTAATTCATGCTCATATGACAAGTCTGCAAGAGATGTAAGACCTAAGTATTTACAGTCACTCTTTAGGGAATGAACTTCAATTATATAGTTTTCGAGGTCATTCTCATTTTTATATTGGGCTATTTTTTGCATTCTACTGAATAGTTTATTATTAAAGTCTGATAGAGTCTCATTGAAAGTTACTACATCTTCTAATAGTTCTAAGGCTCTATCTATATTAAAGCCATTTCTTTTTAGATAATTTAAATCATAGTGTGGCTTTTCATTTGGATCAAGTATTTCTGTTGAATCATCAAACTCTATAGGAGTGATATTTTTATTATTGATACTTAATATTTCTTCAACGCTTTCTTCAACAGGGATTACTTCATCAGGTGATGGTGGTGTTATATTTTCATCTTTTTCTGTGTTTCCATTTAAGACATTATTTAACACTTTTACTAACTCTTCTTTTTCTAATGGCTTAGCTAGATAGTCATCAAAGCCTGCTTTTAAATATCTTTCTTTCATTCCTACAATGGCATTAGCAGTTAATGCTATAACAGGGGTTTTAAAATCAGGTCTTTCTCTTAGTTTTTTTAAGGTTTCAACTCCTGTCATTTTAGGCATCATATCATCAAGGAAAATTAGGTCATAATTTTCTTTTTCAGTTATTTCAAGACATTCAAAACCACTTTCAACTTTAGTGATATCAGTTGCTTTAAACCTTTGAAGCATTCTAGCAGTAACTTTTAGGTTAAGTGGATTATCGTCAACTAATAGTATTTTTAAGTAAGTAAGATCAGTAATCAAAGCATCTTTAGTCTCTTCTTTCTTAATTCTTTGATTAATTATAATTGTATATTTAGAACCTTTACCATAAACAGATTGAGCTATTATTTTCCCTCCCATTAGATCAGTTAACCTTTTAGCACTAATAAGGTTGATAGGATAATCTTTAGCTATATCATCTTCATCTTTTGTTTCTTTTCCTTTAAAGATACCATTTAGTAAATCATTTTTTAGACCAGACCCACTATCTTCAACAGTTATTATTAGCTTTGAAATTTCACTGGTATTGATACAGTTAACTTCATATCTAACAAAGCCATTAGTAGTAGTTGAATAGGCTTCATTTAAAAGATTAGTAATTATCTTTTTTAAGGCTAGATAATCACCTAATAATGTTTTTGGTAAATCTTTGGCTATATTATAAGAGAATTCTATATTTTTATTTTTAAAATTATATGATGATAGTTTACCAATCTCTTCTAAAACTAGTTTAACATCATATGGACTATTTACTATTTGAGCTACACCCTTCTCAATTTTTGAGATGTCTAGGATACCATTTACAGTAGTAATTAATGATGATGATGACATCAATATATCCTTAGCATTTTCTCGCATATGTTCTACATCATTTGAAGTTGCTATCTCATCAGCTAAGCCAGATATTATATTTAGAGGATTTCTAATTTCATGGGATACACTAGATAAAAATTCTGTTTTAGCAATACTGGCGTTGTTAGCTTTATCTTTTTCCTCTTCTAATTCTTCAATCATTTTCATATCAGGATTTTCAATGGTAAAAAACATTAAGAAAGTAATAAATGTTTGAAGAGGAATCATTAGCGTTAGTTCTGGATTTTTAGCTTGAATTATTGTTACAACTACGGCAATTAAAATGAATAGTAGAATTGGAATATATTTTTTATTTACAACATATTTAATATTTTTAATCATTATAATTATCCAACTAATTAATTGAATACCACCAAATATATAGACTGCGGTTGTAGCTGGACCATAAGTATAAAACATATTTAGTTTTTTATGTGAATAAAGTGGCAATATAAATATAGTAATAGCTGCTATAACAAAATAAATTATAAGAATTAGTAATGCTATATTAGTTTTTTTCATTCTAACATCTCGTTCTAATTTTTGTTCATTAGCACAAAGTGATACTATATACATTGAAAAAAGACTAGTCCAAGCAACAAAGTAAATTAATCTTAATTTTAGAATAATTATTGCTAGATTAGGATGCAGTCCAATTAGGTAACGTGATGCATATGTTCCTAAAAAGATGTCTATTAATAGACCTATTAGGTTGACAACTATTATCTTTCTATAAATATTATTTTCTTGACTAACATATCTTTCTTTAGAAAAAAAGACTATAACTAAAAGAAGACTATATACTAAACTAGTCAAGGAAAAGAAAATACCATTTTCCATGTTTTACCCTCCGTTATTCTTTTCTACTATTTTGATTATAACAAAAAAAAGACTTATTTAAAAGGTCTTTTCTTTATTATTTATAGTTAGACAGTTAACTGTTAATCTGTTTTTTAGAGTATTTTATAATTGAATATGCTCCTGCTCCTACTACTAGTAAACCCATTAGTGTGTAGAATACTGTACCAAGTCCACCTGTTGATGGAAGTAAACCTTGCTTAGCATTTTCTACATCTAAGTGAGTGTAAGTTGTATTTGAAGGTTCTATTGTGATACTTGCTATATCTGTTGCTGTTTTATAACCAGTAGCTGCTTTTAGTTGTTTAATATAATATGTACCACTAGGAAGTCCTAGATATCTACCAACTATTTGGCTATCTATTGTTTCATCTACATTTATTTCCCCTACTTTAGTATCATCTGTACAGCTTTCACTAGTATAGATTCCAAATGTTGCGCCTGTTAGATAACTGTTATCGTTTTTACTCTTATTAGATATTTCTAATCCATAAGTTATAGCTTTATTTTCAGCAGTTAGGGTTTTAGTTGTAGCTGGATCAGTATATGGATCTACTGTAAATGTAAAGCTTGAGTTTATAACATTACCAGTAACGCCTAAAACTATTTTTTCGGCATTAGTATTTAGTTTTATTCTAATTCCTAATGCAAGATTATCCTTAATTCCCTCAGATGATGTAATAGTTATTGACTTGGCAGTAACAGAAGTTCCATCTTCTTTATTGATTGTGACATCTTCAACTTTGGCCGTACCATAAAGTTTAGGGTTTCCATCTTCACCTGTTTCACCATATAGTTTTCCATCAGCTGCAGCTTGTTTTGTTTCCATTTCGGTTCCAAAAACAACCATATATATGTTATTTAAATCTGAACTATCATCTACAAGTGTAACGCCTTCTGGAAGAGTTATTTTTAATTCATATTTTTGATAATCATAATCTCTATTACTTGTAGAGAAGAAAAGAGTATATTCCTTATTTCTATATAACTCACAATCAGCTGATGGTGTGAGTGTATCAAAGTTTTCAGCAAAACTGCTTATTGGAGTATCAAAAATATAAGATAAAAAAGTGTTCATGCTACTTTTAAAAGTAACTTCACAATTAGTAAGCTTCCAAACGCCATTTTCTACTTGGTAAACAGCATTAGCAATCAAAGCACTATAATAATTGTAGGTTGATTGGTCGATATAAATATATGGTGTATCAGCAAGCACTGCTGGTAAGATTAAATATGAACCTACCTCAACAGTAGCCGTTTTAGATACTCCAACATTATTTGTTAACTCATAATTTTTAGGTAATGTATTAGTACCCTTTTTTATGTATTTAGCAAAACTAGCAATCATACTATTGTATTCTTTTTGAAGGTTTTGTTTTTTTGTTAACTCTTCTTCCGTGTCATTAGTTTTGTCTTCCTGGGCATAGCCGTAAGCTATATAATCATCAACAGTTAAACTTGCAAGTTTAGTATCACCCGATGTTGTTAAAAAGGTTGAAAACTCTGGTGTAAACTTATATGTCATGGCATTAGTTGCTTTATCATAGTATGCATCTAAAACTTTATAGGCCTTAAACACATCCTTATTTAAATCATCTTCATCACTTACTTTTACGATTAAACCTGTTGTATCAGTTACCTTTTTACTGTCATCAACAGTGATTGTTGTCTCTTCTGCCTTAGCACTTAAAAGATTGGCAAATGGTAAAAGAAGTATAGTTAAAATTAAGATTATACTTGTTGTTAATTTGATTTTTTTCATTTTTTATCCCTCACTATCTTATATAAAAATATTATCACAATATTTCTTATTAACAAATATTAAAATTCTTTTTTAGTGTAAACTAGACAAAAAAACAACTAGTTGGCTAGTTGCTCTTCTCTTAATTTATTTAGTTTATCTTGAAATTCTTTTGGTGGCTCTTGCTCAAAATACAATTCTTTATTGGTGCGTGGTTGCTTAAATCTTATACTTTTAGAATGAAGCATTTGGCCAAATTCAGTTGCCTTCTTTTTATTATAAAGTGGATCATTTGTTACTGGGTAGCCTATATATGATAAGTGCACTCTTATTTGATGGGTTCTACCAGTTTCCAAGATACATTCAATTAAAGTATTATTTTTAAATCTTTCTAGTACTTTAAAATGAGTAATAGCATTTTTAGAGTTTACATCTGTTACTGCCATTTTTTGTCTATTATTTTGATCTCTGCCTATAGGAGCGTCAATGGTACCTGACGTATTTTTTATAATACCATCAACAATAGCTAAATAATGTCTTTCAACTTCTTTATTTCCTATCATTTGGGATAATTTTTCATGTGTAAATTCATTTTTAGCTACTAACATTAATCCTGAGGTATCTTTATCTAGTCTATGGACAATTCCCGGCCTTGTTTTTTCACCACTTTTTAAGTCAAATTTGTACAATAAAGCATTAACAAGTGTTTTCTCATAATGACCTGGTGCTGGGTGTACTACCATACCGCTTTCTTTATTTATAACTAGTAAATCTTCATCTTCATAAACTATATCTAGAGGAATATTTTCTGGTTTGATATTTATTTCATAATCAAGATCATTATTTACTAATATTTCATCTTCCTCTTTAACAACATAATTAGCGTTAACAATTTTGCCATTTACTGTAATTAATTTGTTCTTTATTAATTTTTGTATTTTACTTCTAGATAATGATAAGTAATCAGCTAGATATGTATCTATTCTAACATTTGAGCTATCTGATATAATCATATACTTCCCCCTTAATTAAATTTATATTTTTGATAAGTATGGTTCTATAATAGTTAAAATTTTATTTTTTTCTGTCACTAATTCTTGGAAATGATTAGCTATAAAATTAGAATCATTTTCTTTGCTTTTCATTTCATGTTCATATGCTACATTAGCAAATGATGTAAATCCTAAGTATTTACAATCACTTTTTAGACTATGAACTGATATGGCGTAGTCAGACATATTTAACTCTTTTATATAATTTTGAAGTTTTTCCATGCGTTCTGGAAGTTTTGACATAAAGTCTTTTAGTGTTTCATTGTAGGTTTCAATATCTCCTAATAATTCTATAGCTCTATCAATATCAATATTGTTTTTTCTAAAATATGACAAATCGCAGTTATTAGTACTTTGCTCATCAACAATAAGTTCTTCTACTTCTTCCTTTGGGGCACTATTTTCTTCTTTAGTAAAGTTGTATTTTGATTCAATTAGTGTTCTTTTTAATTCTTTTATTAAAATTTCTTTATCAATGGGTTTTGATAGATAGCCGTTAAAGCCATTATTTAAATATTTTTCTCGCATTCCAGTTAAAGCATTGGCCGTTAAGGCAATGGTAATGGAATTAAATCCTGGTATTTTTTTCAACCTAGCTAAAGTTTCACTACCATTCATTTTAGGCATCATATCATCTAATAGAATCAAGTCATAATAATCACCAGATTCTATCTTGTCAACACATGCAAAACCACTTTCTAAGCATTCAACATTGTTAATGCCTAATCTATTTAATATTTTTTTAGTAACTTTTAGATTTAGAGGATTATCATCTACTACTAATATTTTTAGACTTGTTAGAGCCAGATTATCAATTTTTTGAATTGAAGTTTTTTCTTCTTTTATACTCTCTGTTATTTTTTGATTTAAAATAATTGTAAATTTTGAACCCTTTCCATAAATTGTATGTACTACAATTTTACCATTCATTAACTCTACTAATTGTTTTGTAATGGCAAGGCCTAAGCCAGTTCCTTCTATAGTAGTATTTCTATCTTGATCTAGACGTTCAAATTTATTAAATAGTTTGTCGATGTTTTCTTTTTTGATTCCTCTTCCAGAATCTTCTACTGAAATAATTAACTTTGTATAATCTTTATCATTAACACAGTTTACTTCATATCTGACAAATCCTTTTTCAGTGTACTTGGCAGCATTACTCAATAAATTGGTAACAACTTTTTTTATGTTAGCATAGTCACCATATAAAGTGTCTGGTATATCTTTGGCTATATAGTAAGTAAAGTCTAGACCTTTTTCTTGCATCTTTGGCATTATCAATTTAGCAAGGCTCTCGAAAGTATCATAGGCTTTATACTTAGAATTAATTATTTCTAGTTTACCTGATTCTATTTTAGAAATGTCTAAGATACCATTAACTATTTCAAGTAAAGTGTTTGAGGCATTAATAATATCTTTAGCATTTTCTTTAGCTTCATCTAAACTATCAGCATTTACAATAAAATCACTAAAACCTACAATGGCATTAAGTGGTGTTCTTATTTCATGAGACATGCTAGATAAAAATTCGGTCTTAGCACGATTGGCTTTATCAGCTTGTTCTTTTGCTAATTCTAATTGCTCTATCATTTTCATGTCGGGATTTTCAATTGTAAAGTACATTATAAATGTTACTACAGTATTGGACAATAGCATTAATGTTAATTCTGGACATATCTTTTGAATTATAGCTGTTAATAATGTAGAACCAACAAAAGCTAGTAATGGTATATATGATTTTAGTTTTTTTCTACCAATAAACAAGAAGACAATCATTAGTATTAGAAGAATTATTCCAACAGCATAAGTTAAATTAGCACTTGGTCCTTCAGAAAATGCCCTGTTTGATTCGATATGAACATTTAATGGTAATAGAGCGATCACTAGCAATACGCCAAGTAATGCGCAAATCATTTTTTTGACATTTTTCGCAAGATTATTAAAAGTTAAATTATATACGTAGATAAACAGACAAAATACGTATGTCAAGAAGTATATTACGTATATTTTGGAAATACATTTATTTATTAAAGCCGTATGAGAAAATTTTTCAAATGAAATATAACCAATCATATCTATTAATATTCCTATTAAATTAACTATAATCATAACGGTAAATATTTTATTATCTGCATTTTCCATTCTTTTTTTTGAAAAGTAAACAACTGCCACTATTGTTAAAAAGATTAGGCAGCATGAAGAAAGTACTACATTGATCACAAATCTCACCAACCTTTATTTATTTTATTTTACCATTATTTTTACTAGTAGTAAAGATAGGGATTTTTTTATTATAAAAGCAAGAGTTAATATATCACTCTTGCTTGAAACTTATATTCTTACTTGGAACTTTAGAACTTTTTGTAAAATCTATATTAGCCTTTTGTAGTATTTTGTTTTTATCTATTTTTCCACCTAAGTTAATTGGTAGTTGATCTACAAATACGTAATCATATGGTACTGAACATGCTTCTAAAGATTCAGCGCATTCTTTTTTTACATTTTCTTCTATTTCCTCGATTGATTTTCCATTATTTTCTGGAACAATGAAGGCTACTGGAACACATTGCTCATCTGGATGCTCTACACCTACTACAATACTTTCTTTAACATCTGGTAGACAGTCTATAAATTCGGTTATTTTAGACGGATGAACATTGAAGCCACTTCTCATAAATATATTTTTTATTCTATCAACATGATATAGATGTCCATCTGGTGTTATATATCCTATGTCCTTTGTATGAATCCATCTTTCGCCATCGGCATGATATTTTATTACTTCATTAGTTTCTTTCTCATTGTTTAAGTATCCTGCCATAACACAAGGACCACTTATACATATTTCACCAAGTTCATTATATGTCAATTCTTCATCAGTACCAGGTTTAAATATTCCTACATTTTCATATGGAAAAGGAATACCTATACTACCAAACATATATGCTCCTGGTTTATTATAACTACCTAATGCCATGTTTTCAGTTAATCCATATCCTGGTCTAACAACTATTTTGGGATTGTACTCACCATTTTCAGAGTAACCTTCTGATACACCATTTAATTCTCGTTCTACATCTTTTGGTAATGTTGCTCCACCACTAGCAAATTCTTTTACATGTGGAACCTTACCTTCTTGGTAATTCTTACTTCTAGTTAGGTTTATTGCATGAATTGGTCCGCCAGTAAAGCTATCTGGTTTTACAGCCATCATTAATTTGTCAATGTTATTAGATACCAATTCTGGTATTAAATATATTTTATTGCCTTTAGTTGTTTCATAATGCATCATTGATAGGCCATAAGAAATTGATGGAATTAACACATCACAAAATGTTCCTTCAAGTATTTTACTATTTATATATGTAAGTGCTACAGCATTTAAGTTTTTATCTGTTATTTTTACACCTTTAGGGATACCTGTTGTACCACTAGTCCCTATTATGGCGGCTATATGACCTTCTTTATGATATGGCTGAAGTGAATATGGTAATGATTTTGAAAGTGACATATATTCTTCCCAAGGTATTATGTTTCCGCCAGTTATTTTTGGAGTCTTGCTTTTAGCAGTTTTTCTTAAGATAAATGGAAGTGACTCAGTTCCATCAACCGCAATTATACTCGAAAGATTGGCACTTTCTAAAACATTCTTATATCTTTCATAGAATGGTGTAAATATTACTAAATTTTTAATTTCATTTTCTCTTATTATTGAATCCAATTGATTAGGTGCTATAAATGGTGACATTGGATATGATGTTGCTCCTACTATACTATTAGAATAAATCATAACCCTTGCTTGGGGAATATTCGGTAATATAACTGGTACAATTTCATCCGCTTTAATGCCTATTGCTTTAGATGATTTAGCACCTGTCTCCATTTGATCAAATAATTTTTTATAAGATATTTTTATACCTCTTTTAAAATCATTCTTTCCCATTCTCACATCAAGAGCTGTTCGATTTTCTTTTCCCTTGATACGTTCTTTTGCAAATTGATATATTGATATATCTGGTATATCCTCTTCCTTGAATTCACCATCATAGTATCTCATCCATGGTTGTTCTACACTTGGTAATCCCTTTTTAGCTTTAATTTCGTTAGACATAATAATCCCTCCTAATTAATTGTTTAGTCCATTAACAATGCTCAACTAAAAAGCAATAACTGCTATTTTAGCAGAATATTTATAAAAAAGCGTATTTTTACGTGAAACTACACATTTTTTGCCGTGAATTGTAGAAAATACTGCTTTTATATCAGTTGGTTGATATTGTTTGTATATTACTACTTAACATTTACTTTGTCAAGTTTTTTTATCTCCTCTTTAACCATATTAAATAGTAATAAAAGTGTTCCTATTGTTATAGCTATATCAGCAAGATTAAAGACAGGAAAATCATAAGAAAAGATTTTAAAAGAAAGATAGTCTATAACACCTTTATAAATTATTCTATCAAGTAAGTTACCAAAGATCCCCCCTAAAATTAGGCCAATTGATATTACTGAAATATTATTTAAATTCTTTTCTTTTGTGAGAAGTCTATCTAAAACAAAAATTATTATGAAACTTATTATTATTAAAATAAAGGTTTGATTAGTCAAAATAGAAAAGGCTGCTCCTGTATTTTTTAGATAATTAATTGAGAAGAAATTCTTTATTAATACAATTTCTTGATTTAGTGACATTTTTGTTTTAATAATATTTTTTAATATTTGATCAATAATTAAAATTATACAAGTTATTTTATATGCCTGTTCTTTATTCTTCTTCATAATCTTCTCCTGACAACTTCTTTATTTTTTCGACTACTATCTGGTATTCATTTTGTCTTCTTTCCACAGTTCCTCTTACTTTAATAACATCTCCTGACTTTATATCTATATTTTCATTGTATACTTTTGGGAATAGAACATATTCCATGGTAGATGTTTCATCACTACCAGTAATAAAGGCCATCTTATCATTTTTCTTGGTATTAATTATTTTCATTTTATCAATAAGAATTAAGGTATCTATTTTCTTTGAAAAATATTTTTCAACTTCATTTAGTTTTATACAATAAGGATTTTCTTTTATATAGATAGTCGTTGGATGGGCCGATAGGTAAAAACCAAATACTTCTTTTTCTTGTTCTAAAATATAATTAGTTTTATATTCTTCTTGATACTCTATATCTGGTTTCATAACTAATGATGGATCTATATCTTTTGTTAAATAAGCATAGTTAAATAAATTATCAAGATTATATATTAGGGTTTTTCTATTGTAATTAAATTCTCTGAAAACATTTGCTAGAATGAGTGTTTCTATTGATTTTTTACCTACTCCAGCAATATATAGTCTACTAAAGCAATCATAAATATCTGTGAAGGCTCCACCTTCTTTAGCTTTTTTTATAGTTTGGCAGATTGCTGCTCCAATTGATTTTATATTTGATAGTGGATAAATTATTTTATTATCCTTAACTATATATCTGGTATCACTTTCATTGATAGTTGGTTTTTCTATTTCTATTTTATTTGATCTAGCTTCTATTATATATTCGTAGGTCTTTGTTTCACTACCTATAGCATTGGTCAATAAATTAGCAAAGAAGATTGTTTTATAATGAGCTTTTAAATAAGCCATTTTATAGGCAATAATAGAGTAAGCAACCGAGTGAGATCTGTTAAATCCATATCCGGCAAAGCTCAATACTTGGTCAAAAATATGTTTAGCTGATTCTCTTGTATGATGGTTGTTTATACTTTTAGTAATAAACTTTTCTTCTTCACTTTTAAGTAATTCTAGTTTTTTCTTACTCATAGCTCTTCTTAGGATATCAGCTTCTCCTAATGAGTAGTTTGCATATATATTAGCAAGCTGAATTATTTGTTCTTGATAAATTAGGATACCATAAGTATTTTTTAGAATAGGTTCTAGTGTCGGATCAAGGTATGTTACCTTCTCCTCGCCATTCTTCCTTTTTATGTAACTATCTATATTTATAGCTGGTCCTGGTCTAAAAAGGGCTATAGCGGCAAAAATATCTTCAAAGGTTGATGGCTTTAAGCGACGAAGGAAATTTCTCATACCACTAGACTCAAATTGAAAGATACCGCTAGTATTGGCTGTCTTAAAAATTTCTAGCGTTTCTTTATCATCTAATGGTATTTTAGAAAACTCAATATTTTCTCCTGTTTGATCATTTATATCATTTAAAATATTATCAATGATGGTTAGATTTTTTAGGCCTAAAAAATCCATTTTTAGTAAACCTAAATCTTCTAGGTATTCCATAGTGTAACTTGATAAATATATATCATCACCTACAGTTAATGGAATAACTTCATCTAGATCAACTTTGCACATAACTATTCCTGCTGCATGGGATGATGTGTGTCTAGGAAATCCTTCTAGTTTAGTCGCAATATTAAACATTTTAGTTAGAGTTATATCACTATCAATCCTTACTCTGAATGATTCATTTTTCTTATAAAAGTCTTGAAGCTTGTCTTTAGTAAAACCTGGAATAAATTTACATAAGCCATCAACTTTATATATAGGGATATTTAAAACTCTTGATACATCTCTAATTACTTGTTTGGCACTCATAGTTCCAAATGTTACTATTCCACATACCCTATTTTTGCCATATTTATTAATAACATAATTAATTACTTGATCTCTTTTGTTATCTGGAAAGTCAGTATCAATATCAGGCATAGTTTTTCGCTCAGGATTTAAAAATCTTTCAAATAAAAGATCATATTTAATAGGATCTATATCAGTTATACCTAGAGAATAGGCTACTAAGGAACCAGCTGCACTTCCCCTACCAGGTCCAACTAATATTTTTTCTTTCTTGGCATATTTTATAAAGTCATATACTACTAAGAAATAATTTACAAAGCCCATATCATTTATAGTTTTTAATTCATAACTTAAGCGATTTTTATAGATATCTGGTATTTTTCCGTTTAGTCTCTTAGATAGACCAGCTTTACATAGTTCAAATAGGTACTTAGGAGGATTTTCACATTCATATATTGGAAGTAGATTTTCTGGTTTTGGAAATTCTAAATTACATAAGGCTGCTACTTTCTCAGTATTTATTAAGCCATCATTATCAGTTAAATCATATATATTTTCTATTATTAATTCATGATCTTCTACATCATATATAATATCATCACTTATTGTTTTTCCATCTCTTATTCTATATAGATAAGGTAATATTTTGGAATCATTTTTATTTACGTATAATGCTTCCCTAAAGAAAACTATATTTTTTGTTTTTAATAAAGAAGCATTTTGTTCTTTTTTGTTTTTATATCCTATATAGATATCCTTATATATAGTTAGTAATTCATCATAACTATTTAGGAATTCATAAGGTATTATTCCTATTAAGTCACAATTATTATCTTTTAGATCATTTATAGTTAATTGTCGTTCATTTTGAATAGTTGATAATTTTATTAAACTTTTATATCCATTATAGTTTTTGGCATATAATACTATAGAAATAGAATCTAATAATGCATGAAGTCCTATTATTGGTTTTATATTTTCGGCTTTACATTTTTTGATAAATTCCATAGTACCATACATATTAGTATCAGCTATGGATATACTGGAGATATTATTTTTTTTAGCAAAGCTAATTAAGTCATCTATCTTTAGAAGGCTAGATAAAAGTGTATAATTTGTTTTATTAAATAATGGAATATACATGAATAATACCTCCTCTAATGTTATTTTATCATAAAAATTAGCAACTAAAAACAAAAGTCATTATTTTATTAATATTGGACTATTTATTAGTATAATACACTTATTTTTTAATAATTTTATTAAAGTACTTACAAAACTTATGGTTTTGTTTGACTTTCTATTTTTTTTATGTTAAAGTTATTAAGCAGAAAGAAAAAGGACGAAGGAGGAGTTAACATGGCAGTTAATGTATCAAATAGAGTCGGTAATGTTAAAAATAATAGATCTCATGCTAGAAATGCTAGTAAGGCTAGACAAAATCTAAATTTGCAAGTTGTTAGATTAGATGATGGTAGTAAAGTTAGAATGTCTACTAAAGAAAAGAGAACTGCATTAAAGAATCAAAAAGCTGCATAATAAATGTGGTTTTTTTTTGTATATCAAAAGCATCAACTTTAGAGGTTGATGCTTATTTTGTTTATTATTTATAATTCTTATTGGCAAAGATAACCAAGTGCTGAGGCTTTAGTCATTATCATTGATTTAGTATCATTTAAACTAAATTCAACTTTAGTTGATACGTTGGCTTGATGGGCATTTAGTAATGTAATATCAAGCTGAGTTAAATCTATTTTTACATCAGTCTTAAAACCTGTTTTTTCTGGTAATGATTTTATTATATAGCCTGGTATTAGCATTGGTTCAAAGGCTTGATATGCTGGTAGCAATACTTGAATTGTTGGCATACCAACAACTTCGTTACCTTCAGTAGGCATTACAGTCATAGTCTTTTCATAGTTTTGTAGTTTGCCATCTTCTAGATGAAGTGTCATTTTAACGACCATGTCTGTTCCATCAGAATTTCCTAATTGAGTATAATTACATGTTATAGTATTGTCATCTTCTGGAACTTCTTTTCTATATACTGCAGATTTGCCTGTTTCTGGATTTTCATTCATAATCTTGGCTACTCCCATGTAAGTGAAACCAGAAAAAATACATAACATACCTATAACAGCTAATACTATAGCTGGTTTTTTACTAACTTTTTTTTCATACTTTGCTACATTCTCAAGATCTGTTAGGTTTAACACTTGTGTTCTAGTAAGTTCTTCTTTAGTTAATGTTTGATTAATCTGATTATTATTTTGTCCTAACATAATGCATCCACCTCTATTCTTAAGTTAATTATAGCAAATGTGGTAAAAATAGCAAGAAAAAAATAACTATTTCTAGCTATTTTTATTACGGGCATCAAATTTTTTTCTTTCTTCAGTATTTAAAATTCTTTTTCGCATACGAATAAAATGTGGTGTTACTTCTACTAGCTCATCAGAATTAATATAGTCTAAGGCATATTCTAGTGTAATTGGACGAGGACGTTTTAGGACAACAGTATGATCAGATCCTGCTGCTCTAGTGTTGGTTAATTGTTTTCCTTTAACAACGTTAACGGCTAGGTCATTATCTCTATTACACTCACCTATTATCATACCTTCATAAACTTCTGTACCTGGTTCAATAAACATTACACCACGGTCTTCTAAGTTGCCAATTGAATAGGCGGTAGATTGACCATTCTCCATAGAAACCAAAACGCCTAATTTTCTCTCACCTACTGTAATATTTTCATATGGTTGATATTCTTTAAATGTATGATTTATAATACCATAACCTTTTGTTAAGGTCATAAATTCTGTTGAAAAACCAATTAGACCACGAGATGGGATTGTATATAGCAATCTAACTTGATTTTCAAAGTTAGTCATACTTTCCATTTTAGCTCCCCTATTACCTAATTGTTCAATTACTGCTCCAACGGATTCTTCTGGAACTTCAATTTGTAACTCTTCATATGGTTCATATTTTTGACCATCAATTTCTTTTATGATAACACTTGGTTTACTTACTTCTAGTTCGAAACCTTCACGGCGCATGTTTTCTATTAAAATTCCTAGGTGTAGTTCTCCACGACCGCTAACTAAGAATGATTCATTAGTGGCTTGGCTAACTTTTAGGCTTACATCTTTCTGTGTTTCTTTAATAAGTCTTTCTTCTATTTTTCTTGCTGTTACAATTTTTCCATCTCTTCCAACAAATGGTGATGAATTGGTACCAAAAGTCATCTGAAGAGTTGGTTCATCTATATGTAATTGAGGTAGTGGTATAATGCTATCATTGTTACATACTGTTTCCCCTACAGATATATCAGCAAGTCCTGCTATAGCAACAATATCGCCAGCTTCGGCCTCTTCTATTTCAATTCTTTGGTAGCCATAGTAACCAAATAGTTTTTGAATACGGAATTGTTTTGTACTTCCATCTAGACGGCAACATGTTACCATTTGACCTGTCTTGATTGTTCCATTATGTACTCTTCCAATACCTATTCTACCAACAAATTCATTATAATCTAATAAGGCTGGTTGGAATTGTAATGGTTCATTTTTGTCCCCTTTTGGAGCTGGTATTTCTTCTAGTATTGTATCAAGTACCTCAGTAAAGCCAGGGGTTTGATCTTCTAAATTATCACTTAAAGAACAAGTTCCATTTATAGCAGATGCATATACTACTTTAAAGTCTAGTTGTTCATCATCAGCACCTAGCTCTATAAATAAATCTAGAACTTCATCTAAAACTTGTTTACATCTAGCACTTGGTTTATCAACCTTATTAATAACAACTATTGGTTTTACTTTAGCTGCAAAAGCTTTTTTTAAAACAAATCTTGTTTGTGGCATTGGTCCTTCATAGGCATCTACTACTAATAAAACACCATCTACCATATTCATAATTCTCTCTACTTCTCCACCAAAGTCAGCGTGTCCTGGAGTATCTAGAATATTTATTCTTACACCTTTATAATCTAAGGCCGTTGTTTTGGCTAAAATTGTAATACCACGTTCTTTTTCCAATGTATTAGAGTCCATTGATATATTACTTACATCTTCATTTTCTCTAAACATTCCAGATGTTTTTAATATTTCATCAACTAAAGTTGTTTTTCCATGATCTACATGGGCTATAATAGCGACATTTCTCTTATTCATAATTGTACACCTCTTTTTTACGACGTTTGAAATTATAACACACAATTACAAAAAAAACTAGAGGTTTTATTAATTTTATCTGTTTTCTGGAAATGTTGTTTAGCCTTACTATTTTATTATTCTATTGTTACGTTTGTTATTTTGATTTTTTAGCCTTAATTTTTTTATAAAAATAGTTGATAACTATGATTACTATTAGTATTCTTATTGGGACTTTTAATTTTGATATGTATTTTGTTATTATAACCCAATTGTTACCCAAAGCATATCCTAAGTATACGAAGACGAAGGTCCAAGGTATTGAACCAATAGTTGTATATATTAAAAATTTTGTGAATGATAAGCGCATTATACCTATTGGTAGAGAGATTAAAGTTCTAATAATGGGAAAGTTTCTGCCTATTAGAGCGGCAAATAAGCCATATTTATTAAACCAAGAGTCTGATTTTTGTAAATCTTCTTCTTTCATAAAGAAATATTTTCCATATTTTTTGACAAATGGTTGTCCTCCAAAATATCCCATAAAATATATTACCATGGCACAAAAGACACTACCTAGAAGTCCTGTTATAAAGGCACCAAAGAAACTAAAGACTTTTTGACCGGCTAAAATGCCCCCAGTGGCTAGGATTGCCTCAGATGGAATAATAATTATTACAGCTTCAAAAACCATTCCTAAAAACATTCCTATGTATCCATAATTACTAATTAAATCTATAACGAATTTTCCCATTATATCACCTATATAATATTATGTAATTGAAGTTGTTTTTTTGATTGGTTGTTTATGGTATTTCTTATGTGGCCCTAAAAATTTAAAAAAGTGTTGACAAACGCTAGTTTTATAGTATAATTAAAAATGTCTACTTAATTAGTCGACCAAAGTTATCGGAAATTTAGACTGAGGTTCGATTAAAAGTATTTATGCGGATGTAGTTTAATGGTAGAACCTCAGCCTTCCAAGCTGACTACGTGGGTTCGATTCCCATCATCCGCTCCATTTGAAATCAACTTACGGACTAATTAAAGTTCGTAAGTTTTTATTTTGACCGTAGTCAGGCTTGGCAAGGCTTGTTCTACCAAACATAAATATAATGTTCTCTTTCTATGAAGGAGGAAATTTTTTATGCTTGAATTTAAAACTACCAAAGAACTTAAACCTAATACTAAACTACTATAATTTATTAAAGACTTTGCTTATAAAACTAAAAAAGGGAAAGTTAAAGTTCTTCTAAATACTAATTTACAGTTTATTGAACCAACTAAATATCTGATTACATACCGCGTTACTCTTACTATACTTGAATATAAAGTAAATGAAATCAGTAATAAGCCTTTTTATATTAAAGAACATAAACAGAGGTATAACTTAAAGGAATTAGAAAGAATAATTCAAAGCGCAACTTTTGACACTAAATAGCAAATATAAATGAGAAATATTTAAAATTAGACTTCGTAAAATTCACTTTATTTGAGGAAACTAATGAGAAATATTAAAAAAAGTTAGATTATGAAGAAGATAATGGATATTTTATCTTTAAAAATAATTTAAGTTTTGCTTATTTGTTTGATAGTTTAAATAGAAAAGTGCAAAAAGAATTAATAAATAGATTAATGTCTTCGATTGAAATAACTAGAGATGATAACTACAATATTGAGATTAAAAATATCAAATTTACTGAGAAATTTATCTCAAAAACACAAAAGACTATATTGATTATTTAAATGAATATGTTTTTGTATAAATAATCTTCAAAAAAAGAGGAAAAAATTATCAAATAATTTAATCCTCTTTTTCTATTTTTCACAAAGTGGGAGTAAAAGTCGTGTCTAGCCAGCACTGAATTTATAATCCCAAATAAATTCTAGTATAGGAATTCCCATACCCTTTATTATCAGAAATTAAAATCTAAATATACATAATTATTCATATCGTAAGATAAATTATTT
>CAKOUW010000005.1 GCA_934120715.1 uncultured Bacilli bacterium | reverse complement strand
GTGGAACCGTAGCCAAGTGGCTAAGGCGTGGGTCTGCAACACCCTGATCACCAGTTCGAATCTGGTCGGTTCCTCCATTGACGTTTCTGTTCGAACTATTTAGTTTGAACTTGA
The DNA here is from genome assembly GCA_934120715.1 of uncultured Bacilli bacterium. Lineage (GTDB taxonomy): Bacteria > Bacillota_I > Bacilli_A > RF39 > UBA660 > CAG-877. Next base: position 96,049 of record CAKOUW010000005.1, on the reverse strand, counting down.
TATATAGAATCAATCGAAAGATTGTTTTTTTTGTGTCTTACAAAGAAATCATCCTAAGGAAAGGATGGTGTTTATGATTAATATTATCAAACAAGAAATACCTATTGATGAATCACTTAAAAAAATTAGAGCCACGCTTGAAAATTTAAAATCAAAATGATTAATTAAAAATCAATTAGCCTTAGATGTAGTTGATAGAGATAAGACCATTGTTTTTATTTATTTAATTGATAGAACTATTGCCAAATATGAAAATATTCAAGAACTAACCGTCACTCTAAAAGGAATAGGAAATGGGCTTTTTAATAATCGTGAGCGAATTAAATTATTATTAAAAAACGATGAAAATCTTAATTTTGAAGTTGAATATCTAAAAGAAGAAAATAATTCTAAAAATGAAGAAATCAATGATTTAAAAGAAGAAAATCATCATCAAAATCATCTTTAGAACATTTTAAATGTTTAATTTGTAATCTTATTAAATTTCTTATGGGTAAGATTTATAGAAATAAAGATAAACAAAAATACAAATAATAAGAATAAATTTACAATAGAAAAAGATGATATCGAGTGATAAATTAAAGCTCTTTATCATCTTTTAATTATTTCAAATTATACTTTTGTTGAAAAGATTTTATATATTTCTTTCTCATAACAGGTAAAATTTGAGAAGCAACTTCAATTGAAACTTCATTCATACTCATATTTGAAGTATCAAGAAAAGCCATAGAATCTACGCTTTTACAAAATAACCCTTGTAAAGCATTTAAACTGTTATTATACTCTTTTATATTATCAATATTTAAAAATCTTCTTGGTTCCAATGCTAGACTTGAAAGATAATCTCTTTTTAAGGAGATTAAAGGATCAGCATATGTGATTACTAAAAAATCGATTAGTTCTTTAGAAATACCTGAGAATTTATCTCTTGCAGTATAATATTGCTCTTCTGACATGTCCCCGTTAATAAATTTTCTGTAATTCCACATTTGTCTATCATTTATAGATCTATCAATTAAAATAACTTCTTTTCCCGAAGCAATAGCATTTTGTAACTGTCTATAAACTTCCTCGATAATAGCGATATTGCTATCTCCTAAATTCATTTGATCAAATTTATTTTTAAATTTTTCTTTATAAATTTTTGAAGTAGTAAATTCTTCTATTACAGAAACATCAAAGCCGCCTTTTTTAAAGAAATCATATAAATTATTTATTGTAGTTGTTTTACCTGTTCTTGGAGTGCCACTAAATTCAATCACAAATGGTTTAGGCAATGAAACTAATGATTTAAGTCTTTGTAATTCTATCTTTTGGGCATGTAATTGTCTTAATTCTTCATAATAGTCTTGATTATCTGCAAAAATTGTTTCTCTAAAAAATAAATCTTCTTGTTTAGCAAATACTTTGTCTAAAATATCTTTTAGTCTTACAAATATAGGTAAACTCTTATCTTCCCCCGATACTAAACTTTCGTAAATACTTGTATAATACCATTTTTGTGATTTCTCTCCTCTTTTAAATGCACTAAAATCTCTATTGCCATTTTTCTCAAATGTTAGAAATAAATCTTCTAAATTATTTATTTTATCAGCACAGATAATTAGTTTATTTCTAAATGGTAATTTTTTTGTTTCTTCAATTGTGTGTCTTTTTCTATCTTCCCAAGATAAAGATTTATCAGGTTCAGAAGCTCCCATTACTAATGTAGCAATATCTTTACCAAATTCTCTCTCAATATCTTCAATAGTGTATTTTGTATCCTCTACAACATCGTGTAAATAGCCTGCAGCTACAACACTATCATCATAACCAAATGATTCCAACAATTGTCCAACTCCTATTGGGTGAATAATCATAGGCTTATCGGGTTCACTTTTTCTAATCTGCCCCATGTGTGCTTGTATTGCAAACATTTTTGCTTTTTCTTTAATATCCATAATTCCATTTACCTCCATATATTTTTCTGCAAATCTATATTTATCCTTTAATAATTCTTTTACACATTTTTTAACTCTTCAAATCCTTTATAATAACAATACTTTTTGCATAACCGTCAATTCCAAACTTCCTAGGAATATGTCTATATGCTCTATTGACGAATCTGTTCGAGCCATTTCGAACTTAATATATAAATTAATCTGAAATATGATTAGTTTTTTGTAAAAAAAATCCCTAATGATAATTTTGATATTTATGTTAAAATGCCTAGTAGTTAAATATTTTGTCATAGCAAAATATAAGATTTTATTTTCTTTTAAATAAACTTTTTTTCTCTTTTATATAGTTTTATTTAAACAATTTTTGTAATATTTTAATTGTTCTTCTATGTGAAAATAGTTGTCTCCATTTGTTAATACCGATAGATTGCAATTAACACCACAAATACTTCTCATATACTTACCTTCTCAACATTATTATTTTTTCTGATAAACTACTAAACTGTAAGTTAAATTACTTTTTAAAAGCTACCTTTATAAATGCCGTATAACTAATTGAAATTATAATTAGCATTATAGGGATTAAATATGTTGATATTCCAGTACTATTAACTCCTAAAACTGAAAGTGAATTTACTGCTATATGTGTAATTATACAAGGAATTAATGACTTACTTTTATTAAAAATCGTTACAAATAAAAATCCTATTGTTATCGCATAGCATATCTGCATTAATGTTGGAACTAAATCAGCACCATTCAATAAATTTACAATGTGTCCTATACCAAAAGTTATTGAGCTTATAATTATTGCTAATTTTTGATTATCTTTTTCTATAGATTTGTATAAAATTCCTCTAAAAATAATTTCTTCAAGAAAACCTATATTTATCATAGTTAAAATATGAAATATTATTTCATTTGTTGATTTATTTATATCAATACCATTCCATAATCCAACTGTACCTATTATAACTAATGGTAAAAAATACAAAAATTTTTTTGCGTTTTTTACTCTAGTTAATCCATAATACTTTGTCTTTTTATCTATTATAATTAATGCTAATAATACAACCGAAAGTATTGTATTTACAATAAAACTTATAGAACTCGTATATCCAAAGTTGTTTATACAATATGAATTTATTATTACATATCCAGCAATCAAAATAAATAAGCATAAAGTTTCATGTTTTTCAAAAAATTTACTCATTTATGTCTTCTCCTCTAAATTACTATTTTTCTAACTAATTACTAAATTTGTAATTTACTTTTCATCATTTACTTCTTTTTTGTATTTTGACATACGAATAGACTCTGCAATAAAAAAGAAGAAAGCCAATATTCCGATTGTATTTTGTATAGTTACATAATAACCTTTCCAATCATTTCTCGCCCAACACCAGTAATAAATTGCAATCAAGATGGCAATAATGATATGTGATGCTAGTATTTCTTTTAATGTTACTTTATTTTTCATAATATCTCTCTTTAATGTTATATATTTCTAACACATCATATTTATAAATAATTTATCAAACTATCAAATTACTATTTAATCTTTTTAATTGGATGCCTTATAACAGTTTTTAATTTACTAACATCACATTTTCTTGGATCGCTTAAATATATTTCGTGATGATGTCTTTCATTATTTATATCTAGTTCATAGCCATTTTCTTTCATATTGATGCATTAAATTAATGGTTGTTGGTTCATCATCATAAGGACCTAAGTGCATGCATTGAACGCATATTCCTTCATCATCTGTTTAATCATTATTTATATTTTTAATTCAAGGCCATCATTAGGAACAATTATATTACTAATATTTTTTTCTTCTAATACTTTTCTAGTGTCATCATTTAAATGACTTACTACAAATGTACAGTTTGGATATTTATTGGTTAAATATTCAATATCATTTATTCCTTGATGTTTATCTGTACCATTAATTAGCATGCAATCACAAAATAGATATTTACATGTTTTAGCTATTCCTTCAACAGCTGGACATAAAGCTGTATCTCCAGTAAAGCCAACTTTATTACTTCCATTATCTATAATATATCCAAAACAAGGCCTAAGTCTTCCATGATCTACTAATACCTTTTTAACTTGATATTTTTCAACACTAAATTCATCTTCAAAATTATATTCAACTGTTAATTCTTTAGATATCAAATTAAATACTTGTGGAAAAGCTAGTTCACCTATTTTATTTATTTTTCTTTTACCTAGCTTTGTACAATATACATTTACTTTTTTATTATCACTTTTAGATTTATTTAGTAAATAAAATGGCATATCAAAATAATGATCTCCATGAAAATGAGTTATTAAAATATGTTCTATAGAACTTGGTTCTATATTAAATCTATATAAATACTTACAAGCTCCATTTGGAATATCTACCATTATATTATCATCAATTAAATAACATGCACTGTTATATTTAGTCCACATACTACCTGATCCAATTACTTTTACTTTCATTTTTACATCTCCTTATTTTTTACTTTTCATATTTATAAACTAATCTTTATAATTTAGAAATTCCACCTTTAATTTATCATATACTTTAGTTTCCATTTTCGATTTTTTCTTTAGTTTTTCAAATTCTTTTTCTAATAGCATAAATTCTTCTCTTGCACTCATAGCATGATCTGATATGCATAATTTTCCTATAAAATTAGAAAACATAAATCTATAAATAAATGCACATAAGTTCTTTTTGTTAACGCAGTTTTCATATTCACCTTTAGGGAGTATTTCATATCCAAGTTTTTTAAGACATCATATCCTTCAATTATGGCATCCATAATTAATAGAGAGTATTCTTTATCCCTCTTTAGTAATTTTAAATTACCATTTGTTTTATAGCTAGCAAATACAAGAGGAAGAACAGCACAAGCATGTGCTTTAAGGTAATCATTCATTTTATTTTCTATTATTACTTTTATTTTTGTTTCTTTAAATATAGATTTTATAAATTCATTACTTATATCTTTACCATCTACTCTGCCAACTTCAATTTTATTTAGACAAATAGAATTTATATAACCATCATACTTTTTACCGGCAGCCACGAAAAAGGAAAATAACACATTCTTATTTTTTAAATTCATATATTTTTCTACAGATATATTATTACCTACAAATATTATATTTTTACTTTTGTTTTTTTCTATAATTTGAATAATACTATCTAATGACGAAAATCTTAAAACTATAAATATTACATCATAAATATCATCTTCTTCTAACTTATCTATTATATTAAAATAATCTATTGTTTTTCTTCCAAACTTGTGTTTTATAACAAGACCATTATTCTTTAAATTTTCATAAGTTTTATTTCCTGCTAGGATGGTTACATCATTACCTTTTTTATAGAGTGGGCTAAATTTGATCCTAATATGCCAGCACCAATAATTAATATTCTCATTTTAAATCATTCCTTTTAAGTTATATTTTTCTATAAATTACTATTTGTTATATCTATATATTTATTATATCAATTTTAAAAAAAATATCCAATTATTAAAATTTAGTATTTCCTTTACTATAATTTTTGAATTCATTACTAAATTATAGTACAATTAGTGTGTTAATAGTGTTTTATGAAATGAGGTTTTGACTATGAAAAAGGCTTTTATAATTTTAACTGTTATTATATTATCATTATTAATAACTTTCTTTGTATTTAATATTATGAGTTGGTATAGTTTTTCGACATTTCCAACAAAGATAGTTTTAATAAGAATGATTATTTTTTTTACTATTGTTGTAATAATATTGATGGGAGTTATACTTTTAATAAGAAAATATAGAAAGTAATTATAACATTTTATTAATGTTAAGAATAATTGCGTAAGTTCCATATAATATTGGTAGAGTTTAAGTGATATAGGTGCTACTATTTTTTTGAAAGGAGAAATATTTATGAATTTAGGGAATATGATTTCAAGTTTAAGAAAGAAAAATGGGCTTTCACAAGAAGAGTTAGCAGAAAGAATTGGTGTTACAAGACAAACAATATCAAAATGGGAATTAGAAGAAACAGCACCAGATATAAACCAAGCATTGATACTTTCAAAAATATTTAATGTTAGTTTAGATGAACTTACTAATAATGATGTGAATAATATTTTAGTTGAAAAAGTTAGTAATACTGAGAGACTAGCTGGTATTACAATTAGAATATTAAAAATAATGGGGATAGGAATATTGATCTTTATTGTAGTTATGTCTACCCTATTTATTGTTTTCAATATGTTACCACGTAAAGATAAGAAAGTTACTGGTAGTGTTTCTATTACTTGTAAATTAGATAATGAAGGGTATTTATGGGAAGCAGAACATAATCAGAATTTTCAAATTATAAATTCTGGGGGAGATGCTTGGATCACAAATCATATAGACTTAAAATATGATGATGTAAATCAAGCTATTGCACATATTGAGGATTATTTTAAGGAACATGGTGGTTCTTGTAATACAAATTAATTTATTTATTTGATTAGTTTGAAATATAACTAATCTTTTTTATTTTATAGTTTAGTTTAGTCTTTTGGTAGTATTCATTTAAACATCATTATTCAAGTAAATGAGTGAACATATATTATATTAAAGGATAAGTGATTTTATGAATATAATTAATAATACGACGGTTACTGTATCGACAAGTGATGAGTTAAAAGAAGTTTTGGAAGGTGACAATAGTTATGAATATATTTATTTAGATAGTGATATTACTTTAGAAAGTGGTATTACAATAAATGCTAATAAAAGTAGTGTTGTAATTAATGGAACATATTTAAATACTTTACATACTTTAACGGGAATGAATAGTGAACAAGCTACTGATACAATTGTTTCAACTGCTTCCACTAAAGAAATTAAACTTATCAACATGATAATAGTAAATGCCAATCCAGCTGGAATTATTAGTGTAGAGACAAGTGTTAGTAATAAAGAAATGGTACATATCTATGACAATATTTCTTTTAAAGGAACACAGTTAGCTTTCAATCCTTATGGAACTGTTAAAATAACTAATTCAGTTATTACTATAGAAGATACAAATGGGATTAAAGCTCAGGAAGTATGTGAAGCAGAAAGACTCATAATAGGCGGAAGAACTAATATCTCAAGTAGTGCTACTAGTTACCCATTATTTTCTTTTAAAAATAATTCAGCGAGCCCAGCTGTTATCTTCTTATGTAAAAGTAATATTATTTTATCAACTGATTCTAAAGAATTCATGGTTGGAACAAATAGATTAAACTTTACTATTCTTCATGATACAAGTGTACATCTAACTACAGGTAATGGCTTTGCCCCCAACCCCGTCTATGGTGCTAATAATGTAGTAATAGATGAAAGAGCATCATTTATATTTATTGAAAAAAGTCATCAAAGAGTTCCTATGTGGACTATTTTTGGTTCTTTAACTTTAAAGGAGGATGCCGAACTACAAGTAATAAATTCTTATAGTAGTACTCCTAGTGATAACTATAATATTCATTTCAAGGGAACTGACTGTAAACTGACTCTAGATAATCCTAAGTCTTTAGCTCTCTATAGCAAAAATGCCACTGTTATTTATACAGATAATCCTCTAAACTTTTATATAAGATGTTCTAGAATTAATATGTGGAAAGACTCTACTGAACTTTCAGCTGCTGGAGATATAAATAATATACCGAATTATTCTTGGTATAGAAAAAATAATATACTTAGATTAGAAGGTATTATAACATCAGTATTGACATCTATAAAAAGTCATAACATACCGGCTGCTGAAGAGAAAGAAATGCCTGACTTTGGTAATTTTACCTTTTTAAATAGAAAACAGATCTCTATTGGAACTGTTTTTATGAATATTCATCCAATTAATACAACTAAGAATACAATAAGTGGTCATACTAGTGGTTTTGCTGATGTATTAATTAAATATAATGGTACTAGTGAAATAGTAAATGCTAACGATAATGGATTTTTTGAATATAATTTACCAGCTACTATAGCAGATAGTACTAGTGTAGAATTAACAGCTAATGTAGCAGGTAGTTTTATTTATGGTACAAGGACAGTTACTACTCCATTTACTGGTGAGTTAACATTATTAGAGGCAAATCCAACAATTGACTTTTCATTTAAGCCAATAAATAATACTTTAATATTTCCAAAAGTTAGTGAATTAAAAACAAAAATAGTTGATAGTAGATTAAATAGTTCTGATTGGAAATTATATGCTTATATAGATAAGTCTCCTACTTCAACTGGTGGGTATGTATTAGAGAATGCTTTAGTGTTTAAGAAATTTGATGATAGTATTATAACTTTAACTACTACTCCTGTAGTTGTTTATACAGGAACTAATAATGGCGGAATTGTAAGTTTTAAAGATCTTAATTGGTCAACAGAAAAAGGTCCATTGCTAGACCTTACTGATGATGCTTTAGAAGCAAATGAAGAATATTTTGCGACTATCTACTTTAATATAGAAGAATAATATTTATAGTACTCATGAACTTTAAATAGTTTATGAGTTTTTTAAAATAAAATATTAATTATATTTATACTAGTTAATTAACCTTTGTTATATTTTTGTCATTATATATTTTAGATAGTGATAAGATTTTTCACTTTCTTTTTTTTACTTTTTTTAAATTATTGTTTATAGCATAATTTGATACAGCCATAAAGTTATCATCATATGGATATTTATCTTGCCCAAATTTAAGCCACATTTCTGACCATGAATCTCCTTTTTCAAGTAGTTCTCTTACTTTTGGATCTTGGGCAGTTTTGTTGTTTTCTTGATCATTTAGATCAACACAGCCTTCCTCATCATATAATTTACTTTGCAAGTCACACTCTAATTTATCACACTGATATGCAAATATAGCTTCTTTTGTTTTATGTTCATCAAACTCTAAAAATAAGGCTTCAATTTCTTCGCCATCTAACAAGCCTCCTAATATATTGTGGACAGTTTCATGTTCTATAGCCTCTTTTTCTTCATTAGAGATTTGAAACATAGTTATGTCACCAATTACTGATTCACCAAGCTCATGAATTGCTATCATAAATATAACTTTCATAATATCAATATCATATTGATACTCTGATTTCATAGCGATCGCTAACATTTGAACTCCATAGACATGTTCTGCTACACTTTCAATTCTTTCTCTTTTAACGTTCCAATCTTGCCAACCAGTTCTAATAACATTTTTTAGTTTATTACACGTAACGTAATAATTTATTACATTTTGTTCTTTTGACATAAAATCAACTCCTACTTAGATATTTTAACTAGATATTGGCAACATGTCAATTTAGATGAAAATTTATCTCTTAATTTAATCAAGCATTTTGCCTATTACAATGACATAAGTTTTATTAGGAGGTTGATATGGAAACTGAATTAAATAATACGGCTACTGTTCTTGGTAATTATAATAGTATTCCAACAGAAATTTCTACTCAGGCACTAGTAGTAACTATGCTTAAAGGTTTAATCGCTACTAAAACAGCTGATAAAATGATTTGGAGTGATGGTTTATTAACATATACTATTGTTGTAAGTAATGATACTGATTATGATTATGTAGGACCTGTTGTTACTGATATATTAGATATATCATTAATATCACTTGTTGATGATAGTGTGACTGTTGATGGTGTTAAAATTAGTACACCTCAATATACATGGGACAGTAGTTCTGGAAAGCTTTCTATATCTTTAACTGATATAGAGGCTAAGGGTAAAAAAACTATTACATTTCAAGTTGAGAAGAAATAAAAAGGCTACTTTTAAAGTAACTTTTTATTCTTCTATAGTCCAGATAATATTAGTTTCATATTCCATATCACTAATAACTTTATCATTAATCATAAGTAAGATACCTTCCTCATCACTCCAACTAACTTTGGTATTAAGAGTACTTCCACTATTTTTAGTTCCAGTATAGACAAGGGTTGGTGTAGTTGAAAGAGGTAATATTGTACCATCTTTATTTTTATAAACTAAAGCATCTTTTAAGATAGCACCTGTTTGGGAAGTTAAATCTCTCTTAATTGATGCATATAATTTCCAAGCAGTACTTGCTACTCTAGAGTCTATAACATTGACTACTAATTCACTTGCTCTTGGACATAATAATGGATTTTTGCTGATTGGTTCTAGTTTAAAATCTACAATCTTTGAAGCACTTTCTAATAGTAGTTCACCACTATAGACAATTTCAATATTTTTAGTATGATATAGCAAGTCATTATATGTTTTAGCATTAAAACTAATAGGAGTTCCAATTGGTAATGGCGAGTCATAAGAATAATTAAAATTACCATCACTATCAGCTTTTACAACAGTACTTACATTATCATAAGATATTAAAATGCTAGCTAGAGGTAGAGTTTTTCCACTAATATTAAGATCAGTATCAGTTAAGGCATCTACTCTAAATAAGAAGTCTCCTACTGAAAATATTTTTTTATTGGTAAAGATAAAATTATCAATACTAGGTAAGTTTTTTAACTCTTCTTCTGTATAATTATGACTTGTTATTTTTGTACTACTTGAGTTAAAAGTACCACTTATTTTAGAAGTTGCATTTTCTTTATACCAAGAATAGTTTGGTAGAGTTGAAAGGGAGATATCTTCATCCATTTGAATAGCTGTTGTGAATAGATTTGTTCTAGAAAATTCAAAGGTAAATGGTATACTAGATGAAGAATTTATAATATTGGCAGTTTTATTATATAAGACTACTTTTTTAGGATTGTTTAAATTAAAGCTACTGTTACTAGAAAAAGTAATATTATAATTTGATGAAGTGATATTTTCATAATTATTAATAATAGTTAGGGAAGCATTATCATTTAGGGTAATTGAGCCATAACTATACCAAGTGGCATAACTACCATTACGAGCTGTTTGCTTTAAGATAAAGGTGGCATTAGAATATATAATACTATCTAATGTACCATTATTGTTATAGGCCATACCATTATGAGAGGTAACTGAAAAATTAGCATTACTTAAAACTGAGAATGATAGATTGTTTACACCATAAAATAATTCTCTATTTTCACTAATAAAATCAACTATAGAATTAGTTAGAATTTTTAATGAAGGATTGGTATTGCGAAACCAAAAAGCTGAATTACTCTTTGATTTATGAATGATGCTTGTTGTACCACCTATTTCTATTTGATTACATTCGGCTACTTCATTACCTACTGTTATGTCACTATCTTGAATAGTAATATTACAATCTATAAATCTTGTAAGACCTATAGGATTATATGATAGTTGAGGTCCAATATAAGTGATATTATTATATTCAACAATAATATTTTTGTATGATGTATTTTCTGGAACGTATATAACTCCATAATAGTTATGTCCTGTAACATTCATATTACAGACTTTTACTTTAAGAATTGATGGATATGATACATTAATAGTATCACTACTGACAAGACTTTTTCTATCTTCAAAACTATGAACTATTGAATTATAAGTTCCATCTATAGTGATATTTGTTTTAGTACTTGCTATTTTAATACCACTATCTAGAGAAATATTATCTCCAAAATAAATATATGTATATTCATTATCATTTTCTAATACATTTTTAAGCTCTGTACTAGAAAAGACTACTACTGTATTATCATCAATAATTGTCATATAAACTCCTTAATTAATACTATGTTAAGGGGTTAAAAATAATAATAAGTTTCGATAAAAAAAGCCATTTAAGGCTAAAATTTTGACTATTTTTTTATTAGTTGTGGTCCAGTTGACTTTTTCTCGGCTAGGTGGCTTAGTTGTCTTCCTTTTTGATATGAATTACTAGTACTTTCTAGGATTCTTTTTATAGATGGCATACTTTCTTGAAGTGATGTTTTAGGATTATCTTCTTTTGGATTATAATAATTAAGTAAAATTAAGGCTATTTCTCTAGCTGAAAATGTCTCATTTATTGTTGGATCACTTAATATAAAGTCTATAAATTCATCAGCTTGATTATGGTACTCTCCTTCTGGTAATAGTGATTGTTCTTCTAAATCAAATTTACTTTTATCTCTGGCTTCATAAACTATTTCAAGGGCATTTTTCATATCAATATTTTTGGCCTGATACATAGAGCGTTCTATTTTATCCGTTTCAATAATACTTATGGATTCATCTATTGCATCTAATTTTCTTAGACCACTGTAGTCACCTTTTCTAGCTAAGTTTAGTATAACATTAGCAGCTTTAATAGAATAGTATAGTGAATTATATCCATTTAAATAAAATGTATTATGGCCTATTTTATGAATGATCAATTGTTCTCTTAATAGTCTATGGCATTTTATATTTAGAACTTGTCCACTAACATTAAATTCTTTTGGTAAATACCTCTGGCCAGTTTGAGTAAAAAGAAGTTCTGGTAGTACTGTTACGGTGTTTTTGATAAGGGTATTAATTGGGTAATCTACAACACTCATTTGGATATTTTGGACTATACTTGCCATAGCTTTTTCAATAATGTTTTCAGCCAATTCATCTAATAACTTTTCTCTTTCTTCCATGTCCTCTTCATTATCAATCTTTCTTAGCATTTCAATAGTATATAAATCATTTTCAACTTTATCATCGGTTGTAGAAGTGGCTTTAATTAATGTCCCTATTAAATCTATTTCATATCCTGTTAGGTTTTGTTCTATTTTTGATAGTAGCTCATCATTTATAACTATACCGTTAGATTGTAACACTTTCATAGTAAGATACATTAAACCCAAACCGGCAGTTTGTTTTTGTCCTTGTTTAATTTTTTTAGGATCACCATTGTACCAGAAGTCATAGTATGAAGAAGCTAAATCTTCATTTTTAATAAATTTTAGAGTTGTTGTTATTAGTTCTAAATATGTCATAAATACCTCCACTTATTTTTATATCATTTGCGTTTTTTAGGAATTTAAGTACTTTTATTATACTCACATTATTCTAATTAGCAATAATTTTTTAGGCATTTAAAAAACATAGCTTTTGCTATGTTAACTTATTATTTTTCTATATAACCAGATGTTTTTTCTGCATACATTTCATCTGTTATACTTTTATATTGTTTGCCATCATAATCATCTGTAAAGCCATTATAAGCTTTATATATTTCACCGGTATCTACATTGTAGACTCTTTCATAGCCAAGGGTTGCATCACTTTGCTTTTGACTCATAATATCATATGACTTTTGACGATTTTCCCAGGCACTCATATAGGAATCAAAGGCTGCTTGTATTTCAGCATTAATTTTTAGAGCTTGTTGTGTTTGGGCATTACTGTTATCAATAGTTTTTTGAACATAACTATCACTAAATTCTATTGAGTTAATTGATTCTAATAATAGATCTTTATAGTCTATTAATTTTGCATCTGATGAAGTTATTGTCATTATGTCATAAACCATATAGTATGAAAAGTCAGCTCCATTGGTGTTTTGGTCACCAAAGTTAACAATTGATGATAGGAAAAGTCCCTCTCCTTTTTTATCGTTTTCACCAGTAAATGTTGCTCTTAAAACTTTACTATCTAGGGCGTAACTTTTCATAGAAGCACTGCTCTCCTGCTCTTCTTCTTTTTTAAAGTCTTTGTAAACTGGGAAGTTAAATGAAGCAAATGTTGGCTCTATCATTTTAATATAACTTCCTATCTCATTAAACTTTTGATAGAAGCCTTCAGTAGTTGGATTATCTAGTACTACTGCTTCAGCAAATAATTTATATTGTTGATTTTTACCAGTAAGATTATAATAATCATTCCATTGTTTTTTAGCCTCGTTACTTTTTAATAGTGGCTGAATCTTTAACATGAGAAAGATGCCGTTATTTGAATCATTTGGATCACTAACTTTTATAGCATAATATATTCCAGAACCACCAGTCTCAATCGTCCATCCTTTTGGTTTTTTCATAGAAAAGATATCTGTTTTATAATCTTCTAAAGTTATTTTACTTACTTCGTTGGCCTTTATTTTTACTTTTGAATCTGTACCAATTACACCCTTCTTAGTAGTTTTTTTAGTGTATGGATATATAAATATTAGGGCAACTACTATTAGTAAGATTATAATAATCGTTCTATTTTCTTTTATTTTTTTTAACATATTTCTCCTCTTATTCATATTTAATATTCAAAAGGACTACTTTATATAAAAAATATTTAGTAGTCCAATCTGTTAGTTTTCTTCTATTTTGTTCATTGCTTTAGCATCATCAATTTGTTTTAGTCCTAAGTTTATAAAATATATTATAACTAGCCAAGCAGCTACTGTTAGAGCTATTTGTAGTAAGCAGTATGGTGTCTCAATTGGCATATCCCATATTCCATGTAATAGTATTGGTATTAGGCATATTAATAGAAATCTTCTATCATTGAAATGTTTTTTATCTAGTTTTTCAAAGCCTTTAACGTACATTAGAGCAGCTCCTTCTATAGCAGCCCAGGCAACATGACCACCTGGTGCTAGAAAACCTCTTAGTTTAATTACGTATAACATTGATTGGACACCACCACTCATGCCATTTCTTAAGATATAGCCAGCTGTTTCAAAAGCGGCAAATCCGGCACCTACGGCAGCTCCTACTAATAGTCCATTTAATATATAATTACAGTTTTTATTTTTATATAAGAATAAAGCAACAATAGTAGCTTTAGGAATTTCTTCAAGAAGTCCAACCATTAAGGCTCCAGTATAAGTTGTTATATCAGTATTAAAATCAAGTGAGAGGAATAATATAGCAAGTATTAAACTTAAGGCTCCTCCTAGAATAAAGTATTTCACAACCTTATAAAATGGTATATTTCTAAAGATGTTTATTTCAAAGAAGAAAATTAATATTGCAACTGGTATAGCAAAAGCACCTAACATAATCATTGCTGGTAAGAAGTTAGTATTACCGTATTGTATAAAACCAATTCTTGTTGGTATATAGGCTATTAAAAAGAATACTAGTATTTTAAAATATACCCAGGCACTGGCTTTATTAGGATTAATGTCTTTTATTTTTGGAGTTGTTTTTTTAGATCCACATACAAATACTTCATCTAATTCTTCATCAGTATGTTTTTGAAAAGTATTCTTAAATAAGTCTTTAAAAGTTACATAGCTTTTTGATTTAGCTCCTGTTATTTTATCTAAATTTTCTGAGATGATGTTATTTATACTACTATTAGTTTTTTTAGTAATTGGATAACCACAATCAGGACAGTTTGTTTCATCTCCTTTTAGTTTTTTGCCACATTCTGGGCAAGAAATTTTTTCAAGTTTAATTCCGCAATGTGGACATGTCTTAGCGCTAGATGATATTTCTTTTTCGCATTCTGGACATTTAATTAATGCCATATTAATTGCCTCCTTCTGTTAATGTTTCTAAAATATGTGATGTTACATTATTTATTTCATTACTATTAGTGTTTTCTTCTTTTGTTCCCACCATGTAAACTCTATTATTTATTACAACAGCATATCTATTATCAACTATTAAATGACCATTTGAAGTATAATTATAAGCAATGCCATAGACGGTTCTATTACCAATAACTCCTGATAATAAATCTATGGTTATTTTTAAATCACTATACTCTTTTCTTAAATAGTCAGTAAAGCTATTTAAAAACTGAACACCATTGTTAAATTTATCATATCTACCTATGATTACATATGGTATTGTGGCAGAGCTACCATTAGTATTTTGAGATGCATAAATAAAGCCATCTTTATCAGCAGTTATTTTGTAATTACTTGGATATTCAAAACTGTAACCTAACTTACTATTTGTATAAATTTGGTAACCACTATTAGATGATGGGGATGTTTCTCCACCAGTACCACCACTTGGAGTAGTACCATTATTATTAGTCTTGTTTTGATTAAACATAAGAAATAGACCAACCGCAACTACAATAATTATTAATAGATATTTATTATTGAAGCCTTCTTTTATACTTTTTATCTTAAGTGGCTCACTTTTTTTAGATGGTTTTAATTCATAACCACATTTTGGACATGATTCTGCTTGATCACTTATTTTATTATTACATTCTGGGCACTTTATTAATGCCATATCATCACCTCTTATAATCTTCTACTTACTCTAAGTATAAGATATTTGCGTGTCGTTTTGTAGCGTATTTACTGAATAGGCAATGACAATTTGACAATTTTTTTTACAATTTTTTTGTTCCATATGTTATTATATAATTAATTGGAGATGAAATTATGAGGTTTTGTGAGGTTTTTAATAAATATTTAAGCCTAATAGGTTGCAGTTCAAAAGAAGTAGCTAATTATTCAAGTATTTCTGAATCGGTTATAAGTAGATATAAAAATGGTAGTAGAATTCCTAGTACTTCTAGTCTTAATAAAATTAGTAAGGCATTAGCTACCCTATCCAATAATAAATTTACAAGTGAAGATATTTTTATAGAATTAAATAATACTATAGAAAGTTCTGATATTGATTTTGAAACTGTAAGATGCAATTTAAATAAACTAATAGATACTTTTAATATCAATGCTAGGGAACTAGCTAAAGATTTAAATTTTGACCCTTCATATTTATCTAGAATAAGAAATGGTGAAAGAATTCCAGCAAATAAAGAGGAATTTGTTAACTCGTTAGCTTCTTTCATATATAAAAAATATAATAATAAACAATGGCAACATACTCTCTTATCGATTATTAATTGTAACGATAAAATAAATTTAGAATTAATTAGCCAATGGATTATAACTAATAAATCTGATACTGTTAAGGGTATAGATAATTTTTTGAAAAAGTTAGATGATTTTGACTTAAATGATTTTATTAAGGTAATAAAGTTCGATAAACTTAAAGTTCCTACAATTCCTTTTTATAGGGTAAAGAGTAAAAATTACTATGGTATTTCTGAAATGAAAAATGGAGAATTAGACTTTTTTAAAGCTACCGTTCTTTCTAAATCTATGGATGATATATTTATGTGTAGTGATATGCCTATGGAAGATATGGCTAAAGATGTTGATTTTGGAAAGAAATGGATGTTTGCAATTGCGGTTAGTTTAAAAAAAGGCCTACATCTAAATATTATTCATAATTTAGATAGACCTTTTAATGAAATGATGTTGGGACTTGAAAGTTGGATACCTATTTATATGACTGGACAAGTATCACCATACTACTTAAAAGAGGTTAAGAATAGTGTTTATAATCATCTTAATTATGTATCTGGTAGTGCCTTTTTGGCAGGTGAATGTATAAAGGGATATCATAATAAGGGAAAATATTATTTATCTAATAATAAGATTGAACTTAATTACTATAGGGAAAAAGCTAATCTCTTATTGAAAAAGGCTTCTTCACTTATGGATATTTATAGAGCAGAAGATATAGATGGCTATAGAAAATTCTTAGATGATGATAGTAATACTACTGGTAATAGAAAACGTATATTTTCATACTTACCACTATTTACTATAAGTAAGAGTTTACTTACTGAAATACTTGTCAATAATAATGTTAGTGAAAATGATATAGATAATATATTAAAATATAGACAAAGCGAAATAAATAATACTAAGAAGATTTTAAAAAATAGTAGAATTTGTGATAGTATTTATAAATTAACAGAAGAAGAATTTATGGAAGAAGGAGCATATTTAGTACTTGATAATATTTTCTATGATAAGAAAATAAAGTATACTTATCAACAATATTTAGAACATCTTAAATGTAGTGTTGAATATACTAAAAACAATAACTATGATATTAATTTTATTGATGATCGAGTATTTAAAAATATTACTATTTCAATGATAGAAGACAAATATGTAGTCCTTTCAAAGAGTTTTAATCCAGTTATTCATTTTGTTATTAGACATCCAAAACTGGTTAAAGCTATAGAAGAGTTTAATCCGTTGGTACGAGATAATTAAAAAAAAGAATGACTTATGTCATTTTTTCTTTATAGGTACCATAATTTTTGGCCATTTTTTCTTACTTCTTTTATGATTCCGCCACCAAGACATCTATCATTATCATATAATACACAGGCTTGACCTGGGGTTACTCTTTTTACTCCCTGACTATACTTAACTATCAATTCACCACTGTCTAGCCATTCTAATTCAACTGGAATATCTTCCTGTCTATATCTAAACTTAGCATTACATTTTTCTAGTTTTTCTTCACCTAAATAATTAAGAGTGTCAACTAGACAAGAATCAGATACTAAATAATCATTATCCTCACCTGTTGCGATATATAAAACATTTTTACTTAAATCTTTTCCAACTACAAACATTCTCTCTTCTGTACCACCAATATCTAGGCCCCTTCTTTGACCAATTGTGTAATACATTAGGCCAATATGTTCACCGACTTTTTCTTTGGTATCAATATTTATTATATCTCCTTTTTGATTAGGAAGATAATTACTTAAGAAGTTAGTAAAATTTCTTTCACCAATAAAGCAAATACCAGTTGAATCTTTTTTCTTAGCAGTTATTAAATCATACTTTTCTGCTATTTTTCTAACATCCTTTTTTTCTATGTCACCTAGCGGAAACAAAACATTTTCTAATTGTTTTTTGCTTACTTGTGATAAGAAGTAAGTTTGATCTTTGTTTTTATCAAATGATTTATATAGTTTTCCATCCTCTATCTTAGCATAGTGCCCAGTAGCTATATAGTCAGCCCCTAATTTTCTAGCTTCTTTAGCAAACATATCAAATTTAATATATTTATTGCACATTATATCGGGGTTAGGAGTTCTTCCCTTTTTTAATTCATCTAAGAAATATGTAAATACATAATCCCAGTATTCCTTTACAAAGTCCTTTCTATAAAGAGGAATATTTAATTTATCACAGACTGCTTTGGCATCAAGATAATCTTCTTCTTGAGGACATATACCAGTTTTACCAACAGGGGCTCCTTTCATTTCACCATCTGAATAAGAATCCCAGTTACGCATAAATAGGCCAATAACATCATAGCCTTGATCCTTTAATAATATTGCTGCGACAGAAGAATCTACTCCACCACTCATACCAATTACTACTTTTTTCATATATCTATTCCTCCAATTAGTAAGATTATATTATATTTAAAATTTATAAATAATACAAGTATATTTATATAAATATTATAACATTACTTTAATAATTATATATCTTTATTTTATTTTTTATTATATAATTATAATGGTGATTTTAAGAATGAAAAGGTTTTTTATTTTTCTGACACTTTTAGTATCAGTATCTGCTCTTATTTTTTCAGGATCTAAAATTATTGAATGGTTAAATGATAGTAAAAAGACAGATGAGGAAATTAAAAAGATACAGAAGTTAACTCAGATTACAGAAATTAATGATAGTAATAAAATAGAATTAGTTAATCAAGCAGCTACTACATCTATAGGTGATCCATACTGGAATTATGTAAAGATGAATTTAATTAATGTTGATATTAATAAGTTAAGAGAAGTTAATGGTGATACGGTTGGTTGGATTAAAGTTAATGGTACTAATATAAATTATCCATTTGTTCAGTCTAAGGATAATAACTATTATTTGTTTCATTCTTTTAATAAAAGTTTTAATTATGCTGGTTGGGTATTTTTAGATTATAGAAATGATATTAATAATTTAGGTAGAAATACAGTCATTTATGCTCATGGTAGAACTGATAAGACTATGTTTGGTAGTCTTTCAAATACACTTTCTAATAAGTGGCTAAATGATAGTAGTAATCATGTTGTTAGACTATCAACCGACTCAGAAAATTCTTTATGGCAAATATTTAGTGTATATAATATTCCTACTACTAATGATTATATAACAACGGGTTTTAGCGATGATAATAGTTTTGAAGACTTCATTAATTTAATCGTTGGAAGAAGTATTTATAATTTTGATACTCATCCTAATGTAAATGACAAAATCCTTACTTTGTCTACATGTTTAAATAGTACTGATAAAATTGTAGTACATGCTAAACTTATAAAGAAAGAAAAGAAGTAGTTGTTTTTAAGCAACTACTTTATTATTTTCAACAATATATTTTATATCTTCGATTGATTTATCAATATTAAATCTACCATTTCCTACGGGATAATAAACGGAGTAACATTTGTAAATAGTGGAGCCTATTTGTTTTTGGTACTCTTTTTTTCTTGACTGAGATACTGATATTTTAGTATTTAGAAAGATAGAGCTAACTTGGTTGCCAAATAAAATAATTATTTTGGGATTAACTAGTTTTATTTCTTCTTCAAATAAGGGAAGATATTCTTTAAATACTTTGTCATTTAAGATTCTGGCATCTGTTTGAGTACATTTAGCAAGATTGGTTATATAGATTTTTCTTCTTTCTATATCAGCATATACCTCTTTGGCAAAGGCTGGTGTCCATTCACTACCTTTTATACTTTTAATTTTTTTATAGATATTTTTATCAATCATATCTAGTTCAATAAACAAATCCCAAACGTTTTTAGTTCCAACCCAAGGAGATCTTATACCAGTCCAGTCTTTAGCTGAGGCTATATTTTTACCAGTTGGATTCATGAAAACAAAACAGATATCAGGATTATTTTTACAACCACCATTATAGATAGAATTTAATTCTTGGGATCCATATTTTTCTTGAAGAGCATCATACTTTTTATTTAATCGTTCTAATGTTAATGCTTTAACCATTTAAATCACCTAATGTTATTATACTATATTTATTTTATTTTTCGCCACATAATAGTTAAAACACTTAAAATAGAAATTAGGGTTACACCAACATCAGCAAATACAGCCATCCAAATAGTGCTTAAACCCAATACACTTAATAATAAAACTAGGAATTTTATTATAAGGGCAAATGAGATATTTTGAATTATTTTTTTCTTTGTTAATTTGGAAATATTAATAACGGTTTTGATTTTATCTAAGTCATCATGCATTATTATAGCATCACTAGCTTCTATGGCAGCATCACTTCCTATATTACCCATTGATATTCCAATATCTGATATCTTTAAAACAGGTGCATCATTTATTCCATCACCAACAAATATAGTATTACCAAATTTTTGATATTTTTTAATAATATTAACTTTATCAAGTGGTAATAGATTACTATAATATGTTTTTATTTTTAATTCACCACAAACATCAGCAACTGTTTTTTCATTATCACCAGATAATACAATTATATCTTTTAAGTCATCTCCTACTAACTTATATAAGTTTCTACTAGAGTCTTTTATTTTATCAGAGATTATTATATATCCCTCAAATTTTTCATTAATTGCGACATAAACTACTGTTTTATTAGTTTTTAATTCATCAATAGTTATATTATTATCAGTCATTAATTTTCTGTTACCTACTAATACTTTATTTTTACCAATTGTACATGATATTCCTTTTCCTGATATTTCTTTATAATCTTTAACTTCTTTTAGATTGTTACCTTTATAATAATTTTTTATAGCAGTAGCAATTGGATGAATAGAATTTTCCTCAGCTGATGTTACAATATCTAAAAAGTCTTCTTCACTTTTAGTATTAGATTTTACTTCGACTACTTCAAAAACACCTTCTGTAATTGTTCCAGTTTTATCTAGTAGTAAATAGGAACTCTTTGATAATTTTTCTAGTTCTTTACTACCTTTTATTATTATACCTTCTCTACTAGCTCTACCTATTCCACAGAAGTAACCTAATGGTGTTGAAATAACTATGGCACAGGGGCATGATGTTACTAAAAAGATAAGTGATCTATATAACCAGGTATTAAAATCATAGCCAATTAAAGTTGGTATAATAGTTATAATAATGGCTAAAACTACTACGGTTGGGGTATATATTTTGGAGAATTTTCTGATAAACTTTTCAGTATCTGTTTTTCTCTCATTAGAGTTTTCAATCATATCTATTATTTTACTGGCTGTTGAAGTTTTATAATTAGTTGTTGCTTTAACTTTTAGAATACTATCTCTATTTATATAGCCACTCAATACTTGTTCATTTTTAGTTACAGTTCTTGGTACTGCTTCACCTGTTAAAGCTTTAGTATCTAGACTGGATTTACCTTCTATTACAATTCCATCTAATGGGATTTTTTCACCAGGTTTAACAACAAATATATCTCCTACTTTTACAGCTTTAATAGGAACTACTTTTACTATATCATCAATTACTAAATTGGCCTTATCTACTCTTAAATCTAATAATTTAGTAATTTGTTTTTTACTATTATCAACAGCTAGATCAGATAAGTATTCACCTATTTCAAATAATAACATTACAATTACAGCTTCAGTATAATTTTTAATAATAAAAGCTGTTATAGTTGCGATTATCATTAATAGGTTTTCATTAAATATATCTTTTTCTTTTAAATCGTTGAAGGCATCTTTATATATTTCAATACTAATAACTATGTAACTTAAAACTAGAGCAATTATTTTATAGGGTTCTTTTAATAGAAAAGATATTATAAATAGGAATACACTTATAATTATTTTTATTAAATCTTCATTAAAATATTTTTTCATTACATTACCTCCGATATATGTTCTAATCCATACTTTAGTATAATTTTAATATGATCATCACTTATACTATAATAGACATTCTTCCCATTTTTTTCACCTTTTACTAAATTAGATGAACGTAAGTTCTTTAACTGATGAGATATTGCGGAAGGGGTAACATCTAATATCTCACTTATTTGATTTACACATAATGGTTTATTTAAGAGAGCATCTAAAATTCTTAGTCTTGTTTGATCACCAAAAATCTTATAAAACTCACTTAAACCATATAGTAATTCTTTACTATGTAGTTTCATATTTTTATCTCCTTTATATGAGTATATGTTCATATGTTCATTTTATAATGACTATTTTGGTTTGTCAAGTAAAAGCTATTATATTGATAGTATTCTTGTAACTATTCAGACTTAGATTATTGAAATATAAATCTCTTATAAATAATAATTTAATATAATTTATAAGAATTTATCTGAATAATTACTGAATATACTTTTATTTAATAATTGACCTTCTCATTTAATTCAAAGTTTTTCTTTTCTTCTTCAACAGCACCAATTAATTCCAAATAGTGTGACTAACTCAATTTGGAAGACACTGTCTGCCAAATTGGATACATTAAGTAAAATTTTCTCATGGTTTTTAAATTTCTTCCAGTAAAGCTCTTTCATAATCTTGTCTTACTATAATAAGATGCAAACATTTGCTTGCTAATGGCTTTTTAGAACAAAAGATAGTTTTAAAAACTATCTAATCTTTCCTTTTAATATCAAAATATATTAATCCTATAAAACCTATTATTCCAATTACTGTTAAAATAAGAGATTCTTTTTGATATGGGGCTCTATAAGTAATTTCTATGTTATGGGCTCCTTTTTGTAATTTAAAGCCAAGGAAAGCTTTATTTACTATCTCAGTTTCAATAATTTGATTATCTACTTTTACTTTGAATCCTTTATCATAAGGTATACTTGTTACAAAATAGCCATTATTAGGCATATTTATATTACCTGTTATTTTATCATTATTCGAATCACTATTAAGATTAAATTTTATTACATCATTACTAATATTTTTTATATCTTCATAATCAATTAAATAAGTATTAATATTATTAATTTTATATAGGCCAGGATTAAAACTTATTTTAAGATTATTTTTATCATTATTACTAATAACGTAATGAAATACTTTGTTATTATTTTTATAAAGCCATTGTTTGCAAGTTAGATTATTTTTAATATCATCAATGGTTATACTTAAATCACCATCGTGACAGCTAGATCTTTCAATAATACTAAATTCAATTATTAAAATCTTATTTTTAAGATCTCTATCTACGGCTAGAGATAAGTTAGATTCATCACTTAAAGCTTTTAGTTCAATATGATCATTATTGTTTTTTATTTCAACATCGTGGCTGTTGATAATTTTATAAGAAATGTTTTCTTTTTTTATTATTCTTTTAATATTAGTATTAGTTTTACTACTTTTTACTATTGTTCCCCCAAAAAGATTTTCTATTGTATCTGGATAATTTAGTTTATCAAAATCTTTTTCATTTATTAGTTTACTTCTTCCATATAAGACTGGAAAAACATTATTATTTTGATAGACTTTTTTAGATATTTTTTGATAACCTATTGGAGGTTTTTTGTCAGTATATAGATATTTTACTCCCATAAATGTCTGAAAAAGGATGTCATTATTTTGAGAAGTAATTAGGTTATTACGATACGATACAGAGCTTTTAAATACATTGGTGTAGAAATTTCTATATAGTTGATTATATACTGATGAATATAGAGATGTTTGATTATAATTAATGTCATATACAGAGTTTACATCGCTTAATGTGTTTTCTAAGTTATTGCTTCTTACTAACTCTTTATTTTTACTTAGAACTTTATTAAAGTTATTTTCTACATTGGAATTAATAGAGTTATTGAAGTCTTCTTTGGTAACATATGAATCAGTTACATTAGATATAGATACCATCAATAGCGATATTAATAAAAATACAGTATATAGTACTCTTTTACTTATGTGATCTTTATAAAATAAAATTATTGCGATTATAACTATTAAAGCATCTATATATATGCAGTATAATTTAAATTTGGTTATTATGCTTAATATAGTAATAATAATTGTTGTAAGTAGGATGGTTTTTAGTTTAACTAATTTATTAATTAATCTAGAGATGAAATCTATTAATAATAGTCCAAATAATGGTATAAATGGTATTAATACTTTATTTCTAAGATATAGGTTACCATTTAGAATATATATAAATAATGGAAAATCAATTAAAATTATTAAAATAAGTGATAATACTTTAACTTTCTTTTCTTTGGATGTTAGACCTATTACTAAAGCTAAAAGAGAAATAAAGGTTAGACCTATTGAATAATTATCATAAAGTATGCCTCTTAAATTAATAGAGGGAATTAGTTTACTAATAGTTTTGACAGATGATACAGCATCTTCCCTACCTGATTTTAGAGCAAAAAAAGTTGGTAATATTAGTAGTGCTGCTGATAGTATTCCTATTATTACAGGTATAGAGAAATTTAATACTTTTTTGAATAGTTCTTTTGGTATTATTTTATCATTTACCTCTAGATATTTATATAAAGCATAGATACAAATTACAATAATACTACAAATACTGTAGTAATAACTGCTTGTTATTATCATAAATATAGAAAAGGCTATTAGGGATTTTTTATTGCATTTATAAAATTTATCTACACCAATTAATGCTAAGACTAAGAAAGGTAGATAATTTACGAACATAAAATGTTTATGAAAATGAAATAATACGGTTGAAGACATCAATAGAATTAATGTTACTACTAGGGATAATTTTTTAGTAGTTTTATCTTTAAAGAAATAGTAAAGTAAAAGACCAAATAATATATATAGAAATATATTTATCGCAATTATATATATTTTCATTGGTACTATTTTAAATAATATTGATAACATCAATAATGGATTATATAGTCCATAATAAGAAAAATTATATATATTTTGGCCAGCTCCTATTTGAAGAGCAAAATTTGGAAAGGGATTTTTAGTGGCATAAAAAAGCTTTCTAAAATAATCTGGGAAGACAGTGTGTTGATTAAACCAGTCTATGTTTGAACCAAAAACGGTACCATTTTTTAAAATTAAAATGATAAGACAAATACAAAAAGCAACTATAATGAGATAATTATAATCAAATTCTTTTTTATTACTTCTTTTCATATCTTTTCCTTCAATTATTTATTTTTTGCTTGCTCTAAGGCTTTAGCTAGCTGATCAGCACAAGATGTTTCCTTAAAACCACATTTTATTCCTTTTAGAGTTGAAATAACATCATCTATATCTCTTCCTTCTACTAGTTTTGATATAGCTTTAAGATTACCAGGGCAACCTCTTTCATACTTAACATCATATACTTTATTATCCTCAACTTTAAAACTTATATTAGTTGAGCAGGTCCCATTTGTTTTATAATTATAATTCATGATATCCTCCTATTAATACTTAGTTTTTACTTAATCTCTTTCTGATACTTTTTACTATTCTTTTTACATCATCAGTAGGTTCATTCTTACTTGTTGCAGTTAAAATAAATAAAACTATCACAATAAAAATCATAAGTAATATAATCATTAAAATGAAATTAAAACTATCTTTTTTGTCATTTGTTACATCAAGATAACTATTGGTTAAATATTCATTAAAGTTTTCGTTAGTAATTACTACTTCATTTTCTGCTGGGATAAAGTTAGTTATATTACTAATTGCTAATCTTTTTAAATCATCATTTATAATAACTGGATAGCCATATACTCTTTTCTTTTCAGGAACTTTATCAGTTCTTTGGTATGTATAATCTATTATATCTTTATATTGATTATAATCATTTTCATTTATAGCGATTAAATAGGTATGCCAAAGACCGGTATCTTCTCTTTCAATTACGAAGTGAATTTGTTTTTTACTATCAGAAAAGTAAGCAAATTTTTCAGACATTTGTGATATATCAATATAGGCATACTGATCTGATGTGGTTACTTTATCCCAAGATATAACTTTTTCTTTATCTCTAAAAATACTATAAGCACATACGAATAAGACAGTTATTACTATTAAATATAAGATACATAAAAGCATCTTCATAGTTACTATTTTTTCTGTTTTCTTTTTATTTTTTCTAATTAAAGCCATATAAAACTCCTATTACGACTATAATAATATCATATTTTTTTAATTTATGGAACTATTCTTATTAAATATAGTAGTACTAGTATCTTATGAAAATTAAGTGTTGCGGCATAAAAAAACTGTCATTGACAGTCTTTCTTACTCAAATAATTTATTAATGTTTTCTGTTGGAAGAAGCATTTCCATACGTGCGCCTATCTTAAAATTAAATTTTATCTTGGTGCTTTTGTATTCTTCTCCATCTATACACCATGATGTTTTAGGACCTTTTTTAAATTCTATTTCAAGATTGTTTGTTTGATAATAAGTAATTCCTGGAACGTCTTTTATTTCTTTGGTACTCATTAAAACTAGCATTTTAAGCATATCTTTTTTATTTTTTACTTTAGCAAAGGCTACCTCAAACATGCCATCATCAAGTTTCACATCATAATATATATCGTTTACTCCTGCTACACGGGATGAGTTAGTTATAAAGAAGAATGAGTATTGTCCTTCATATTCTTCATCATCTATTTTATATTTAACGTCATATGTACTAACGCCACTTTTTAGTTGACTAAGTCCATACATTATATATGCTATTTTACCATATTTTTTCTTTAATTCTCTGGGAGTGCTGTATGCCATATCAATATAATCTCCTAGACAGGCAACATATATAAATGGGGTGTTATTGATTGTACAAATATCAACCATCTTTCTCTTACCATCTAGTATTAGTTCCAAACTTTTTAAGAAGTTTCTATTAAGTCCATACATACTTCCAACATCATTAGTAGTTCCGAGAGGTAAATTAGCTAATGTAAGTCTTTCTTTTCTTAGATAATTCCCAGTTACGACTTCGTTTAGGGTTCCATCCCCTCCAGCACTTATTACTAAATCTATATCATTGTCTAATTGCTGTACTATTCTAGTAGCATCTTTACTGCCTTTAGTAAATTTTATTTCTCCATCGTAGCCATGCTTTCTTAATATATCATAAAACTCTTTATAATTTACTTTCTTCTTTTTGCCACTATTAGGATTCATGATTATTACACATTTTCTCATAATAAATCAACTCCTCATCGCTATTATAACATTTTTTACTATATTTTTATATATGAATAATTCTTGGTTAACGTAAAATGGACTATTATTACTATTATGTACAGAAAAGTGAATATTATTTTTTAGTCATTGATACTATTTAGATTTATCATGTATAATTTGATAATACTTTTTTCTTATCTTTTCTGAGTTTAGTTTAAATATCCTTTTAATACATCTATATATAGCTGTGGGTATTCTTTTGATTCTTTTTCTAATACTTTTATATATTCTTTTACTTCATCATTATCGACTTTTTCTATTCTCTCATAAATAGTAATATTATATATTTTATTCATCTTAAAGTTCTTCTTTTCTATGAATTTCCCCTTAGACACTTGATTTAAAAATACTTGATTATATTTGCCATCAACAGATGTTTCTTCATATGGTGTTGTAGTTAAAACGTATTTAGCTGTAAATAATTCTGTTGGAAATTTGTGAACTCCAATAATTGCTGAACCATATGGCATACATTTGGATAGTTTTGAATTTGGGGTATAGTAGTTTCTTAATTTGTCTGGATTATACATATTATTATGAGTTATTAAATAGGCTTCATTATCACTATCTACTATCTTATTAAGATAATCAACTACTCTTCCTATTGATTTATAATCTTTATCATTCTCTATTTTTAACTTTATGTTGGAGAAAAATAATAAAGAGATGTTGTTAATGGATAGTATAAAGTTTAGTATAAAAAATACGATTAGTAGATATTCAAATTTAGTATTTTTTACTTTATCATGAATTAGTTTGTAGGCAAGCATTACATAGAATATATAGCTTGGTATTAATGTTAGTGAATGGTGTTCTCCCATATTTTGAACTCTGGTGAATATGTATATAATTATTAAATTTACAGCAAGGAAAAAGATGGTTATTAATCTATACTTTTTATTGTATATTCCATAACATATTCCTATTAACATTATTAAAAATATTACTAAACCTATTCTTTTTATTTGACTTAAGAATTCACCAAATAAGCCATTTTCTAAATAAAAGGTTGAATATGAACCATATGAGCCAAATAATATTACCTTAAATAATGGATACAGTGTTATAAAAAAGAATATTAAACAAAATAGACCATAAATCAGGATATGTTTAATCATAGTTTTAAAATACTTTTCTTTATAATTTTCAAATAATAATTTAATTACGTAACATAAATAATATGCACACATCCAAATGAAATACCAACGTCTAGCTATTAGTAGTAGGAATGATGATATTAATATGAAAAATAATCTATCATATTCAAGTTTTTTAAAATTATAATTTATTGTTAAAGAGATGATTAAAAATATTAAAGCTAAACCAAATATGTCAGGTTGTCCTAGAATAAAGGTTGAATGTAATAAGGGGGTAATTAAAAATAGAACTAACATTATTAATTCAAACTTATAATCTTTAATTTTTAAAATTTTCTTTATACTTTTAGCAAATAGCATAAATGAAGTAACTAGATATGGAATAATAATTAAAGTATTGGAAATTAGGTAGCTATTAATACTCTTATTTGTAAAGTTGAAAAGGACTTGAGGAATAAAAGTTAGAAAGTTACCATACTCGCCTGACCAAGTACTTCCGACAAAATACCTTGCTCCTTCCATGAAGGAAGTATTAAATTTTTCTATAGTAGTTAATTGAATATTGTAATAGCAAGAAAAGTCCCAATAATATATAAATTTTCTAGTTAGAATTGATATAGTATAAAATAAATACAAAATAATTATTGAGCATATTATTACTATCTTTTCTTTCTTGGAAAAATTAATTTTTAAAATTCTTTTAGTATTTCTTATAGTGAATATTATAAATAAATTTGTAAACAAACTAATTACTAAGAATGGGATGCTTTTTATATTAAAGATACTGGTAATTATAAGTAAAAAAATGAGAACTGAAAAAATTATCAAATAGTTCTTATTTTCTTTATTCAGTATGTTTTTCATTTTAATTACTCCTCTTTTCTTATGATACAAATGAGCTTTTTTTATTTATACTTGTATTAAAGTCAAAATAAACTAACTGTACTGTGTACTTTTTTATGAAATTATAGGTGTATAGACGAATTATTCCAAAAATATTTTTCTTGTTATAAAATTAAATATCATAACAATTGCTGTTGCAACTATTTTTGATAATAAATAGTAGAGTTTAATAACATCTGTTAAAATCCACATAACTATATTATTAATCAGCAATCCGATTATACTGAATACTACAAAAATTATGAATTTCTTTTTATTGCTTTTATCTCTTTTTGTGTCAAAGACCCATTTTGTACTTGCTATATAGTTGTATATTGTCGATATTATGAATGACAAAGTGTTTGATAATAAAATGG
This sequence comes from uncultured Bacilli bacterium, assembly GCA_934120715.1. GTDB lineage: Bacteria > Bacillota_I > Bacilli_A > RF39 > UBA660 > CAG-877. The sequence continues at coordinate 65,841 of CAKOUW010000005.1, read as the reverse complement.
GCAATGATAGTAATTCTTTAAATAAAAAAAGGAAAAGAAAGTCTATTATAAAAGCAATTCCCCCTACGATTCCAAATTTAAATATTTGAGCTATTAGTTTTTCTGATTTTGGTGTTAATTTTATATGAAAACTCTCTAATAACTTGCTGATTAATATTTCTACTTTATCCTTTTTCATATTATGATTTTATTTCTCCTTTTTTGTTCCTATAAGTACTAGTTCAAATAGTTGCCTATGTTTTTTTACTACAACTTCTAGAATCACTCCACAAATGAACATTAAAATTGAAATAATTAACATGAAGCCAGAAAAAATTAATGTTGGAAATCTAGGTACTAATCCTGTTTTAAAATACTCACTAAATACTGGGATTCCAAATACTAATGAAATGATTAAAAATACTAAACTAATAATTGAGAAAAATATTGTAGGTTTATACTCTTTAAATAACCTTGCTATAGTTTTTAAAACTTTAAATCCATCACTATAAGTATTCAACTTTGATACACTTCCGGCTGGACGGTCACGATATGTAATGGGTATCTCTTTTAATAAAAAGTTTTTGTCTAAAGCGTGTATTGTCATTTCAGTTTCTATTTCAAATCCTTTTGATAGTACTGGAAATGTTTTTACAAAATCATAGCTAAATGCGCGATAACCCGTCATTATATCTCTAATATTACTTTTAAATAAACTATTAATTAGTCCCCTTACTAGACGATTGCCAAAATTATGAAATGGTCTTTTATTTTCTGTAAAATATGTTGATGATAATCTATCTCCAATAACCATGTCTGCTTTTCCTTCTAAAATATAGTTACACATTTCTCTTGCATTTTCGGAAGGATATGTATCATCACCATCAATCATCAAATAGCAATCAGCATCGATATCTTTAAACATTGTTCTAATTACATTACCTTTTCCTTGCTTATATTCATATTTTACGATTGCTCCAGCTTTACTTGCTATTTTATCTGTATTATCATTGGAATTATTGTCATATACGTAAATATCAGCCTCCGGCAATACCTTTTTATAATCTTTCACTACTTTTTCAATTGTTTTGCTTTCATTATAGCATGGAATTAATACTGCTATTTTTTTGTCATTATTTTTCATTTTATCGCTACTCCTAACTTTTCTAATAATCTTAAGGTTAGTATAACATATAAGAATTTAAACGTAAAGAAATTTGACTTTTGTGCTTAATTTTTTATGATTTTTAGTAAAATTATTCTATAAAGGGTTTGTAATTTTTTTGCGAAATAATATTTTTTCTTTTAAAAAATTACAAAATATGATATATTTCATATAGTTAGATAGTAATGGGGGAAGTTTAGGTATGAATAAGGAAAAAGAGAGAAATTCTGCGTATGAATTAATGAGGATTGTTTCAATGCTTTTAATAGTATTGTATCATGTTATAATGCATGGAAAAGTACTTGAAAATTGTCAGAATGAAAGCTTAAAAATTATTTTTGAGTTTATTAAATTCATTACTCTGGTACATGTTAATTCTTTTATTCTTGTTACAGGATATTATCAAATTGAAAGTAATTTTAAGCAAAGTAAGGTTTGGAGTTTATTGAATGCAAATTGGTTTTATAGAATCCTAATTGTTGCTTTATTGCTTATATTTAATATTGTATCGATCGATAAAGTTACATTTATAAAAGAAGTCTTTCCAATAAATCTGAATGAATATTGGTTTTTTAAAAATTATTTGTTATTGTACTGTCTAACGCCTTTTATAAATAAGGGCATTGAAAAAATGAGTAAAAATAATTATCGAAAAATGATTGTAGTCTTATTTATTATTTTTTCTATTATCCCTTCGCTAACTGGTGGTTTATACTTTGATAATTCTGGATATACATTATATCATTTTATATTTCTATATATTTTGGGTGCTTATTTGAAAAAATATTCCTTAAGTAAGAGCTATATATTTAGAGTTGCATCCAGAAATATGTATAAGATAATTTTGATATTTATATTTTTTACCTGCGCATTTAGTAACTATATTTTATATAAATATTCGATAGCTGTGGCAGGCGTAAATACTATTTTAGGAGAAATTAGCTCATATGTATCAAGAGCAAGTATTTTATATAATAATCCTTTGGTAATAATACAAAGTATATGTTTTTTTGAGTATTTTGGAACACTTAATTTTAAAAGTAAGATTATAAACAAAATCGCTTCATTGGTTTTTGGCATTTACCTAATACATGATAATAACTTTTCAAGAGAATTAATGTATATCTTTTTAAAAATTGATAATGGACCAATATATTCATATAAATTTGTTTTTTACGTTTTATTTATTGTAATTTTAATATATATTATATCTGCAATAATTGAATATATTAGACAAATTTTGTTTAAAAAAATTTATGATTTTAGACTGTCAAAGTTAATTCGAAAAAAATATTATGAGTTTATAATAAATGTTAAATTTTTAGATTTAAATGATTAAATAGGAGAAAATATGAGTTATATTAAATTAATGAGACCCAAACACTATATAAAAAATTTTTTAGTTTTTTTACCATTACTTTTTAGTGGAATGTTTTTTGATAAAAATAATATTCTAACTTGTTTATTAGGATTTATATGTTTTTCTCTTTTAGCAAGTACAATATATATAATTAATGATATAAAAGATAAAGACAAGGATAAAATGCATAAAACAAAATTCAATAGGCCTATAGCCTCTGGTAAAGTAAGTGTTAAAAATGCTATAATTCTTGATATTTTATTAATCACAATCATTGTTCTTATATGTATATTAGGAAATTTTAATGCATTATCTATAAGTTTAGCTTTGTTGTATTTTATTTTAAATTTGATATATAGTTTTGGTGCTAAAAATATTCCTATTTTAGACATTATAATTTTAGTATCTGGATTCTTTATAAGAGTACTTTTTGGAGCAACTCTTTTAAATATTACTGTTTCTAATTGGTTGTATTTAACTGTAATAGCAATTTCATTTTATCTAGGATTAGGAAAAAGAAGAAATGAAATAATTAAAAGTGGTGTAAACTATAGAAAAGTCTTAAAGTACTATAATAAAGACTTTTTGGATAAGAATATGTATATGTGCTTAACTATGACAATTGTATTTTACTCTCTTTGGACTACAGATAGCGTAATTGTGTTGAAAAACAATAATTTATTAATTTGGACTGTTCCATTGATTATTATTATCGCAATGAAGTATAGCATGAATATTGAGGGGGATAGTGATGGCGACCCAGTTGAAGTTATTATGAAAGATAAAGTATTAATTGCCTTGGGTTTAATATATATGATTAGTTTGTTTGTAATTTTATATTTAATATAGGAGTATATAATGAAAAAAATTAATAAAAAAAGTGTTTTTAATTTAGTAATTAGAGTTTTATTTATGTTATCTAGTCCTTTTTTCACAATTTTATTGTCAAATAGGTATGATTATAAAGTAGTATTGGTAGGTGCAATTATATCGTTTTTAATATCAATATTTATCGATTATAAGTATTTAAGAAATATACAATTTGATAAAAAGTGTTTTTTTATTTCTATTTTTATCAGTTTGTATTCTTTGAAATATTATCTCAGATTCGAAAACAGTTTCGTAAAAATGTTAAATAATCTGGTTAAACATTATTTTGGAATAGTATTTGATGATTTTATTTACAAGATTATTGTGTTACTGTCTGTACCGTTTTTCTCTGTATTGATATATTTATTTATAAAAAAAATACTTCCAATTATAAAACAATTCTATTGTAAACTATCTAAAAGCGAAAGGAAATATTTAATAATTATTTCTTTTATTGGCTTATTTGTATCTATTGTGCTTCCATTTTTAACTACTGCATTTTCTATTCCAATGCACAATAATAAGTTATACATTTATGATGTCATATATACAAGTGACTCTGGTGCAATAACATATGAAGACGCATTTTTTAATGTTAGTTATGTTGAAAATGATGTTAGACAACCATTATTTGGAATATTTTCTTTGCCATTTTCGATAGTTGGAAAACTACTTGCTGAAATATTATTTTTCGTTCCTGAAAAATATGAATATGTATCTGCAATGACTTTTATACAATTCGTTTTACTTTCATTATCAACAATTCTAATATCTAGGATGTTAAAACTTAAAGAAAAGGATAAAAAATATTTATATTTATTATTTAGTATAAGCTTTTCATATATGATATTTAGTATTATTCTCGAGCAATATGTTATTGGTTTATTTTATTTAGTTCTTACATGTTATTATTTTTATGAAAAAAAGTTAAAACCAAATTATTTGTATGTAGGTGCAGTTGGTACAATGCTTACTTCTGGAATTGTTTTTCCATTAATTTCAGAAATTAAAAATTTAAAGAGGTACATTACTGATACCTTTAAATGCTTTTTGGTATTCCTTTCTGTTCTCACAATCGGAGGACAATTTCCACAAATATTCTCGGTGCTTACTAACTTTAGTTCATTAACATCTACGTTTGCAAAAAAAATAAGCTTTGTTGATAGATTTTATCAATTTATTAACTTTATTAAAGGAATTATAATAGCTCCTAAAGGAAAAGTAATGGAGATTTTAAATCATCCATCATATCAATTAGCAGAGGTTAAAAGCATTGCACTTCTTGGTGTAATAGTATTAATAGCAGTAATACTTGGTTATATACTTAATAGAAAAAATAAATTTGCTAATTTTTGTATATTATGGGTAGTTTTTTCTGTAATGCTATTATTATTTATAGGCTGGGGAACTTCTGAAAATGGTTTAATATTATATAGTTTGTACTTTGCTTTTGCGTATTTATCGCTATTTTATTTATTTCTTAGAAGTATTATAAAAAATGATAAAGTTTTTAGATTTTTTGTAATTTTACTATGTTTAACAATTTTATTATGCAATATTCCAGAACTTGTTAAAGTATTATCTTTTGCAATCAAAAACTACTAGGAGTGATTTTATGAATATATATGACTTTGATAAAACAATATATGATGGCGATAGTTCTATAGATTTTTATAAATTTTGTGTAAAAAATAATAAATGTTTAATTTTTCATTCTTTTAAAGTGCTTTTTTATTATTTCTTGTATTTCATTAAGCAAAAAAATAAAAACGAGGTAAAAGAAGCCTTTTTCTCGTTTTTAAAAAAGATAGATAATCCAGAAGAGATAGTTAATAAATTTTTTAATGAACATAAATACAAAATCAAAAGCTTTTATTTATCAAAAAGCCACTCTAAAGACATAATTATCTCTGCTTCCCCTAATTTTTTAGTTGAACCATTTGCTTCTTATTTAAAAACAAAAGATGTAATTGCTAGTGATGTTGATATACATACCGGTAAATTTAGAAAAGATAATTGCAAAGGTAACAATAAGGTTAAGTATTTAAAAGAAAAATATCCAAAAATTATTGTTAATGAAGTATATAGTGATAGTTTAAGTGATATGCCATTGATGGAGATATCTAAGAAAGCATATATTGTTAAGGGTAATAAAATTAAAAAGTATAAATAGATTAGATCACAATTTAGTTAAAAAAAGAAGATATATAAATATAGCCAAACTATCTTTAATACCTTCCCTATGAAATTAATTATTAAGTTGTCTACAAGATTAATTGTATTATTTGTTCCTAAATTAATTAATGATTAAGCCATTGCTTTATAAAGTGGAATTCTTAATCATTTTTTTTGGATTATTTGTTAAATATGGAACTGAAATTAAAAATGGTAGACATGTAAATGCACTATATACATATCTAAATTCAGCAAATACGGGAGTCGCTACCATCATAGTTAACCATATTCCAAAAACTGGTACAAATAAATATAAATATCTTTTTCTATTCCTTTTTACAGTTATATAGGATGATATTATTATTATATAGAAGCATGCAGCTATACACCATGTATTTCCTATTAATGGAACTTCCCTACTAGCTAATCTCGTCACTTTTTCCTTTATACTACTTGGAATGAATGTTATCTGATATACGCCTATGTCATTTTTATCTATCTGATTGAGACTTGTCCAATATTCAACGTTTGGATACCAATACCCTAATGTACTTGTTAAATATGATTCTATTGCTATTGCCGGATGCTTTATACACAAATTAGCCCAGAGTTTAAGGTACTCTAGTTTATTATTGTCAAATACACTAACATTATACTTTTTATTAAATTTTATACTATCTACAATCTCTGGATTATATGAATTTTTTAATTCATCAATAGGTATTAATTTATTAATCATTTCTTTTTCGCTTTGAGTAAATGTAACATTCTTATATGCCATTCTTCCTATTTGTTGTAGTGGAATTGCGATGTATTCTGCTGATGATGATGTTTTTATTTTAAAATACTTGTATACTGGTCCTTTTACAATATAATATGTACCAAAAACTATTAATAGCATTAAAACTATTGTTTTTAATTGCTTCCTAAATACATAGAGACTAGTTATGGCTAATATATAGTACATATAAATAGCATTATTTCTAAAAAATACAGTTAAAAGAGATACTATAATAAAACTATATGAATTTTTTATTGTTATTTGCTTTTTTTCAACAAGTTTGTATAACTCCGTTGTCAATAACAGACATAAAGCACTAAATATTATATCTTTCCACATGGTAATACTATAGAAACCATGCATTGGTATCAGAGCAAAATATATTATACTAATATATACCAAAAACTTTGGTGCATTTCTTTTGTTAATGAAATTTACCATACTTGCATAGATTGATGAAACTACTATCATTTGTGTTATTGATATGAATGAAACTGCAATATTTTTACTACGTGTTATATAATAGCCAAGTTCATATGGTATTTTCATAAATAAAAAATGAATTATTGTATGATGATCTGTTATTGTTTCATTTCCTAAAATCATGTTGAGTTCTAATAATGAATCATTAGATAAAATCCCTGGATAATAAATTATAAAATATAATATATAGCAAGATAGTATTACTATGAATGGTATTAAAAATGGATGCTTTTTTATTGAAATTTCATTTTTTATTTTTATGCCTATTAGTTTTGGGATAATTTGATCAAGTATTGAATAGATAAAAGAAAAATTACCTATTATGTATAGTAATGATTTAAGTCTAAATAACTCTTTAAATGAACTATAAGTATTTGAATACCTAAAGTTATATAGTATTCTACCGAACACTAGAATGAAAGATATAATAAGCGAGAAAACTAATATTCCCCTTTTTATTTTTGTAAAATCAGTTTTTAGATATGCTTTAATTAATGGTATTATTAGTAGAAAAGCAAGAAAATTATTTAATGGTAATACCTTTTGGCCACATAAAGCTACATAAGTTATTAATGCTAATACTGTCGACACTATATATTGTTTTTTTGGGATTTTTGATATCATCGTTTTCATTCTCCTCTATACATTTATCATAAAGTTTTGCACTTTTTAGCTTTGAATTTAAAATCTCAGTACTTGCTCATTTTAATATTTTTTGATATATCTGCCATTTTATCATCTTTTTCTAGTGCAATACACAATAATTTTTCTTTAGACATTTTAATCTCCATAATAAATTATTGGTGGAGTTAGTTTATAATACTTATTTTCTTTTCTAACATTTTTAATAAATTTTGAAATATTTCCGTCCATGAAACTTTTATTTCTTTTTATTATATATTCTTTTAATTTTTGATTTTTTAAGTTTTCTAACATATTAATATACTCTTTGCTGGTAATGATTTCATTTATAATGTCATTGATGTTATCATTTACATAATTTAAATAACTTTCTATTTCTTCAACATCTATTGTATATAGTTGATTAAAAATGTATTCCTCTATACGCCATGAAAATGTATAATATTTAAATAGCTCTATATCTATATTTAAATAATCATTATATTTCTTAAGGCGATTATTTACCTCTTTAATAATATTAATCATACTTAGTCCCGGCTTGCTTCTCATTATAGAGCCTTTTCTGATGTAATATTCATAGTATGGTTTATTAATGTATTTTATTGTTCTTGCTGCAAGCATGATAAATGGATTAGTGCTTAAATCCTCAAATTTATCCTCCACAAATTTTATATTAAGTTTTTCATATAGAGACTTTTTCACTATTTTATTACACGTAGATGGCATTATTGTAGTGTAAAGTAATCCCTCATAACGATTTAAATTTCTAAATACTCCATCTAGTGCTGGTGTTGTAAATCTTCCATCTTCATTAATTGTTAACCAATCATACATAACAATATCTATGTCATTTTCCAAGTATGGCATAGCTTCATCAAAAAATGAAGAATTGATTGTATCATCTGAGTCAATTGAGGCTATATATTTTCCTTTTGCCTCTTTTAAGGCTACATTTCTTACATTACCCAAACCGTGATTCTGTTGTTTTATATATCTTATTAATTGAGGGTAATTATTTTTATATTCTAAGATTACATCTTCACTATTATCTTTTGATCCATCATTTATAATTAATATTTCTGAATCTTCTGGCGCAGCTGTGATTATAGAATCAAGTGTATGTGCCAAATATTTTTCTACGTTGTATACAGGTACTACAATTGTTATCAGTTTTTCATATTCTAATTTAGGTAATTCAAAATTTTCATTTTCTAAAAAAATATTTTTTAATTTTTTAACACTCTTGCTATATTCTTCTCTAAAGCTCTTATATTCTTTTAGTATGTCACCTCTTATCTGAGGTATTTGATTAATTTTGGCTGCAATTTCATCTATATTATCATCACTTTTCACAACTAGGTAATCACTCAATTTACTATTTTTATCTATTATTTCATTATTTCCTAAAATGCATGGAATACCCTTATCCATACTTTTTATAAATTCTAAATTATTGTTATCTGTAAAATTAATGTATAAATTTACGGCATTTTCTTCTAAAAGTTTTTCTCTATTATTAACTATATCACATTCAATTGAAAATGTTTTGATAAACTCTTTTGTAACATGATTAGGTTTACATATCTTAGCTTTATACTTTTTTGTTAGTTTTATAGCACTTAAGCAATTATAAAAGCTATGCTTGGCATTATTTTGGTCGCCTATTACTCCTATTGACTTTTCTGCTACATTATAATTTGTCTTAGATGATATAGGGGTATCTAATTTAAGATAGAATATGTTTTTGTTTTTTAATTTTAGTGACTCGTAAAAGCCCCTATCAAGAAATGCTAATTTTGTTATAACTTTATCTTTATAAAGTCTATATATACTATCAAACATATAGTAAATATGCTGTTCTGATAATGCTCCTAGTGCTTTTGTAAATATAAAATCTATTTCATATGATGTTTTTAAACTGTTTATTACTTCTTCATACTCTCCTTGATAGTCTACAAATACAATTCTTGGGATGTTATTCTGATTAATAAATTTAATGAAAAAATTAATATCATCAATATTATTTTTCATTAAAATTGCATTTTGTAGAGTATATTCAAAATCTTCAAATAAATATTTTTCACTATCAGGTATAATAATTAAGTATTTTTTATTGTATATTATATCTAAACTCTTCTCAATCATACTTATCCTCCTACATATCTAAGAAGGCTTTTATTTCTTTTTCTGCCTCTTGCAAATTTTTCTCTTTGAATATTTTATATTCATTCAATACTGTTTCTTTATTTTTTAAGCATTCTTCTATTTTTTCCTTTATAGCTTCAGGGTCTTCCTCATTATCTACGATTAGATATTTTGCTAATGGAGTATCTTCAAAGTAATGGTGATTATTACCTGTTAAGCATGGAACATTCATTTCAAAACTTTCAAGCGGAAGCATTGGGGCACACTCTGAGTAAGTTACATATAAGTTTAAGTTGTTTTTTGACATTCTTTTTAGCAATTCATCTCTTGATAATGACTTTTCTATTCCGTCTATTTTCATCCCTAATACCTTTGCAAATGATTTGGCATTTTCATTTAGTGGTACCATATCTAATATGGCATTAGGTATTAATGACACAGCGGCCATCTGAGAATACATATTTTTTCTCCAATCATCACATTTGGCAGCATACAATCCTATTTTTATTCCATCTGTGTTTTGTTTTTCTGCCTTTATATTAGATGTAACTTTATTTGTAATAAACAATGATCTGTACCCTTCGTTTTTATAAAAATTTAGTAGGCTCTTCTTACAAGTTGCCATGACATCAATTATACCTGATTTATGTAGTCTTATTATCCTGACATTTCTCTCCCAGCCACTGTGATCTAAAACTTGGGAATGGCTTCCATGCCAAAATGATTTTATTTTAATTTTTGGATTTTTCTTTTTTATATTAACTGCTATATCCATATCAGTCATTGACATTGCGTTAAATATTACCTGGTGAATATTATTATTTAAAATTGCATTTGCTATTTGTTTAATATCCTTTTTTCTTAATAGTTCTCCGCAATCAATTGTATTTTTGAATAATTCTTTGCATGAGCTTGTTACTCCTAGCCATTCACCATTATAAAATGCTATATATTCTTTGTTTTTATTTTTATTAATTTCATTTATTGTATTTTTAACTCTTGCCAAATAATTTTCATCTATTTTTGCCATTTTTCTTTTATGATCTCGATAGATTACCACTGGAAATAGAATTTTTTTTGCACACTTCCTTATAATATCCTTTCCTATGCGATATGTATTTAATATCTTTATAGTCCTTTTTCTTCCAATTTTTCTTACTAAATTTATTTCTATTTTATCTTTTAATGGGATCCATGAAGCATCAAAATAATGGATCATACATGTGTTATCTGTAAAAACATTATTCTCCCAATTATATGAATATGGATAAAAATAATCACGTGGGTATATATAAATATCGTGAGGAAGCTTTTGTATTTTTTTACTGTTTGGATCAAAATTGTTTTCATTTAATATTGCTGTTATTAGCTTTGGTATTGCTACTTCACCTTTAGTTTCATTATTAAACCCTTTGAATTCACGATACTGTTTTAGTAACTTGCTACTTAAATAGCCATGTTCTTTTTCCTCATACCATACCGCAGAATTTACTTTTCCTGTATCTTCCACTCCTAGAAATGAGCCTTTTTTAAGAATATCCGTTACATCCTTTGTCACTTCCATATCGGTATCAAAGTAGATTCCCCCCATTTCATATAATGCCTTTGTTCTAGTATAATCAGCAACGAAGGCCCAAGCTTTTTTTGCATAAGCTTCTTTAATAAAGGGGCACTCATTTAGATCAACGTTTTGTTCATCCCATCTTATAATTTCAAAATCTGGCAAATATTTCTTCCAGCTTTCTATGCACTTTTGTGCTAGCTTTGGTAGTGGCTTTCCACCGAACCAACAGTAATGTATATATTTTTTCAAATTATACCTCCCATTTTCTTTGTATAGTTACAATAATTATAACAAATGTATACCCCTTTTACAACCTGCATTCATACTCATGCTTATATAAAAAGTACTCTGGTTGAGTACTATTTTTGATTTTTACTGATAATCTTTCCCCAATTGCTTTTTATAATATGCGTTACATATTTTTTCTGGTTCACCTATGTCAACTATTTGGCCATGTTCTAACCAAACCACTTTAGTGCATAATTCTTTTATTGAATCTAGTGAATGTGAAACATATAACACTGTGGTGCCACCCTTGATTAATTCCATCATTTTCTTTCGACTTTTTTCTTGGAATTTAATATCTCCAACGGATAATATCTCATCGACAATAAGAATTTCTGGATCAACTATTGTGGCAATAGAAAAAGCTAATTTGGCAACCATACCAGAGGAAAAATTTTTAACTGGAACATCCAAAAAGTCTTTTAACTCAGAGAATTCAACTATTTCATCAAACTTTTTTTCTAAAAAGTCTTTTTGGTATCCTAAAATAGAACCATTTAAAAATATATTTTCTCTAGCCGTTAATTCATCATCAAAGCCTGCACCTAATTCAATCATAGGAGAAATAAGGCCATTTACTTCCACTTTGCCAATTGTTGGTTTCATAACACCACTAACAACTTTTAGAAGAGTTGATTTACCTGCTCCATTGCTTCCTATTAATCCGACTACTTCTCCCTTATCTATGTTAAATGTTACATCTTTTAGTGCCCAAAACGTACTTTTTTCTTTTTCTTTTTTCCTTTTTTTTCTAATTCTGGGATCAAATAAATTCACAAAGCCTTGTTTCAAAGAAAAGCTTTTTTCAATACCCAAATTGAACTTCATACCTACATTCTTTATATTGATCATTTTAAACCTCCTAAATGTAATATATAAACTTATCTTGATTCTTTTTGAATATTAATGATCCAATTCCTAAAGTAATTATGGATATTGTTCCAAGTAATAATAATCTAGTTATGCTTGGACAATTTCCATATAGAACTATATCTCTTGCGGCACTAATATATTGATATAGAGGATTAATCACAAATAATTTTTGTAGTGATGATGGCAGAATTTCAATGCTATAAAACACCGGTGTAAAATAATTCCAAATTGTTAAGACAATACCATATATATAAAATACATCTCTTAAAAATACTGATACACATGATAATATAAGACCCATACCTATCGTGAATATAAACAGACATGTGAATATGTATGGTAATATCAGATAATAGATATTTATATTAGCTGGATAATTGCCAAGTCCAAATTGAGTCAAGATAATTAAACCTATCCATGGAATCAATGTTAATAAAAAATTGATTCCTACAAATAAGCATTTTGCAAAAGGAAAAATATATTTTGGAATGTATACCTTGCTTATTAATGCAAAGTTTTCAACAACAGAAGTCATAGCACTATTACTTGCCTCTGCAAAGTATTGCCACATAATAATACCAGTCATCAAATAAACCAAATAATTTATTCCATCTACCTTAAACTTAAACATTTGTGAAAATACAATAGCCATAACTGTCATCATTAAAACCGGATATAATAGACTCCAAAGAACGCCTAAAACGCTTCTTTTATATTTTCTTTTAAAATCCCTTATAATCAGTTGGGTCATTAAGTACCAATAATGTTTAAAATTGTAAAAAATATTTTTTATTGTTATCATCGTAATACTGCTCCTTGCTTATATTTGTCTTCCTATAGATTATATCATGTATATTCATTGTTTTAAACAACTTTTCTTTTTTATTTTAACATGTTTAAGTGTGATATAAAGTTTGTGATTATTAATATGAATATTTTTCAGATATATTTTTGCCTTTTCGTAGAAGATTTTAATTAAACTTATATAAAAATTTTTAAAACTTCCAAACCTTTGATTAGAGTCTATAGAAGTCTTTTATATCAAAAAATTATCAATTTAAAGTATTGTGGTTGAAAAACAAACTTTGGCTGCCAATATTACCTCCTTTTCTCTAATCAAAGCTAGATAATAGAAATGACGCTACACTAAATACTGTTATAAAGTTTTTTTAACACTATTTTGCAGAAATTCCATTTAGCTATACTGATTATCGTTCTTCTAGGTTTTCTGAAATAATGTATCTAGGTCTAGCTTTTGTCTCACTGTACATTTTTCCTATGTATTCACCAATTATTCCTGTACTTAACATCTGCAATCCACCAATAAACCATACTGATATGGAAAGAAAGCTCCATCCTTCGACTGTATTTCCTGTTATTTTTCTGATCAATGAATATATCATGATAAATATACTTACCAATAGTATTATAAAGCCAACTGCACATATAAATCTTAACGGTTTAATACTAAATGAAGTTATTCCATCCCATGCAAAATTCAACATTTTTTTCAGTGGATATTTTGATTCACCAGCAAATCTCTCGTTTCTTTCATAGTAGACCACGTCCGATTTATATCCTACTAGTGGAAACACCCCTCTTAAAAATAGATTTACCTCTTTAAAGTTTTCTAATTCGTCTAATATTCGTTTAGAAGTCAGGCGATAATCTGCATGATTATAAACACAGTCAACTCCTAAAAACTTCATAAATTTATAAAATCCTTCTGCAGTTGTTCTCTTAAAGAATGTATCCTTTTTCCTAGTGCTTCGCACTCCATACACAATATCATTACCTTCTTTATATTTCTGTATCATTTCATCAATAGCATTAATATCATCCTGTAAATCAGCATCCATACTAATTACTATATCAGCATAATTTTTTGCAATCATTAATCCACCTAAAAGTGCATTTTGATGTCCTCTATTTCGAGATAGTGCTATTCCGGTAAAAAGTTTTTCTTTTTGATTTATTTTCTTTATTATTTCCCATGTTTTATCCTTAGAACCATCATTTACATACATTACTTTACTTTTTTCGGAAATTTTCTTATTTTGAATTAAATTTGTTAATTTTTGTTTTAACTGTTTTGTTGTCTCTTCTAAAACTGCTTCCTCATTGTAACATGGAACAACGACATATAAAATTGGTTTCATTCTTAAACACCTCTTTCTGATTATACCAAAGTTATCATTATGATATACACTTTTTATATAGCTCAAGTTTTTTATTTAAATAATAATTGACGCAAGAACCATTATAAAATATTATTTTTTCTTTCTACTAATTCCTTTTCTTCGCTTTTTCCATTCATTCCATTTTAAAATCATTGATTTGCGATCAAACATTATGTAATAAAGAATCCTCTTAGCTCTACTTTTTGGCAATTGTTTATATCCCAACTTAATCAGTTTTTCCTGGGTTTTCATCTCTATTTCTGCTGTTATCTTATTTATGTCATTTTCAAGTTTTTTTGTGCTTCTATTGTGATTATAATAGTTATAGCTATCAAGAATCATATCTATGTAATAGTTTAATTGATTAGTATCATTAACATTTGATTCAAATATTAAATTTGTAAATAATAATCTGTCATTTTTTGATGCATAATTGCAAAAGTATTCATATGGAATTGAAAAATAAAATTTATTTAAATCAAGTGCTGGCATATATTCTGAAAACAGTTTCGAAAAATCATTCACAAATTTTAAAGCATATTCTTGTACATATTCCAGCATTTGTTTATTAAAAAATGTATATTTTTCATTATCAGCAAAAATTGGTACTGCTCGTCCGTTTACATTTTTATACCCAATACTTGATGGATTAGAATCTGAATAAAACAGTTCTCTAATTGTCCCAGTTAATGTTGGCATAAAATCATAAAATGTATTTAACTTGCAATTTGATATATATGAATTGTTATATGCATCGCTCGATGTTGAATGAAAAAAGTAAGTATTTATTGGGCGTCCTATTATACTAGAAATAATTGATTCTGGTTTTCCACTATATCCTATATCAAAGGTAGCTGCATTTCCTACAAAATTATCATCAAAATATTTTCTTACAATTTTTAAATAGTCGTCATACCTAGTTGAGTCCAATAAATTATCATATACAATCGATAGGCATTTATAAAATTCTAGTCTACTATTAAAATTTGTATTGTATGCAATATTTTTGTCGATTAGTATACTTCTATATTTATCTATTTTTGATTCATTTATAATAGTTTGAAATTGATTTACTATGGTTTTTGGTGAAAATAATTTATAATCTATATAGGTATCAATTGCATTTATAGCTTCTTTTTTAGAAAGGATAAGTGGCATTAGGGCACGTCGTGAAACATATATGTAGTTTATTAATAAGTTATCATTTATTCTGGTATTTTTATTAAATATTTTAGCGGCCTTTAATGGTAAATATCCATCTCTAGCCATAAATGAAAGGGAATCTATTTGCTTACTTTTAGTATCTGTTAAAAGCCAATTTGAAAGTGCTAATAGATGCATACCCAAGCTGAAATATCCTATAAATGTCGGATCAGAATTAAATTTTGTATTATCCATAAATTCTTTAAATGGATTGTCAAAGTACTTGTTAGCGACTACTGCTGTAGCACATCTTACACCAAAATTTCTTAGGTAGACATCTGTATTTATATTATACATATCAAAGTCTTGATATAAACATCCACAATTATTTACATTTATATTTGTTTCATTCATCATCACATCAACAGTTCTTGGCAAATATCCTACTTTAAGATCATATTTTTTAGCCATATCTATGTCGCTATGCAAATTATCGCCAATATGAATAATGTTGCTTGTTTTCTCTAATTTTATAATATGTTCATATAAATTACCATTGTTTTTAGTTTGCATTATTTCTGATGATAAATATATACAGTCAAATTCATAATCATTATTTTCTAATATTTTTGTTATTTCTTCCATTGAAAAATAAGTATCAGAAGTTAAAATTATCTTCTTGTTTAAGTACTTTGCTAAAGAATATAAATGATAACCGGTATTTCTTTTTGTACAAAACTTTAATTCTAATTTTTCTTCTAATTCTTTTAATTTATATACTTTCTTTCTGTCAATTGAATAAAATTTTGCTATATAATCATATATTTGCAGTAGTGTTACTTCAACATTATTTTTTCTTAATTCTTCTTCTGCCTCAATCCTTATTTTTGAAAATTTAATAACAGGATTACACCCGGCAATGTTTATAAACTCTTTGTCCATTAAAACAAATAAGTCTAATGGCCTAAAAAATGGTCTAACTACAAGTGTATCAAACATATCAAAGCTAACGACTTCTACATTACCATTAATTATAATGTTTTTAATTTTTTCTAGGCCATCATTATATCTACTTTTTGATAAGTAATAGTCTGAATCTTTTTTTAAAACTGACCAATTATCAACATTTTTTTTGTAAATAGTATATATTTTATTGCTAAAAATTTTCTTAGAAATTTCTTGGTTCCAGTAGTCTTTTCTAGATAAATAGTATTCGGCGAAATTACAAAAACACAATTTTTTTGTGCGTTGAAATAATAATATAGAAATTAGGATATCATCTTCAATATTACTATTTGCTTTTAATTCTTTATAGTCATCCAAAATTTTATTTATTATGTTTTTATTAATTAATTTTAATTCCAATAAATACCATCTGTTGTTTTTTCCTTCTGTTGAAAAAAAAGTATTTAAAATTTTTTCTCCTGAATATATTTCATCAATATTAATAAAATTATAAATACATTTTTTATTAATATCAATATATGATGAAATTGCTATATCTGCCTTGTTTTCTTCAGCACTGCTAATTAAGGATCTGTAATAATCGCAAGAAACATAGTCATTTGAATCCACGAATGAAATATAATCTCCAGTGCACTGTTTTAGGGCGAGCACCCTATAATCGTGAATGCTAAGTTTTTCTTTAGTTGATATTATTTTAATTCGTTGATCATTCAAGTAATCAATACTTTCATCGTTAGTATTAACTACTAAAATTTCTAAATTTGCATAACTCTGTTTTATAATACTTCCAATACATCTCATAAAGTATTCTATATTATCATTTTTAATTATTACTACTGATATTTTTTTCATATTTCCTCCCAAAGTACTTTCCAATTTTGTTATGCCTATAACTTTTTGCATAAGATTAACAGGATTTTAAGGTCTGATTATTTTGAAATCAAAATCAACTATATTTTATCTTGCTATTTGTATTCTGTGGTTGATGTTTATATGTTTTTTTACTATAATAATTAATTTTATATAAAATGATAAAGAAAAATATATAACTATTAATGTCTAAAATGTTGATTAATTTTAGAATAGATATAACAATACTTCTTTGTTAATGTTTGACTTTTTTCTATTATTCTTTTTAAAATAGCTCTATTTTTAAAGTAAATATTTTTTTTATAGTCCGGAATGTTTTTCTTCAAATAATCAAATACCTTGTTTATAAATTCATTTCTTTCTTCCTCGTTCTTGTTTTCTCTTTGCTGAATAGTGTAGTTTACAAGTATTTTAATCGTCAATATATTTACTGTATCCATATATTGGGTATCCTTATATTTGTTTCTAATTATATCAACGATTTTTATGATATCAAACATTTTTTTATCTCTGGTTGTTGTTTCACTGTTTTTATGAATAACGTAATAATTTAGGCATTTATCTATTTTACCTATTTTCTCTGCCTTTAATAAGCACTCTGCTACAAATGGCGCATCTTCATACTTTAGATTTTCAACAAATTTTATATTATTTTTCTTTATTAATTCACTTCTATAGATTTTATTCCAAGGAGCTAGGTTTATATTTAATAATAGTTCGTTGTTTTCTTCTAGTGATGAATTTTTAAAGCTTTGTACTTGCACCCTTTCTATTTTTCCATCTATATCTTTATAAAAGTCACATACTACAATGTCTAATTTTTCTTTTTCTATTTTATCAAAGAGATATTTACAGGCATTTTTATCTAGGTAGTCATCACTATCTAAAAACATTATATATTTTCCTGTAGATTTTTCTATGCCAAAATTTCTGGTCTTTCCTATTCCTTGATTTTTATTTTTAAAATATTTAATTCTCTTATCACTATAATTTTTGATAATACTTTCACTACTGTCAGTTGAACCATCATTTACTAAAATAAACTCTATTTCTTTTTTTGTTTGACTAATAAGTGAGTCAATACATTTTTTTAAGTATTTTTCTGCGTTATAGATGGGAACAATTACACTTATATCTACCATTTAATCACTACCTTTTTATAAATTTATAATATTTTTTAGGGCTACATTTCAATAAAATTTTCTTTATCTTTCTTTGGAATGTATCAGTTAGGATATTATCAAATACTTTATCATTCTTTAATTTTTTTAAGTATATTTTATAATCTTCATCATTTAATTCTGTTATTTTTAAAATTAAACTATTAGCTATAAAACTTCTAAATGTAGATGTGTCAAAGCTTAATTTTTTTGCTTCATTTAATAAGTAACAATAATGATCATACATATCCGCTACTTTCTTTTTGGTTTTTGTATATTCTTTATTACTCATGATACTACCTTGTCTTTGTAAATAATTATAACCAATATAGTTGATACTATTGACTTTTTTTGCTTTTATAATAACAAGTGGTAATAATCCAAAATCCTCATGGAAAGTATTTTCTTTAAACTTAAAATTGTTTTTTAAATAATATTCTCTTCTTATGGCATAACACCAGGAATTCTCTACAAAGTGATATTTTGTAATTAATTGGAATGCTTCTTGACCAGTTTTATCGGTGAATGGCTTTTCATTGTACTCAGTTTTCTTTCCGTCTTCAAATACTTCCTTTATTTGAAATCTTACAATATCAGGATTATTATTTAATGATTTGTTTATTTCTTTTAATAATCCTTTTTCTATATAGTCATCACTATCTAAAAATAGGATATATTCTCCGCTTGCTTTTTCTACTCCATTATTTCTCGCAACACTTAAACCTTGATTTTTTTGATTAATTACTTTAGCAGGATAATTCTTTACAATATCCATACTATTATCTTTGGTTCCATCATTAACAACTATTACCTCATAATTTTTATAGGTTTGGTTGTAAACACTTTCTAGACATTTTTTTAAATACTTTTCAACATTATATACTGGTATTATTATACTAAACTTTGGCATTAAATCACCCCATCAAATAAAGCTTCAAAGCTTTTCATTCTTTCTTTTTGTACTTGCTCTAAATCTATTTCTTTTGTCTTTGTAGTTTTTTTAAGTGTCTCTTTTACTTCTTCTACCATCTTCTTTTCATCTTTGGAAATGATAGTTGCATAATCTTTAATATCAATTAGATCATCACTTGTTGGAACCGTTGTTATAATTTTCTTATTTAGTACTATTGCTTCTAAATAAACGACTGGGAAACCTTCATAGTCTGATGTTAAAATTATATAATCAGCTATATTCATATATGGATAAGGGTTTGGCTTTTGTCCAATAAATTTCACTCTTAATGATATTTCATTTTCCTTTACATACTTTTCATATTTCTTTCTATCTGGTCCATCCCCTACTACTAATAGTTCTATATTTTCTAATTTCTTTACTATATTTAAAGCTCTGGTTAATTTTTTAGATGAATCATCTAATCTACCAATGAAAACAAATAATTTCTTATTTTTATTATTTCTTTCAGCTATTTTTTGATGCGCTTTTTCTTTTATAGAGTTTATATCTATAAAATTATTTAATACTAATGTCTTATTCTTCAAATTTGGATATTCAGTTAAAAAACTATTTTGAGATTCTTTTGATACAAAAATGATGTGTTTAAAATCTTTAATGTTTCTTTTATCAAAGAAAGTATGGAAATCATTTATATTTTTATATACATATTTATAGTCGCTATGTATATAGATGCTATTGTTGCTTGAAGCTATTTTGCTTAGTTTATTACCACTTAGTCCATATGTTGCGTAGCAACAGCTAAAGTCATAATTATGATAATTAAATACTGTGAACACTAATCTTCTCAATGTATTTACTGTTTTTCTTATTATTATATTTTTATTATTAGATACTTTAACTTCTAATACTTTTATATTCTTATTTAATCTATTTAAAAGAACACCTTTTTTCTCTTCTAATATAATAGTTACATTATATTTATTCTTATCTATTCTATTAGCCAGATTTATCAGTGATGTTTCTATACCACCTATTTCTAGATTAACGGCTGTAAATAATAATTCTTTTTTATTTTTTTCCTTTAAATATATAATTAAGATTGCGACAAAAATACTGACAGCTGGTGCTGTTATAATATGACCCGAAAACATGGATAGGATTATTACTAAAAATAGGCTAATACTTATCATACATCTATTGAAGTCTATTGTATGCTTGCCTTTTATTAAATCTATTAATACATATATGTATATGCTAAAGAACACAACAAAGCCTATTAGTCCATGACTATAATAGATATCATAATAATCTATTTCAATTAATTTAGTTTCTTTGGCGTTTTCAAGATATCCAATACCAAACAATTTTTGGTAGAAAGATGAATTATCATATATGTCTTTTTTATTTCCTAAAAATGTTAATCTTTCACTAAAGATAAAATGATCAAATACTATGGGATTTTCTATTACATCTTCAACGTCCTTTATTTTTAAATAATTTATGTGCGTTTTAATATTTTTGTAAAAATTAGTTTTTGGTATTATCCTTACTAGTGATAATAAACCTACTATTATGACTAGTAAGGATAACCCAATTAACTTATATTTTTTTTCTTTAAAATATTTAAATAATAGCCATATATACAACCAAAATATTGTTACAAATAAAGATAATAATGGTGTTTTAGTGCCTATTGTTAGTATTACTATAAAGTAAACTATAATAAATATTATCTTTAGTAAAATATTTTTTGACTCTTTAAATATTATAAATATTATTGGGGTTAATATAGAAATAATTCCACTTATTTCATTAGCAGAATTAAAAAATCCTAGTGTTCCGCTTTTAGTAATAGCATAGCTTTTAAAGCCCATATTTAGCAGTGTTGGAACTATTATAAATGCTAGATATAATGTTAAACTAGAAAATAATACTGATTTACTTATATTTAATTCATCTTTTATACTATATAAAGATATTAAAAGAGTAGGAAAATACATGGTTCTAAATAGGCCTTGTATTTCTTTAAATAAGGATGGATTATCCTTAAATACTAAAATTCCTATTATATATAGTAGTGAATAAATAAGGATTATTAGATATGAAACCAATAATTTCTTTTTCTTATATATAAAGACGCAAATATATACAATAAACATTAGGAATATACTTCTTATTATAATTCCTATAGTTAAATTAATTTTATTATGAATTAGTATTCCTGTTATCAAATCTATGACTGGTTGAATTAGTATAAAGACAGATAATATTTTATTAAAATTTTGTTTTATTGATTTGGTCATTTTCATCCCTACTTATGTAATTTATAATTATATTGTATCAAATAGGTCGATTAAAGTCTACAAATTGATTATTTTATTGCTATTAAAAATAGTCACTGCATAATAATCAGTGACTATTTGAATACGTTGGTATATTTTTTATGATAATACTAAACTAATTAAATAATTTTGTTCAGTGTTATTGGCGTATTAATTACTGATGGTGATGCATTTTTCATTTCTTCCTCAAAATCATCAAGGCTTCCATAGATTTCCTTATACTTAGCCTTATATGTATCTATACTAATATATGAAAAGTCTTGGCGTCCTACTCCTGAGGCAGCATAATTAGTTTCTTTTTGCATTCCTCTTTCCTCAAGTATAAAGTTAATTAAAGCAAATTTATTAGATGCATCTATTAACATGTTTTTATTAAAATAATCATCATTAGATCTATATTTTAAGTATTTGCTTAAGTAACTATTCAACTCTTTATTTACTTTTTCCATGTCAGTTGGGATTTTTACTTCTTCTTCTGTTTCTTCTTTCTTTACTTTTTCTTCTTCTGGTTGTTTATTATTCTTATCCTCTGGCTTTTCTTTATTTGATATAATGCCTTTTGAATATGCAATATATACTGTATTATTGCTAGTAAAATTACTTCTATTGTTACATGAATATTATTATTTTTCTTTGTCTCCGTAAACTCCTACCTTTCGTTTCTGTTATAACATATTGTTTCAAAATTTAAATATGTTACTCTTTAAATTAATATTTTTAGACATTCTTTTACATCTTTTTTTAGAGTAAGTGTTTTTATTTTTCATTATTTATTATATAATTTATATATAATAGAGGTGATTTTTTTGAGCAAAAAGACAGTTTCTAATAAGAATAAAGATGTTTCTAGGAAAATTGAAAATAATATAGAAGATAATAAAAATACGAATAGCTTAGGAAAGAAGAAAAGCTATTTGGGGATTATTTTATTAATTATTATGATTATATTTAGTATTTTGTATTTTATATTATCTTTATATAAATTTAATGGTTTAAAAGAGGTAATTGGCGGATTGTTAATTTTACTCTTTAGTCTTCTTTTAGCTGGTAGTATTAGTGGTAATTTGTTTTATAAAAAGAAAACTAAATTATTTATGATTTTTGTTTTTATATCATATTTAGTATTTGAAATTGGTACTTCTTATGGATTTATTAATTTATCTTATATTAAAACTATGGATGATTTAGTTGGTAAGAGTTTAACTAAGGCTATAGAATGGTCTACTAATAATAAAATTACGCTAAAGCAGGATTATGAATATAGTGATATAGTTGACGAATATCATATTATTTATCAAAATATTAAAGCTGGTCGTAGTCTAAAAAATATTAAGGAAGTTAGTGTCCTAGTCAGTGAAGGACCTAATCCGGATAAAGAAATTGTTATTCCTAATATGATTGGGTATGAAAGTGAAGATGTTTTGGAATTCATTAAAAACAATTATTTAACTAATGTTATAGTTGAATTTGTACAATCTGATTCAAAGGAAAATACCCTTATTGAACAAAGCAAGTCCGGAAATGTTAGAAGAAATGAGGAAATAAAATTTGTCTTCTCATATGGTGAAGAACGTGGTTATAGTGAAGTTAAAATAAGCGATTTAACTAATAAGAGTAAGACTGAAGCTTTATTTTATTTGAAAAAGTATGGTATAAAGTATGAAATCAGCTATGATTTCTCAGACAAAATTAAACGTGGTAATGTAATTAGTCAGGATGCTAAGCCTGGTACAATGGTTAAAATATCTGGTGATGATATTACAACGGTTAAAATTGTTATTAGTAAAGGAAAAAAGATTGTAGTACCAGATTTTAAAAAGATGAATGTTACTGATATAACTGATTGGATTATCAAAAACAAATTAAAGATTGAATTTAAAGATTCATATGATGAGGCAGTTGAAGAAAATAAAGTTATTTCTGCTAGTCACAATAGGGGGGATGTTGTTGAAGAGGGAGATGTTATCACTATTACTCTTTCTAAAGGAAAATTAAAAATGGGGGACTTTAAAAATTTGAATGAATTTAGAGATTGGGCATCTAAATATAATATTAACTATGAAGAACGTCATGAATTTAGTGATGATGTGGCCATTGGTGAAGTTATTAAGTATTCCTATAATAAAGGAGACACTATTAAAAATGGAGATACTATAATTGTAACTATCTCTGATGGTAAGAAAGTTTCTGTTCCTAATGTAAAAGGTTTAACAAAAAGTGAAGCTATTAGTAAACTTAAGGCTGCAGGTCTTGGCTATAGTTTTGTTTATAAATACAGTAATGATGTTGAAAAAGGAAAAGCTATTAGTCAATCAATTAGTGCTGGATCTGAGGTTTCTAATGGTACAACTGTTACAGTTACTTTAAGTAATGGAAAAGCCCCTTCTGGTTCAAATAGTAATTCTAATAATAATGGCAACAATAACAATAACAATAATAATAAACCTTCTGCTCCTACATGTGATAATGTACTTTTCTTTATCCAACAAGGAAATACAGGTGCACAAGTATTAAGTGCTACAAAACAAGCTTATCCGCAATTTACAATTACAGCGACTTTTGTTGATAGTTGTAGTAATGGTGATTCTGTTTCTGGATCAGTATGTAATGCCAGTAGTTATGATGATAAGACTTTATCAACATGTAATCCAATTAATTTAATTATAGTTAAATAATAATATTTTAATAAAATTACTGATAAAATTAACTTTTATAACTAAAAAAAAAATAGATTCATACATTGATTTGTGTGAATCTTTATTTTTGCTGATTTGATTTTTGTTTTTTATGTCAGTATAATTCAGTCGGAACATTTATATGAGTGTCACCTCTATTCTATTTTGGAAAGGAGGTTGATAAGAATGAAAACAAAAACCTTTGTCATAAAGGTCTTGCACTCTCTTTCTTTCATTTTATTACTAATTATACTTTTAATGCTTGTAATAAAAAAATAGACACTCTAAGCTAGAGTATCATCCTTGTTAAACACGAGGTGACATTCATGTGCAAATAAATGTTCCTCTTTTTTATTTTGTACAAGTTTCCTTGACATATTTATATTATCATATACTGATATTTTTTACAATAACTTTACTTTTATTTTATATTTTCTAAAATTTCTCTTAATACTTTCTTATCACCATACCATTTGATTAAATCAATAAATTCATTTATATCACACCATTTATATTCAGTACTTTCTTCATTTAGTTTTACACTGCCATTATACACGTGCGATATAAACATATATTCAATACACATTTTCCCTAATGATTCATACTTTAAGATATATGGTAGTCTATAAGTATCCTTTAATTCTAGATTAGTTTCCTCTTTTATTTCACGTTTAACTGTATCAACTAGTGTATTATCACAGTCTTCCGTTGAGCCCGTTACTACATACCAAAATGATTTATGGAACTGTGGATCATTATCTGAACCTTTTAATAATAAAAACTTATTTTCTTTTTTTACTATTGTTAATATTTTTTGAATGGAATTTTTTTCTAGGCATTTTAAATATATATTTCTTTTACCTCTTTTTAAATTAATACTATCTATATTTATAAATTTATCTTTTACTAAATTATTAATTGAATAAATATTGTCTGGATGAACTGTAGATATTGCATACTTGTATCCGCTTTTTATGCAGTATTCATCGAGTTTTTGTAGCATTTGATATTGTAGTCCATTGCCAATATATTTATGATTTATAAAAATGTGTCCATAGTCAATAACTTCTTTTGGATTTAAATCAATTCCAAAACTTGTTAGAGATTTTTTATTAGCTGGAATTAACATCATAGAACATACAAATTCATTATTTAGATAATACATCCATATTTTAGAGTTGTTATTTAATAAAAATATTAAGTCCTCTTTGGAAAAGTCACCTAACCATTCTGGATATTTCATACTCTCTTTAACTGAATTTATATATTTAATATATTCATCAATTTTTATATCTTCATTTATACATTTTAGCTGGTCTAGTTTCATTAAATCACCTCTTCTAATATACTATAATTAATAAAAATCTCATTCATTTTAAAATGAGATTCTTATTTTAACTAACAGCTAATTCAATTATATTACCATTTTTTGTATCTAGTTTTAATTGATAATTTTTGTCATTAATTACTGCCTTTTTAGTACTTAAATCTCTTCTTAAATTATCAGTTAATTCTGATACATCTGTTTTATTAGATGTTGTTGTTATAAAGATTGAGTATGTTCCTTTTTCTAATTTACTTATATCTATATTAGCGTCATACCAAGCTCTTGTTTTATCTAGATTGTCTGATTCTGGTAATACTACTTTATATAGACCATTTGTTATACTACTTAAGTTATATGAATATGTTTTTAAGGTTGACTTATTTTCAAATATTATTTGTCTTTCTACCTTAGCGATTGTTGATAGATCCATACCATATGAATATGAAGCACCTTTTATATGTAGTTTATTATTAGTAAATTCTAATGTTCTCCAAGTGTCAAATTGATTATAATAACTTCCAACATTTTTCTTAGGAAATTCATCTCTTATATATATTGTTACTGCTGATGTCTTATTTCCATAGTTATTTTTTATAGCTACTGTTGTTTGTGATGTTTTATAACCAGTGATTTCTGTTTTATATAGTTTATTAGTTACTAGAGCTTTACTATAAGTTTTATCAGATTCAGCTATAACGTACATAGTATAATTTGCTCTTGGAAGTGAATCTAAATCTATATCAATATAGAACCACGAATG
Organism: uncultured Bacilli bacterium; assembly: GCA_934120715.1. GTDB lineage: Bacteria > Bacillota_I > Bacilli_A > RF39 > UBA660 > CAG-877. The sequence continues at coordinate 39,180 of CAKOUW010000005.1, read as the reverse complement.
GGTATATTTGTATCCATCAGGTGAGAAAATTGGTCTTGTGATACCAGTTAAGTCTTTTATTCTTGTCGCTTTTTGTTCAAATGTCTTTCCCTCTTCATCTACAAATAAAATCTTATAATTAATATTTTCATTTAGAGTATTATCAATACCATTTAGTGTTAAATAACCTCTTAGTTGTAGTTTTTTATTTACTTCCTTTAAATAGTCAAAGTAAAAACTTCCTGTTGTCTCAACTAATTTCTTTTCTACTACTGTTATCTTTATTTCTTTTGTTACTTTATCACCATAGTTATCTATTACTTCATAAACAACTTTATATTCTCCAACTTTTGTTGTATCAACAGTTGTTTCTATTACTTTTAATTTATTTGTTATATCACCATCTTCTGGATCTATTGCTTTGATACCATCTAGCTCATCATATTCTTCATTTAAATAGATAGTTTTATCAATTGCGTTTATTGTAGGTAATTGATTGGCAACCACTGTAACATTTATCGTTTTTGTTACTGTCTGATTATAACTATCTGTTGCTTGATATGTTACTTGATATGTTCCTAATTCATCTTTATTAACTTTATTATCAATAACTTTTACTTCTATTTCGCCATCTTCTTCATCTGTTGCTTTAACGTCTTTTTTAGGATCAAAATCGAATTCTTTAGTGATTATTTTGTCATTTGCTGTTATAACTGGTTTCTTATTTTCTGTAACTGTTATGGTTATTGTTTTTTCAGTACTTTTATTTTGACTATCTGTTGCTTGGTATGTTACTTGATATGTTCCAACTTTATCTATATCTAGATTAGAACTCTTAACAGTTACTGATATTTTGCCATCTTCTGGATCAGTTGCACTTACATCCTTTAATAAATCAATCTTAGTTCCTTGAATAATTGTTTTATCCACAGCTTTAATTTCTGGGGCTTTATTTTCCACAATATATGTGTACAAAGTAAAGGTTGCATCTTCTGTTTTTGCTAGTGTCCAACCATACGAATTATCATTTGAAGATAAATTAACTGGTACTTTATACCATAATTGCCCTGATACTTCCTTCTTCTCTAGAATTGGTACATAGGCATTATTGTAAAGACCACTTATTTTTGTCTCAAGTGTATCTTCTGGTACGTAATTTACCCAAGTATAGTAATTACCTGTTGTTGACATAGTGACATAGGCATATTCACAAGTTATAAAATCTATACTGTTTGCTGGTACCCATTCTCTTTGATCATAGAAATAATCTGACGATACTAAATATGATATAACTTTTTGATTAGAATTGTAAGCTGCTGCATATACCATAAGATATTTACCTTTTAAAAGAGTTTGACTATTAGAATTTTGAAGGGATGGATCATAATAATAACTTGTATCTTTAGTACTTATTGCTACTTTAGGTGATAATGTATTGTTAGCATCATACAAGTCATAAGTATATTTACTATCAACATATTCCGTTATTTCTGTTGGTGCTATGTAGCCATTTTTACCTTGGTTAATTTTTTTTACGTAGGCTGCTGGTACATATACATAGCTATACCAATTATAGTTTCCAGATGAAATGATATTAAAATTTGAATCAAGATTAAAATCACTCATAACTTTATACCATGTTGCATTTCCATTAACTGATTCGCCTTTTTTCTCTCCTACTATGACAAGTGCATCTTCAGCCTCTGGATAAGTATAAATATATTTAGAGTTTCTGCTAGCATCTGAATATGCCGCAATTGAATCTGTAACTACACCCAATTGATAATAATTATAGTCTTGCAACCCTTTAGACCTATCAAAGTCATAATAGTTAGCAGCCATTTTTTCACTCCAATATGTATCTGAGGCATATTTTACATTCATACCTGTTCCTTTGTCACCAAACTGTGGACCAAAATAGCGCCAATCAGTTGGATCAGCATAACCATATGTAACCCATTTTGAGGCGTATCCTAAAATACTTGAATTAAAGCTTGCATACCAGTTTGAAGCTTGATATGGATTGCTGTCTACAGCATTAAGCCCAAATCCATTGTTTCTTTCTATTGCTATTTTACTTCTTCCATTACCTGTTTCATTTCTACTTAGACTCAATGAAAGAAGGGCGTTTACACCATATTTTTCTTGGGCATAATAGAAAAATGTACCTGTTTGATATAATCGTGAACCTTTATTAGTTATACCCTTTACATATTTTCCATAAGCATCTTTAGTAATGCCTAAGTTGTTTCTAATATATTCATCTATATTTTGACTAGAATATGCTGTTTTGGTATGATTAGACAAATACATATAGTAATTATAGTATGGATTATTTTTATTTATAGAATTATTATAGTTATTATTTTTGTAATCTTTTATTAACGTCTTTATGTCAGTATAAAAATAATGACCATCAAAGCTATAATATGTTCCTTCTGATAACATTTCTGGTTTTGGCCCTATGATACTACCCCTACTACCTGAATAGTATTCTTGTATTTTATTTACATAATTGTGTTTTATATAATCTGATGTAACAGTATATGAACTTAAAGATTTTATCCAAGTTATTGGTACTACTTCATATGCTTCTTGTCTTACCCATGAAGTACTATTTCCTATTCTTACCTTGGCCACCCAAACACCGTTATCACTATTATATTGAGTTTCAAGCAAAGCGGCATCAACACCACCATATAGTGAACCAGTGTCCATATATGTCAATTCTGCTTTTAAATTGCTCTGACGATAAAACTTAGTTATAGCCGTTGGATTTACACTCATATCTAAAAGGCCTACATTACAATCTAAGATTTTTGTTTCACCATTTACTTTAGTCATTATAGCTAAATCATCGGCACCATTATTAACCATAAAATCTTTAGCTTCTTGAAATGTATTATGACAACTAACAGGATCTATTACTCCATCAGCATGAAATCCAGCTACTTCATAATTTCCACATAGGCCTTTGTATCTGTAATCGTCTGCTGAAAAAGCATTAACATCTTTGGTATTTAATAAAACAAAAAGAGAAAGAATAAATAATAATTTCTTTTTCACTTTACCACCTCCGATATTATCCAACTATATTATACAATTTTTTCTATTACTATTTTATATTTTTAAATATAATTGTTCTTTATTTTACACAATTTGACAATTTTCTTAATTATAAATTTAGGAAGACTCGGTATTGATAAATGCTTCTATTTTGGTTATAATATAGTATGTATAGTTTGACAAATAGGAGGTCTTTATATGTCAAAAGAAATTGATAATAATAATGGAATTGGTAAAGTTAAGAAGGCAATTATAATAATATTATTGATTATTGCTTTGGCTAGTAGTATTTTTTCAATATATGAAATTTACATCTTGAGTACTATTGAAAATACTATTAGATATATAGTAATGGGAGTACTTGCTTTAATAGATATATTTTTGGTATTTAAAACCGTAAGATTATTTAAGAAGCGTAAAAAAAGAAAAAAACTTTCCATATTTATTATTCTTATGATTATTTATTCTATTATTTGTTTAGGGATCGGTGGAATTATTTTTTATCTATATGGTAAGCTTTCTAATATGAATAAAGGTACTGTTACCTACTCCTCTAGTTTAATTGTTATGAGTAATAAATCTGAAGTTAATAGTTCTTCTGATATTAAAGACTTATCTATTGGATTACTAAGTGATAAAAAGTCACCTGATGGATACATTATTCCACAAGAGATAATTAAAGAAAATAATTTAAATGATGACAATGAAATTAAGAGTTATGATGATTATTCTTCTATGATTACTGATTTATATCTTTCTGAGATAGATGCTGTATTCTTACCTACTAATTATGTTTCGATGTTTTCTAATTTAAGTGGGTATGAAAATATTGCTGATGATACTAAAATTGTTGTTTCAAAAGAAAAGAAAATGAAGAAAGCTGCCACTTCTAAGGTAGAGACTGAGTCTAGTGGTAAAGATATTACACAACCATTTACGATGTTGTTAATGGGAATTGATTCTACTGATGAAGTTTTAGAAAAGAATGCAGTTGCTAATGGCGATACTCTTATTCTTATTACATTTAATCCAAAAACATTAAATGCTACAATGCTTTCTATCCCTAGAGATAGTTATGTTCCAATAGCATGTTGGCCTAGTAAGGCAGAAAATAAAATTACTCATGCTGCTGGTTATGGTAATGATTGTATGATGAATACTATCGAGAATTATCTTGGTATTAATATTGATTATTATGCAAAGATAAACTTTAAAGGATTAGTTAAATTAGTTGATGCTGTTGGTGGTGTTGATATTAACGTTGAACAACAATTATGTACTGATGATTCATCTCGTGAAGCTGAGATATGTATAAATCCTGGATATCAGACTTTAAATGGTGAACAAGCTTTGGTTTATGCTAGAAATAGAAAAGCTTTAGTTAATGGTGATTTTGGAAGAAATCAACATCAACAAGAAATTATTATGGCTTTGGCTAATAAAGTTAAAACAATTAATAGTGTTGGTAAGTTTAATGACATACTTAATACTGTTTCAAATAGTCTTGATACTAATCTAACTCCAAAACAAATGCTTTCTTTCTATAATATTGGTAAGGATATTATGAAAAAAAGTTTATCTTCGGATGAAGCTAATATAGTTAATATTCAACAGCTTTATTTATCTGGTACAAGTCAAATGATTTATGATGAACGTATGAGAATGGTTTTATATAATTATGTTCCTAATAAACAAAGTAGAGACGATATTGTAAAAGCTATGAAAGAAAATCTTGGTTTAGAGGAAAGTGAAATTATTAAAGAATTTAGCTTTTCTATTAATCAACCATATGAAAAAGAAATTATTGGTAAGGGTCCTTATAAGACTTCAAACGCATATAGTCTTCTACCTAGTTTTATTGGTGACAGTGAGGCAACTGCTAGAGCTAAGGCTAGTAGATATGGTATAAGCGTGACATTTGTTGGTGGTAATGGTCCAGTTGTTTCTCAAAACTATCCAGCAAATAAAAGAATTGATATGATTAAAGATGGTCTTGTTCTTACTTTAGCTGATGATAGCAAGAATAATACAACTGATAAGAATACTGATAAAGATAAAGACAAGGATAAGAACAAAGATAAAGACAAGGATAAAGATAAGGATAAGGATAAGGATTCTGATAAGAATACTGACAAGGACAAGGACACTGATAAGAATACTGATAAAGATAAAGATACTGATACTAGTAAAGATAATAACAAGGATAATGATAAAGATACAAATACCGATAAAAAAGATGATAAGAATACTGATACATCTGGAAATGAATAATTACTTTATAATAAAAGAGGCTAATCAATAATGGTTACCCTCTTTTTTGTGCTCTAATATTACTACCCTGTTTGGATTCTTTTTAATAATAATTGTCATTTAAGTATATATTTATACTTGTATTTATAGATAATTATTTGCTTATATACAATTCAAATGTTTTATTTTTATTTTTTTACTTCAAATACTATTTACTGATATGAAATACAATCTAGGCTTATAAGCTTTTTAAAATTTATATTATTAGTCTTTGTAGGAGAAAATTATTATAAATTAAAAAGCATCTAGGAAGATGCTTTTAAGCTAATTCAGCTAAATATAATTTTTTATCTTTATGAATGAATATCATACTAGCTTTGGATTGATAATCTGAAAATGCTTCTTCTTTATATGTCCATGTTGCTTTTACTAAGTATGCATTTTCATCAGTTTCTTCACCATGTGTAAAGGTTGTTTTTTCAACACTTTCGATACTCACGGTATCTATAGTTGGAAGGCTTTGATTTCTGTTACCATAGATATTACTTTCTACGTGTTTATAAATGGTATCTTCAGCATTTTCTAAGAAGTTAGCTAAGTTATCTGGATAGACAAAATCTACTCCTCCAACATCTGTTTTAGCACTTTTATCGCTTAATGAATAAAAATCGGTAATAAACATCTCGGCTATCTTTGAAGCATATTCCTCTTCATTTACTGGATCTTTTTTTAATATTTTTACTAGCTCTGAAAATTCTTTTTGATACTTCTTGCTTTTATTATCTTTTAGTACATAATCATAAGCCTCTATTTTATTTAGTACCTGGGCTTCTTTTACTGGTTTTTTAGATACTACTTTTCTTACTATTAAAAAGGCTAAAACAGCTAATAACAGTACAACTACTATAATGATTAGAATCTTTCTTACTTTTTTCTTTAATTTCATAATATCCCTCTCTATTCTGTTTTTAGATTTTCTTCTTTATTATCATCTAATAAATTAAATACTATTATATCATTGGAAACATCTAAAAGTTTGTTGGTATACTCAGTATTATTTTTTATTTCTTCTTCACTTATAGCTTCTCCCGTTAATGACAAATATTCCATTTTTTGACTATTATAATATACTTTATTTGTTAACCAGTTTCCATTAGGGAAGCATACAATGTTATTTTCTTTAATATTAAAGATATCATGTCCTAATTGATATTTATTATGTACACCAAACATATTACTTAGAGTTGGTAGAGCATCATACATTCCCATAACATTAGTTATCTCCATATTATACTTACTACCTGCCATATCTTTAGTCCAAATAATAAATGGAACTTTTCTACCTAATTCATATTGATATGAATCATACTCTTTATAGTTTGGATCATCCTTATTTAAAGTACTATCATTTTCTTTATCGTAATTATATAGTCTATTGTAATCATTTCTAGATAGTCTAGCATCGTGATCGCCATATATAACTAAAACAGTATTATCTAATAAGCCATTTTCATCTAGTTGTTCAATGAAACTGCCTAGTTGTTTATCAGCATAGTGGAATGATTTAAAATAATTACCCAATTTAGTTCCTTCCATATATGGATAGGTTACTTCTTCCTCAACACCATCTTCATTTACTACTGTTTCTTTGATATCCACAGCAAATTCACCATATTTATCTGTATCAGAGAATGGTGTATGATTTGATAACATAATCATTATGCCGTACCAATTATCATATTTTTCAGCGATGTTTGTTAATTTCGGAATAGATTGTTTAAAGAATTCTTCATCGGATAAACCTAAACCTATTATTTTATCTGACGTTACTTTATAGTCTTTTTTACTATAGAATCTTTGATATCCTAGACTCTTATGCATTGTTCTTCTATTCCAAAAGTCTGCATTATTAGCATGCATACTAAATGTATAATAACCTTTTTCATTTAATAATTTTGGCATAGAAATATAAGTTCTATCAGCATATGATACAAAGGCAGTACCGCTCTTTGTAGGCATAAGTGAGGTATTAAAGGTTAATTCTGTATCACTACTTGTTCCAACACTTACTTGTGAATAATAATTTGAAAAGTACATTCCTTCTTTGGAAAGTTTATTTAGAGTTGGGCTGACTTCTTGACCATTAAATTCTAGACCAATAACATTTCCTTGCATGCTTTCTGCATGAATTACTAGGATGTTTTTGCCTTTAAAAATATCTGTGTATTCATTAGTAGTTTGTTCTGTTTTATCTTTAAAATACTCATTGAAATTCTTTTTAGCTTTATCATAACCAAACATAGAATTAATCTTAGGCTGAATTGAAGTTATTAGGTCATTACTTTGATATATATAAATACCAAAACGCATGACTATATACTCTTTATTCCATTGTTTTATGAATCTTGTTACATCTAACGATGTTAGGGTAATTATGAATAGTGCTAAAAGGCCAGCTCCTGTACAAAGAGTCTTGGTTGCTCTTTTTTTACGTTCTGATTTTATTTCTACTTTTTTATAATAATTCTTTTTCTTTAATTTAATATGAACAAATATTAATGCAAGTGGACCAATAACATATACTAAATCCTTTAACTGCAATACATTCTCAACGACAGCATCTCCTACATCCCCAATATATTGAGTTAGTGATAGCATTGAAACAGATGCAAATGATGAGTAAAAGGTGTAATATACCGAGTTAATCATGCATATGGCGCTTAGAAATATATCAGCAATTAAGTAGTAAGTAAATCTATTTTTAGGTTTTAGAAGATATCCAAAAGAGCCAATTATTATTATTAGTGATAAATCACCCATAATAGCTTTTATTGATAAATAGTTACTTAAACTGTGAATACAGAAAAATCTAAGTATTGTTGCATTTAATAAGCAAGTTATAACATAGGTTAGAAATAATACATTTCTTTTAAGATAGTTATTTATTACTTTTTTATCTTTAAGATCTTTAGCTTTTCTTATGATCTTGTCCTTTACTTTGTTATATTTAAATTCTATTTTTTTCATATCATACCTCGTCACATAATTATATCACGTATAGTCTTGTTTTTCAATCTGTTGCATTTTAAAAGGAAAGTTTCATTAGAAACCTCCTTTAATTTTTCTTTTCTTTATATGTTCCAACATTTATAACTAGTCCTATAACAAATATGTATGATAATAAATATACCCATAATAGTAGAATTAAAATGTTAGAAATACTTCCATAAAAAATATCATATTTGGTAAATGTTTCTACATAGAATGAATATACCTCAGATGCTACTATCCAACTTATAGTAGTAAAAATAGCTCCTTTAGTAGTAGTTTTACTTTCTATTTGTTGATCTGGTGCTATTACATAGATTAGTTTAATATTAAAATATATTATTATTAAACTTATTGGATATTTAGCTAGTTGATACATATTATGTAAAAAGTTAATCGCATTGTTATTGCTACCTTGATCTTTTAAAATTGTAAATATAGAATCTCCGAAGACTGGAACTAGTAATAAGAACGTTAAAAGTATTACTAAAATGAAGGTCATTATAATAGCTTTTATTCTTCTACTTATAAAGTCTTTTGGCTCAAATTTATATATTTCATTTGAAGCATTTATGATAGAGTTAGTACCATTTGAGGCTAAAATAAAGGCTGAAATAAAGAAAACACCTATGTTAAAATTTAGTCCATCGCTTGATATTATAGTAATTAGTAATTTGCCTGCTCCTGATGGCATCGACATTTCTATAGCCTCTTTTAAGGCAGCAGTTGAGGCTGTAAAGGATGAAGCAATAGCTCCTAATAAAGCAATTAATGGAATTAGAGAAACAACAAAAAAGAAAGCAAGTTGCCCTGGTAATATTCTCATCTCTGGTGTTGTGATAATGTCTATTACCTTTTTTAAAAAGCTTCTTACTTTCTCCATTTTATCTACCTCTTACTTTAATTCTTCTTTATTAGCCATCATTTCAAGGGTTGCTTCATTTATGGCATCATCTAATGTTTTAATCTCATCTAAAATCATACTATGTCCAACGGCGGCACCAAACTCATGTGGAAGACTTTTCATTTCCTTAGCTAACTTTTTAGCGTATGTTTGAATTTGTCTTTCACTATAGCCAACTAAATATACTAAGAATTCATTACCATCAGTTCTCATTATTTCACTGTTTTCCAATTGAGTATTAACTAGGATACTAGCGGCATTAATAATTAACTGATCTCCTTCTTCATGGCCATAATTATCGTTTACATATTTAACATTATTTAAATCTACCATTACAATAGCTTGCGGATATACTTTGCAATCCTCCCATTCTGGCATTTTTTCATTTAAATAATTTCTATTTTTTAGCGAAGTTAACATATCTGTATATTTATGACGATCTGTAGCTTTCTTCTTTTTTACTTTTTTCCTATTTTTATATATTAGATATATTACTAGCAATGTTAATAATGGTATAAATATAATACATAATACTATTGTATAAATTTGTTCTAAGCTAGAGTCCTCAAAGATTGATGCTTCTAGGCTTTCAAGACCACTGTTTCTATAATTGTAGTATGAATTGGTATTTATTATGTAATTAAACAAATCATAGAAGGCGGCATCGTTCTTTTTAACCATAAATTTATAATCATTTAACATTGTATCCATATATAATATTGTAAAATCTTTAAATTTAGTATTTTGATATGCTGTATATATTTCTCTATCTACTACTATCATACTATCTTTAGCATTTTTAACCATTTTATCTATATTATTATATGATTTAATATTTGCTCTAGAGTTAGTATTAAAATAGTTGTATAATGAATTACCATTTAGCATTACTATTTTTTGATCTTTTAGGCTTTCAAAAGAGTTTACTATATGATTATCTTTAGCATATCCTAGTACAACATAGTCTTCTACAAATGTTGATAATGTAGCACTATATTTATCACTAGTATAATTATAATAATCAAAGTAGATGTCAATTTCACCTTTATCAATGGCTTTTTCTAGTTCTTCTTTAGTGCTATATTCTTTAAATATGAAGTTAATATCAGCAAGTCTGGACATTCTATTAATATATTCACCAGCTATTCCTGCTATTTTGCCATTAACTTTGTCCTCATATGGGTAATTTTTTACATATCCATATACATAGTCTTTTGAAAGAAGACTAGCTTTTGTTTTAGCACTTAGATTATTTTTAGTTACATAGTAGTCTAAGTAAGCTTCATTATATTCTTTAACATATTTAGTTAAACGCCACTTATTATAATATTTGGTAATTATTTCGTTAAGTTTTTCTTCATCATCGCTTAGTGTTAAAACAATTTGCTTTTTCATTTCTGTCATGTAATAATTTATGAAATACTTGTCTTTTTCAATGGTATAGTCTAGGTACATGATATTTGGTACAACTATCATGTTGACCTCACCTTTTTCTAAAGCGGCATATAGATTGTCAATGTTATCATAAATTTTATATGAAAGATTGGTTCCACCTTTTAAATAATAACTTATTTCTTCTGAATCGTTTTCAAATACTCCAAGAGTTATATTTTTTAAGTCTTTAGTTCTATTTATTCTTTCATACTCTTTTCCAACAATTATATAGTTATCATTAAATAGAAATAGATCGTTATCCTTTAGTTTATATTCATTATTAAGTATTTGTATTCTGTATCCCTTGGATGTGGGCTTTGAATCTTTTAAATATGGGATTTTATTGAACTTTATTTTTATGTTTTCTTCTAAGTCTGATAAGAACTTAAAGATTACTCCTTCTCCATTAATTCCATATAGTGGATAATCATTTACAACCTCGAAGTCATAACTGTTATTTTTATTTTCTTCTACCCAACGTTTTTCTTGAACAGTAAGGGTAGTCGTTTTATCTTCCTTATTATAGTAACGATATACAAATAAAAAGGCTATTCCTGCTATTAAAAGAGGAATTATTATGATTAATTTTTTTTTCATTATCCATTTTCCCTTCTATCTTTTGACCATGAAATATTGTCTTTAGTTTTCTGTTTATATCCAATTATAGGGAATTCACTTGAATCACTATCTTTTTTTACAAATATCTGAAAGTCATAATATTTTTTTTGTTCTTCAGAAAATGGTTCTAATGTCTTGTTTGCATATTCCTTAGCTGTATCTATTGATACGTCTGAATTAACTGTTATAATTATTTCAACTGTACGACCAGATATTCTGCTAGTTACTTTTGAAACACTATCTTCTTTTAAATTATCTTCTATTCTATTTAGAGTATCTTTACTAATTTTAACAGCTTCAATTCCATCTAATCTGTTTCCATATATAGCACTACCTACTTCTGGTGCAAATATTTCTTTTAATTGGAAGGCAAGCACTATCAATAATATAACTATAATACAGGCAATTATAGCTAGTTTATTTTTCTTTATAAATTTCATCATATTCTCACATCCTAATTTATTTTATTATACACTATATAATACTCTTTTTCAATTGACAATTTAATCTAATTCTTTTTTCAAAATATCCATTGCTATTTTAGGATTTATTGAGCCTTTTGTTTCTTTCATAACTTGTCCCATTAAATATTTTATTGCTCGATCGTGCCCCTGTTTATAATCTTCAACGGATTCTTTATTCTCTGCTATTATTTTCTTTACTATTTCAGTTATGGCACTATCATCTGTTATATTTTTTATACCCATATCATTTATTATTTCTTTTATACTTTTAGTATCAGTTAAAACTTTTTCTAGTATTTCTTTTAAATTTTTACTACTAATAGTATTGTTATCAAGATTTTCTATTAACTCTATAAATCTTTCTTTAGTAAGTGTGGTATCTGTAATTTGTTTTTCTTCTTTGTTAAGATAAAATGATATGTCTCCTAATAAAAGATTACTAGCAATTTTTAGATTTGTTTTCTCATTAATTAATTCATTAAAGTAGTCACTTAAAGATTTGTTTTGTACTAATTTATTAGCATTTGTTTCAGAAATACCTTTTTCTAAGTATAGTTTTCTTCTTTCATCTGGTAACATTGGTATAGTACTTTTAGCTTTTTCAATCATTTCTTTTGTTATATTTACATATGGAATATCTGGTTCTGGAAAATAACGATAATCATTACCTGTTTCTTTTACTCTCATTAAAACAGTATCTTTTAGTTTATCATCGTACCTTCTTGTCTGTGGCTTAAAGCTTTCATTATTATCTAATAATTCGGCTTGGCGGCTTATTTCTTTCTCAATACTTAATCCAACGTTGGAAATTGAGCCTATGTTTTTTATTTCTACTTTAGTACCAAAAGCATCTGATACATTTTTTCTTATAGAAACATTGGCATCAGCACGCATTGAACCTTCTTCCATTTTGCAATCACTTATATCACTATAGAAAAGTAACTCTTTTAATTTTTCTAGGTATAGTTTAGCTTCTGTACTACTAGAGATGCATGGCTTAGTAACAATTTCTATTAGAGGAACTCCTGCTCTATTGAAATCTAATAATGTCTTTTCTCCACGATGAACACTTTTACAAGTATCCTCTTCTATATGCATTTCTTCTATTTCTATTTTCTTTTTTTCTCCATTTACTTCTATTTCAACGTAACCATCATAGCCAATTGGTGTTCTAGCCTGAGTTATTTGATAGTTTTTAGGGTTATCTGGATAGAAATAATTCTTACGATCAAAATGAATAACATTTCTTATTTTACAATTTAGAATAGTTGCGGCTTTGATAGCTAAGTTAATTACTTCTTCATTTAGAGTTGGAAGTGTTCCTGGATAACCTAAGTCGATGACATTAGTTAATGAATTTGCCATTTGTCCATAACCATTTTTTGAATTTGAAAATATTTTTGTGTTGGTTTTTAATTCAACGTGTACTTCTATTCCAATAGTAGGTATATAGTTTGACATTACTCTTCACCTCCTGGTGTTAAATTAAGATTTAATTTCTTTTCTATAAAGCTCGCTAACTGATACATTTTAGCCTCATCAAAGTAATTACCAATTATATGCATACCAATTGGCATCTTTTCTTTGGAAAATCCTATTGGCAAATTCATTCCGGCAAGTCCGGCCATGTTAACTGGTATTACTAAAACATCATCCATAAAACTTTTTAATGGATCATCCATTGGATCTGTTAAATCATAGGCCGTTGTTGTTGTTGTAGGGCCTATAATTAGATCATATTTTTCAAAAGCTTTACTAAATTCTTTAGCAATATCATCTCTAATTGATAATGCTTTATTATAATATATTTTGGCATTTTCACCGCTTAATAAATATGAACCTACCATAATTCTTCTTTTTACTTCTTCTCCAAAGCCATCAGTTCTAGTCTTTAAATATAAGTCCATGATATTGTCTGGATTGCTTTCCGAATAACCATATCTTAATCCATCATATCTAGCTAAATTTGAACTTGCTTCTCCCATAGCTATTATCTGGTATAGTGTCATGGCATTTTCAATATATTTGATATCTATGTAATCAACTGTTACTGATGATGCTTCTAATAGTTTAACGATCTCTTCTATTTTTTCTTTTATTTCACTAGAGACAATATCACTCATTAAAAATTTAGGTATAGCTATTTTCATGCCTTTTATATCTTTACCAATTAAACGTGTAAAATCTTCTTCTTCTCTTTGTACTGATGTTAAATCTTTTTTATCTTTTCCAACAATGGCATTTAATAAAAGAGCATTTTCATAGACATTTTTAGAGAATGTTCCTATTTGATCAAGACTTGACGCAAAAGCTATTAAGCCATATCTTGATACACGTCCATAAGTTGGCCTCATTCCAACAATACCATTATAACTTGCTGGTTGTCTTATTGAACCACCTGTGTCGGTACCTAGGGCAAATGGTACATCTCTTGCGGCTACTGTTACAGCTGAACCGCCTGATGATCCTCCGGATATTTTTGCTTTGTTCCAAGGATTTTTAGGAGCACCAAAATAGCTTGTTCTACTTGATGATCCCATACCAAATTCATCCATATTAGTCTTACCAATGATAATCATGTTTTTCGCTTTTAATTTTTCAACAACTGTAGAATCATATATAGGAATAAAATTTTCTAATATTTTTGATGCAGCAGTAGTTCTTAAATCTTTGGTAACAATATTATCCTTTATAGCTATTGGAATACCGAACAAAACATTATCTACATCTTTTTCTTCTAACTCTTTGGCTTGCTTTATAGCTTCTTCTTTATTTAGAGTGATGTAGGCATTCAATTCTTTATTTTTTTCAATATTTTCAAAAGCTTCCTCTACTAAATCAATTGGTTTTATCTTTTTTTCTTTTAGTAGTTCATTTATTTCAATTATACTTTTATTTAAATATTTCACTAGACGTCCTCCTTTTCTCCTATTACCACTGGTATAGAAATGTAGTTACCACTATGCCTTGGAGCGTTCTTTAGGACTTCTTTTGGATCTAGCATTTCTCCAACGTCATCCTTTCTTAACTCTGTTTCATTATGCCAACTGTTTATTAAAATTTCATCATCGTATCCTTCTACTTGATTAATTTTTTCAACCTCATTTAGTAATTTTTTTAAGTCTGTTTGATACTTTTCTATTTCTTCTTCACTTACTTTGATACGGGCAAGATCTGCAACGTGTAGTACTTCTTCTCTTGTTAGTTTTTCTTTCATAACGGCCTCCTTAACTGTTTTATTATATCACTTATCATCTAACTTGTAAATTTATTATCTTAGTCTAATTAGCTTTTAATAATTTGTGGATTTTGTGAAAAATGTTTGTTATAATCTACGTTAAGGAAGTGATTTTATGCGTGGCGTGTATGAATGTAATATTGGGCTTACTATAGATCCAAAAACAAAAAAGCAAAAACTTATGACAGAGGAGCAATTAAAAGTTAGAAATCAAAAATTTATGGAGTTGGGATTTATCCCAGACTATGAGATAAATTGCTTTGTTGTTGAAGGATTTGGAGCTTGGATGGGAGATGCTTTTTCTCCTAGAGATTTAAAGGATGATTATTTTCAAACTTTTTTTAATATGGGATATGATATGGTTATAGGGCCAAAGGGTCCCAATTCTACTGGTAATATTGGCGTTTTTTGTAAGAACTATAAGGAACTGTTAGAAAAGCATGGCAATAAATTTAAACGTTAGGTTATGGTTATATAAATTTTTATGTTCTACTAACAAAAATATGAGAATTGTTGTTTCTCATATTTTTATTTTATAATTTTTATGTTATTAGTTGGTCTTACTTTTTTCACTAAAATCTTTTTCAGTCCATATTGGAATTCCTAATTCCTGGGCTTTTTCATATTTACTTCCAGGGTTTTCACCAACTATTACGGCAGATGTTTTCTTCGATACAGAACTTGATGTTTTTCCGCCTAATGATTCTATTATTTCAGTTGCCTCTTCTCTAGTAAATAAAGTAAGAGAACCAGTTAAGACAAATGTTTTTCCTTCAAATTCACTGCTGTTTGTAGTCTCTCCGCCAAGATATTTAGTATTTACTCCTATTTCAATTAATTCTTCTACTATACCTCTTCTATTCGGATCATTAAAATAGTCAACTACACTTTTAGCTATAACATTACCGACATCTGGTATAAGTGTTAATTCTTCTTCTGTTGCGGCTATTAGTGATTCAATATTTTTGTAGTGTTTGGCTAAAAGTTTGGCTGTTTTGGCACCAACATGTAATATTCCAAGACCAAACAAGAGCTTTTCTAAAGAGTTTTTTTTGCTTTCTTCAATTGCATTTAAAAGATTGTTAACAGACTTATCGCCATATCCTTCTAATCTTATTAGATCTTGAGCATGATTTTTTAGAGAATAGATATCAGCGATAGTTGCGATAAAATGAAAGTTATAAAAGTCTTCTACTATTCTATCGCCTAGGCCATCTATATTCATAGCATCTCTTGATGCAAAATGTATTAATTCTTCTATACTTCTAGCTGGACACTTTTTGTTGGGACAATAGTAATCTACTTGTCCTTCTTTTTTTATAAGTGGGGTATTGCACATAGGACAATTAGTAATCATTTTAAATTCTTTTTCTTGACCTGTTCTTCTTTCTTTTTTTGCTTCTACTACTTCAGGTATAACATCGCCTGCTTTTCGGATTGATACCATATCTCCAATTTTTAGATCTTTTTCTTTAATATAGTCTTCATTATGAAGCGTTGCTCTAGAAATAGTTGATCCAGCTACTATGACAGGTTCTAAGACAGCATTAGGCGTTATTTGACCAGTTCTTCCAACTGTAAATATAATATCTGTAAGTTTAGTCAAAACTTCTGTCGCAGGAAACTTATAAGCAGTAGCCCATTTAGGATACTTAGCCGTGCTACCAAGTTTTTGTTGCTGTCTAATATCATTTACCTTTATTACTACTCCATCTATATCATAAGGAAGACTTGCTCTTTCTTTTGCTTTTTTTTCAATATAGGATATTACTTCATTAATATCTTTAACTAAAAGATTATTATTATGATTTGTTTTAAAACCTAATTTTTGCATGTAATCAAGAGCATCTTGATGTGTATATAAGTTATAATCTAGGGGATTAGGAAGATGGTAAATAAAGTTATCAAGTTTTCTTTCAGCAGCTATTTTTGAATCAAGTTGTCTAATTGATCCGGCAGCAGCATTACGACAATTTTGAAGTAATGGTTGATTCTTTTTCTTTCTTTCTTCATTTAATTTTTCTAAGGTGCTTTTATTCATAAATATTTCACCACGTACTTCTATATCTACAGCCTCTTTTAATTTTAAGGGAATAACTTTTATTGTTTTGGCATTATTAGTTATATCTTCTCCAACTATTCCATCTCCTCTAGTGGCGGCTCTTACTAATTTACCTTTTTCATATAGTAGAGAAACTGAAAGGCCATCTATTTTTAATTCGCAAACATATTCCGGAGTTATTCCTTCTTTTTTTATTCTCTCATCAAAAGCTATGATTTCACTTTCTGAGAATACGTTACTTAGTGACATCATTGGAATTTTATGTGTTACCTTCGTGAAGCCTTCTAGTACTTTTCCTCCAGCATGATGAGTTGGTGAGTCATCTCTTATCCAGTCTGGATGTTTTTCTTCTATTTCAATTAGTTCTCTTAAATACTTATCATATTCTTGATCTGTAATTGTTGGATTATCTAGAGTGTGGTAATTGTAATCTGCCTCATTTATTATTTCAATTAGTTCGTTCATTCTTTCTTTCATATTTTTCACCTACTACTATTATATCATTTTTAATAGTCAAAAAAAAGAAGAGTTTACTACTCTTCCCATAAATATTTTGGGTATTCATGAGCATTTACTAATGACTCAATAGCCGTTTTTACTTCTTCGGTGTCTTCTTTATATGTTACTCCATACCAAGTAGCAGTCGTTTTTAAAACCTTTGTTGTAGCATAATTATTCTTTATGGCAGAGAATAAAACGTCTGGTATTAAATATTCACATTTCATTATATTATTTTTATTATTATCTAAAAATTCAGGAAATTTTTCAGCAATATAATCAAAGATGCTTGGTGTAAATAGCAACATGTTCATTGAAACAATATCGGTTCCTTGAATTGCGACTGCTGGATTGCCATTTAGTGGTTTGGCCATTATCTTTCCATTTATTTCTTCTACTTCACTTTCTATTATTTCCTTTAGATAACCATTTTCTATCTTACATATTCCTCTTTTAGCGGCACCATTTTTACTTAAAGTATTCTGTGCTTGATAGCCGACTAGGCCATAGCTATATGGGGCTTTTGTATTAACACTTTTTAAAAATTCTGCAGCTTTTTCATATGCATCTTTGCCATAAAAATCATCTGCATTAATCATTGCGAATGGCTCATTAACTTTGTCTTTGCAGCAAAGTAAGGCGTGAGCTGTTCCTAGTGGTTTAACTCTTTCTTCTGGTACTTGATAACCTTCTGGTAGATTTCTATTATCTTGGAAACAATATTCAACATTTATATGTGGTTCTACTCTTTTACCAATTGTTTCTTTAAATAACTCATAGTTTTCTTCCTTGATAAGAAAAACAATTTTATTAAAACCTGCTCTTATGGCATCATATACTGAATAGTCAATAATAAATTCATCATTAGGACCCATTGGAGTTATTTGCTTTAATCCTCCAAAACGGCTTCCCATACCAGCTGCTAAAATGACTAGCGTTATATCTTTATTCATAATTTTCTCCTTTTTATGTTGTATCTAATTTAACTATATCATTTGGTAAGTTTATTGTAAAGAGGCGCATAATTATACTTTAGATAGTTTTTTATGATTTTTCATTAATTTTTTAATTCCATGTGGGTGTTTAAAAGCAACACTTACTAATGTATTGGTTACCTCTATTACTTTACCAGTTCCAAATGTTTCGTGGTAAACATAGTCCCCAACTTGATAATCCACTTCTTCTTCTCTAAACATATCTTCTGTTGATATTTTGACTTCTTGTTTTTGTACTTCATCTTTTACATTAGTTTCTAATAAATCTTTATTTATTTCGCTTATAAAACGACTTGGTGGATTTACTTGCTCTCTTCCAAATAATGTCCTATGTCTGGCATTAACTAAGTGTAGATCATCTTTGGCTCTAGTTATGGCTACATAGCATAAACGTCTTTCCTCTTCCAAATCAGAATTTTCTATCAATGAATTCATATGAGGAAAAATTCCTTCTTCCATACCAATTACAAATACATGGTCAAATTCTAGTCCCTTAACTGAATGAATAGTCATTAAACTTATTCTATTTGGATCGTTTTTATATTCTTCAACATCACTAATCAGACTTATTTCTAGTAAGAAATCTTCAAGAGATATTAGTCCTTCCCTTGCCTCAAATGACTTAGTAATTGATTTAAATTCTTCTAAGTTTTCTAATCTTATTTCAGACTCTAGTGTTTTTTCTTCTTCCAATTCTTTTTTTAACCCAGTAGCATCTAGTACTTTTTCTATTAATTCTGTAAGAGTTAGTTCATTAGATAATTCTTTTAACTTTTCAATTAAGTTTTTGAATTCTAGTTCTTTTCCAGAAGATATAGCTTCATAAATACTTGAATTGTTTTGATCAGCTTTTTCTGTTAAATTGTCTATTGTTTTTAAACCAATTCCTCTTTTAGGTGTATTAATTACTCTTAATAAGCTGACATTGTCTTTGGAATTATATATTATTCTTAAATAGGCTATTAGGTCTTTAATTTCTTTTCTTGAATAGAAATATAAGCTGCCAATTACTTTATATGGAATATTTTCCTTAAGCATCTCTTCTTCCATTACACGTGATTGGGCATTAGTTCGATATAATACGGCTATATCTTTATATTCAATTCCTTTATTAATTAGCTCTTTTACTTTTCTTATAACATATTGTGCTTCATCTTTTTCATTATATGAACGATAATATTTTATTTTTTCACCGATTCCTCTAGCAGTCCATAAGTTTTTATCTTTTCTTTGCGTATTATTTTTTATTACTTGATTGGCAGCATCAAGAATATTACTAGTAGATCTATAATTTTCTTCTAGAAGAATTGTTTTAGCATCTTTGTAATCTTTTTCAAAGTTTAAAATATTCTTATAATTTGCACCTCTAAAGCTATAAATACTTTGCGAATCATCACCAACACATGTTATTTTTCTACTTTTTTCGCTTATTAGTTTTGTTAGTATATATTGTGCTTGATTAGTATCCTGGTACTCATCTATTAACATGTATTGATATAATTCTTGATATTTTTCTTTTATATCTTCATACTCAGTAAATAATTTTATTGGTAATAATAGTAGGTCATCAAAATCAACAGAATTATTACGATGAAGTTTTTCTTCATATTTTTCGTAGACTTGATATACTACTTTCTCATATTCACTTACTGCATAGTGCTCATATTTCTTAGGGGAAATTAATTCATTTTTACAGCTACTTATTTTATTCCTAATAGCTCTTGGATTGTATACTTTTGGATCATAGTTTAGATCTTTTAATATTTTTTTAACTACAGTTAGCGAATCATCGCTATCCATTATAACAAAGTTTTTATCAAAGCCTAAAACACTATAATTTTCTCTTAATAGTTTTAAACCAAAGCTATGAAAAGTTGAAACTTGTATTTTTTTAGAAATATCGCCTATTATTGAATATAATCTATCTTTCATTTCTTTGGCTGCTTTATTTGTAAATGTAATCGCTAATATACTTCTTGGATCAACATTTTCATCTTCTATTAAATAAGCTATTTTTGTTGTTAAGGTCTTGGTTTTTCCAGCACCAGCTCCTGCTATTATTAAAAGAGGACCATCATTATATAATACCGCTTCTTTTTGTCTTTCATTTAGTCCATCTAAAATCATTATTATCACATCCTTTTTTTATTATATCTTATTTTGCGTATAGTGGCAAAGAAAAAAGAAGACGATTGGTCTTCCTTGTTAATTATTTATTTAAGCTACTATATAATTCTTGAAGCTGTCTATATTTAGATTGCTCCTCTTCTTGTTTTTTTAAGCGTTCTTGCTCTTCCTGTTCTTTTTGTTTATGTTCCTTTAAGATATTTAAAAGTAGTTTGTAATCGTTTAGGGTTAACAATTCTTCATATTGATTAGTTCTTGGGGCATCATTTTTTACAACCTTTATTTCGTCATTTGCACTTTTTACATAATATGGTGCCTCTACCAATTTATAATTTTTAGGCATCTGTGGAATAGTAGTTTTCTTGGATTCTACTGGCACTACTTGTTTACTTTTTTGGAATTTTCGAATTACTAAATATAGTATTAGAAATAAAACCCAGATAACGAAAATAGTGCTTGATAATTCTATCAATGCCAATGCTTCTTTATTACTATATACAGATGATTGAGTAAATACATCTAAATTATTAGTATTGATAATATTTAATATTAATATAAGAATGTAAGTCATTATACAATAAAATATAATATTTATATTTTTTATTAATTTTGTAACTCTAGTTTTAAAAATGCTTATCCAAATAATTATGTTGGCTATTAAAATAGCACTTAAATAAATGGCCAGATTTGGAAAATATATGACTATGAATAAATTGTTTATTAGATAGTCAAACATTTTACTTAGGGAGTTTCTATAAGCAAAAAAAAGAGAGAATAGAATAATACTATATATTATAATACAGGTTAATTTACTACTCTTCAAATTTTTTTTGTTTATAGTTGTAAAAATGTAAGCTAAAAATAGTAATGACACAATAACCATTATAAATAGGCTTGATGATTTGGTAACATCAAACAACACTTTTATTTTATCTGCCAAAGACAACTTTGCCATACTATTTCCCCCCCTTTTTTAATCAGTTGTTATATCTTGCAATTCTGCAATATAAATAGTTTGTGTACTGCTGTCATCATTAGTACATGTTACTAATGTTAGAGTTGTTTTATTATAATCACGGTATATGGCAATAGTACCTACTTTTTTCTGTTTATATATATTTACTATTTTGTAATTATACTTTTTATTCTTGTATTGGACTGTAGCTATATCACCAGTCTGTAGCTTATATAAGTCATTAAAATATGCATTCCAACCAGTACCTGAATGACCAGCTATTATTAGATTTCCTTTGTCAACATCTGGATATGATGATTCTTGTATAACCATTATATTTTTGTCAACATTATTCTCTTCAGATCTTTTATCAACAAAACCTTTAGTAAGGTTTATTTTAGCTATGTTTAGGTATCCAATGTAATCGTTAGTGACTACATCGTCTATTTCTTCTTCCCCTTCTTTTTCTTCTGCTATATTTTCTTTTTCATTTATATCACTAGATTCAATCGGCTTAGTGTCATTAGTATAAAAGACATTTGCCATATAATCATATGCCATAACTTGCTTTGATTGAATATAGTTATAAGAAAGAAAGAATCCTCCTATTAGAATTATAAATGCTCCAAGAGCAGCTATTGTATTAGGAGAGATTCTTTTATGTTTTTTATTTTGTTTTTTTTGCATTCTTGTATATGAATCCAGCAGCAGAAGAAATAATTATAATACCGATTAATGTCATTAATCCTTGTCCGCTAGTTCCAGTATCCGGAACCTTTACTTCTTTGTAGTTTTCAAAAGTTATTTGATGAGTTAAATTATTATCATCAACTGTGAAAGTTATTTGATCATCACTTTTCTTATAACCTTCTGGTGCACTTTCTTCTTCTACTGTGTAAGTTCCATTTTCTAAGTTTAATAAAGAATATGCTTCTGTAGTTGTTGTAAATCTTGCCACCTCTGTTCCATCGGCTTTCTTAACAACTAAGACAGCTCCGGCCAAGGCCTTTCCTGTTTCTTTATCAATTTTAGTTATTGTAACTACACTCTCTCTTGCTTCATTATATACTTTTATTTGAATGTTTTTGTTCTTATTATTGTCATTT
Source organism: uncultured Bacilli bacterium (assembly GCA_934120715.1). Taxonomy (GTDB): domain Bacteria; phylum Bacillota_I; class Bacilli_A; order RF39; family UBA660; genus CAG-877. The sequence continues at coordinate 16,436 of CAKOUW010000005.1, read as the reverse complement.
ATTTCAAATTTAATTGGTGCTTTTAATTTTTTATAACCTGTTGGTGCACTTTCTTCTTCTACAGTATAAGTACCATTGCCTAAATTTCTAATTACATGAGCATTTGTTGTTGAAGTCCAGCTTGAAATTACTTTGCCAGATGAATCCTTTACAACTAATTTTGCTCCAGCTAGTGTTTTGTTTGTTGCTTTATCAAGTTTTACAATTGTTACTTTTGATGATGAAGCAGTTAACTTTAGACCATCAGATACAGTTGTTGTTTCTGGAATTAATACTGAAGTAACAAAGTTTTGCATATTTGTAGATGCTGGTTTATATTCGTAAACTTTGTTAACGCTTCCAACGGCATTTACAGTAACATTAACACTTAAATTCGTGCCACGCATACTACTTACTGGAACTTTTACTCTAAATTTTTGATTAGCAGCAAATTCCTTCTTTACGTTATTATTTGTGTCTGTAATTATAGTTCCTGTAGGAGCATTATTAAGGCTAACACTATATCCACTAATGTTTGTAGATGTTACTACTATATCATTTGATACATAATACTTACTATCTGATGATAGGCTCATTTCTGTAGTAGATGTTTTAACACTCATAGTTGTTTTAGCATATCCAGCTTTTCTTGCAGCCTTAGCACCTTCGACTAATTTTTTAATGTATGGACGTAAATTGTATTTATCTGAAGCTGTTGTCTTAAATTCTTTTCCTAATGAATTATCATTACCATTTATATCATCGATGTACCACCAAATTGCTGATTGTGTTATATAGTAATCCTTTAATTTGTTACCAGTAAATTGTTTATATGGGAATCCATTTTCTACAATGTAAGCAAAGCCAGCATCTTTTTCACCAACTAATGTACCAGTAGTGTTTTTTACTACTTGTTTCCATCTATCTATACAATATATGTATTTTCCAGATGAAGTAACTTTTACGTGGAAGCTAACATTTCCTATTAAAGGATCAATATATGTAGCATCTCCAACGGATACTGTTTTATCAATTGCATTAACGTTTAAACCTGTTGCAAAAATGATTGCTGCAAATAACATAACAGCTAATAATTTTGCACCTTTAAATATCTTATTTTTCATAAATTTTCCCCCTAACGAATGTGGCTATATTATACCATAACTCTTTTGTTTTTGCAAGTTTTTTCTACTTACACCAACTATTGTATACTATTTTGGTCATTTTTCAATACTTTTTCCAAAATAATTCTTCCTTCAACATCATAAATTATAAATCTGTTCTCATCAAAAAACAAGTATGAGGCGGCGTACATCCCTCTTGGCTTAGAAATAGATCCTGGATTAATAAATAAATTGCTATCTACCTCTTCAATCTTAGGAACATGTGTATGACCTTGTATTAGAATAGTATTTTTTCTTTCCCAATTTCTATCATTATATAGGTGACCATGCGTTATATATATTTCTGTTTTATCAGTCTTGATTTTTTCTACATAATTAGGATTAATTCCTAAAAAAGAAAAATCGTTACTGTAGTCGCAATTTCCCTTTACAATTATAAGATTATTTTTATAAAGATTTAAAAATGCTTTTACATATTCCTTAGAATAATCATATGTATGAAATCCATTATTTAATATATCTCCTAATACGACTAATTTATCACAGTTTAACTTAGAAAAGGCCTCTTCTACTTTAGGTAAATTGGCTTTTATACCATGAATATCAGATATAAACAGTATTCTCATATAATCATTCCTTTTTGCTTTTTCTTATGTTTATTATATAACACAAATTTGTATTTTTACATATAATACTTTGAGTTAGAAAGGAGATTTATGAAAAAGAGAATTTTTATTTATATTTTAGGAGCACTTTTAGTAATATTACTTTCACTTTCTGTACTTCTTGACTTTAACAAGGGCGAGAAAAACAAGAAAGAGAAAGTAGTATTAGCTGAAGTGGCTCATACTATTTTCTATGCTCCACAATATGTGGCTATTGAAAAGGGATATTTTGAAGAATATGGTATAGATATTGACTTATTGTTAACACCTGGTGCCGATAAGGTTGCAGCAGCAGTTTTATCAGGAGATGCTAATATTGGCTTTTCTGGAAGTGAAGCAACTATATATGTTTACAATGGTGGAGAAAAAGACTATCTAAAAACATTTGCTCAATTAACACAAAAGGATGGTTCATTCTTAGTTTCTAGGGAAAAATACGATAATTTTAGCTTAAATGACTTAAAGGGTAAAAATGTTATTGGAGGAAGAGCTGGTGGAATGCCTGAAATGACATTTGAGTGGGCTTTAAAACAAAATAATATTGATCCAAAAGAGGATCTTAATATTGATACTTCAATTGCTTTTGCTGCTATGAGTAGTGCTTTTATAGGAGGTCAAGGTGACTTTGTAACATTATTCGATATTTATGCTTTATAAAGAAAGCACACTAACAAAAAAAATAATTTACATAATAACTAACAATATATTTTTTAGTTTTTTCTACATCATAACCTCTTTTAAAGTCATATTGTAAAGATGGTATTTTTTTCTTTGGTGCAATATAGGTATATATATTAAGTTCTATTTTACCATTACCTAATTTTGATACAGTAATACGTTTTAATAATAAATCTATAGTTTTACTCAAAGTTTGAAAATTATTAATTTCAGCTATTATTTCAGACTCTATATTTTTCATATTAGATTTCTTATTTCCAATAGTATTTTTTGTTTTTAATTGTTTATTTTTAATTTTTTTCAGTTCTTCTTCTACTTTTGCATTTTCTAGCTTAAACTCATTGGTTGTAATAAATCCTTCTATTACTAATTGTAATAGATTTTTTTTCTTTTTATTTAGAGACTTTACCCTCTTATTAATTATTTGCTCTTCATATGAATGGTTATTTTCTGACTTTAAATAATTTGGTAATAATACTGATAATATTTTTTCATTGGTTATTTCCAACTTATTAATTAAGTCTTTAAATATATTATTTAATTCACATTGTCTAATGTTTGGAGAATTGCACTTTTTTCTACCCTCTTTTAAATATTTTGAACAAACCCAGGTGATATCTTTATTGTTTCTTCTAAATTTTCGTTTATAAAAAACACAATTATCATTATTACAATAAATTTTATTACTATATATACTACTACTTTTAAGTGAACTTTTTTTTACTTTCTTTTTTCTGTCTTCTAATTTATTATTGGCCTTTTCCCATAACCATTCACTTATAATTGGGGGGATTTTTAATTTATCTTCATGAATTACCCAATCACTTTTTTTGTGATGCTTTATTTTTTTACTCATATAATCAATAATTTCTGTTTTTTTAGCACAGTAATATCCTTTGTATTTAGGATTTTCAATTATTCTTGATATTGTGGAGGCAAACCAACTTTTATCTTTAATCTCATTATTTAATTTTTTGGCTATTTGGGATAGTGAATAATTATCTATGGCATATAGTTCATATATTTTTTTTATAATTTGAGCCTCTTCTGGTACTATTATTAAACTTTTGGTTTTGTTATCTTTTATATATCCATATAGTATACCGCTACCTAGAATTTCGCCTCTTTCTATGGCTCTATTCATACCAAATTTGACGCGTGATGATAAACGCCTTATTTCATCTTGAGCTAGTGATGACATGATTGTTAAACGAAGTTCTGAATCAGGTAAGGCTGTATTAATATTGTCATCAACAAAAAAGACAGCAACACCATAATCTAGAAGCATTCTAGTATACTTTATACTATCAAGGGTATTTCTTGAGAATCTGGATATTTCTTTGGTAATAATTAAATCAAATTTTCCTTCTTTTGCATCAGCAATCATTTTCATAAAACTATTTCTTTTGATATCACTTGTACCACTAATACCATCATCTACATAGCCTTCAATATATGTCCAATTATTATTCTCTTCAATATATTTTTTAAAGTGATCTGCTTGATTTTTTAATGACTTTTGTTGTTCCAAATGATCTGTTGATACTCTGGCATAAGCCGTTACTCTAATATTCATATCAGTTATTGGTATGCCCATACTTAAATTTTTTCTAACGCTATATAAATCCATTTTGTCACCTACTTTTTATTAATTGCTTTAAGATATTTTCTTCTGTATATTTGTATGATTTATATGAAATTTTATTATCTTCAAATAGGCTTTTATTGATATATAGTGCTAGTTCTAATACTATTTTATCTACATTATTTTTCATTTGTTCCCTCTTTTAAGGTTATGAAGATAGAGGTAAAAATAATACAAATTAAAACCATACTTTTTAAGTATGGTGTTTTTACAATTCTAAATATTTTGATATGATTGCTTTGGCTTTATCTTTTGAGTCAGATAATTCTTGATAATGATTTTTTAGATATTCTAGATTGTTATTTTTAGCTTCTTGTTCATGTTTGTAAGCTAGATCAGCAAATTCTTTCATTCCAAATGAACGGTAGTTGCTTTTTAGTCCATGGGCTAATACTCCATATTTTTTTATGTTTTCTTTGGCAAGTGCTTTTTTTAAGCCATCTAGTTGATTGTCTAAATCATAATACAAGCCTTCTAAAAATTCATTGAAACTACTCATGTCTTTAACATATGTTAAGGCCTCATTTATATCAAAGCCATTATTTTCTAAATAAGTAATTTTAGCTACTTTAGGTGCTTCTTTTTTTTCTTCTTTTGCTGGTTCAGTTAAATTTATTTCTGTTCGACTTGGACCATGACCAAAATATTTTTTAACTAATTTGTCAAGATCACCTGTATTTATCGGCTTTGATAAATACTCATCAAATCCTTCTTTTAAATACATTTCTCTCATACCAGTAATGGCATTAGCAGTTAGGGCTACTACTGGTGGTATGCTATATCCATCTAATTTATGCAAAATGTGTAGTACTTCTATTCCATCCATCCTTGGCATCATATGATCAAGAAAGATCATATCAAATTCGGCACCTTCTTTTATTAAGTCAACGCAATCTTTACCATTATCTAGAGTTGTTATTTTAAATTTATAAGGCTCTAAAACTTTTTCAGCAACTTTTAAGTTTAGCTTATTATCATCAACTAGTAAAATTTTATAGTTAGAACAATCAATATAGGTATGACCATGCTTAATAGAGTTTTCTATTAAAATATTACCTATTGGTTCCTTATTAACTATTTTTTGAGATAATTCAACGTAAAAAGTAGTTCCTGCCCCATATTCACTTTCAAACCAAATTTTTCCGCCCATAAGGTCTACTAATCTTTTTGTTATAACTAGTCCTAAGCCAGTACCTTCAATTTCATTTTTAGTAGCAGTCTCAAGTCTGGAAAATTTTTCAAATAATTTCTGGTAATCTTCTTTTTTTATACCATAGCCAGTATCTGATATTTTAAAATGTAGATTGGCATTACTACCAGAAATGTCGGCACTAATTGTTAAAGAAATTCTACCAACCTCAGTGTATTTTACCGAGTTGCTTAATATGTTAAGTAAAACTTGAAATAGTTTTGTTTTATCACCTAATAACTGTTTGGGAATTTTAGGATCAATATCAGTTATAAATTTAATTCTTTCTTTGTTAATACGGGCTTCTATTATGCTTTTTAACTCTAGTACTATACTTCCTATACTATAATCTCTTAACTCTACTTTTTCTTCTCCAGTTTCAATTTTGGAAATATCTAGAATATTATTAATTATTTCCAATAGATTAGTCCCTGCTGTATATATATGTGCTATATCTTTTTTGGCATTTTCTGGAGTAAAGGTTTTTTCGTTTAATATTCCCTCACTAAAACCCATTATTGCATTCATTGGAGTTCTTATTTCGTGTGACATATTTGACAAGAAATCTGTTTTTGACTTGTTAGAATCATCTGCTTTTTTCTTAGCGTTTTCTAATTCTTCTGCCAAATATAAATCTGGATTTTCAAACATAAAATAAATTAAATACATTTTAAATACAAAACTACCAGTTATTATTAAGTTCATTGGATAGATTACTTGAATTATCATTGACAAAATAGTTTCTATTACCCCAATCAATACAGGACCTTTTCTAAACTTTGATAATTCTTTTTTATTCTGTAATAAGAGTAGGCTTGAAATTAAAACGGCAATTATACCGGCAATATATAGAAAATATAAGGCTGGTCCTGATATGTAAGCCCCTTCATTGGTTGATACATTTTCGAATTTAAAAAATAGTGATGTAATTAGAAGTATTATGTAGGCTTCCATTATTATTCTCAATCTTCTATCATTCATAAAACCATCTTTTAGATTAGTTACTTTATAACCTCTACCTAAAGTTATTAGATACCAGCACATTAGCATAACCCAGGTTATTGTGCAGAAGGCGTTTACTCTAGCCCAAAAGTTTCCTAAGGCTACATTTTCTTTATGATAATAGAGTATTGGTATTGTTATTAATTCTGTTACTATTACTGCAATTAGTGTTACAAGTGCTAATTTATATATTTTATTATTTATATTAGTCTGTTTTGCCTTAATAAAATAAACTATTACTAGCAATATGGCAAAACATAAGCTTCCTATAGAAAATAAAACATTACCTATCATTATTACTACCTCCTATCCTTCTTGCCAAAATATTTATTTAATAGTTTATCTAATTCTTTTATGTCGACTGGTTTTGCTAGATAGTCAGAGAAACCTTCTTTTATATATTCATCTTTTATTTCAGTTACAACATTAGCTGTCATAGCAACTATTGGTGGTAGATTTTGTATATTTGTTTTTCTTAGAATTCTAATAGTTTCAATACCATCTAATTCTGGCATCATGTGATCAAGTAAGATTAAATCATATTGGGAACCTGTTTTAATTTTATCTATACACTCAGTTCCACTTTCTAATAATTCTAGGTTTACTTTATACGGTTTTAAAAGACGCTCCAATACTATCCTATTCAACTTATTATCATCTACTACTAGTATTTTATATTTTGAACAATCTAAATAATTATTGTCTATTTTTTTACTCTTATATTCTGTTTTTATATCCTTTAATTTTTTGTTTCCTACAACTCTTTGTTTCAATGATACTTCAAATGTTGTACCAATTCCATATTCACTGTCAAAGGTTATAGTACCATCTAACATATTTAGTAGTTTTTTTACAAGAACTAGTCCAAGACCTGTACCACTTATATTTAAATCTTTAGTGTCTAACGTTGAAAATTCTTTAAATAAGTTGTCTAGCGTCTCCTTTTTCATACCAAGGCCTGTATCTTTTACTTCAAACTTAAGATCGGCAACATTATTGACCAAGCTTTCATACTTAATGCTAAGTGTTATTTCACCTTCAGTAGTATATTTTACTGAATTATTAATTAGATTTAATAGAACTCTATATACTTTTAATTTATCTCCAATATAAGTGGATGGTATATTATTATCTATATTTATAGTGAAGGTTACATTGCTCTGTTCAATTTTGGATCTAACATAGCTATCTAGTTCTCCTACAATATCAGAAATAGCATACTCTGATTCTTCTACATGCTCTCTTCCAGATTCAATTCTTGAAAATATTAATATATTATTAATAATCTCTAAAAGAGTTTTACCGGCATTGTAAATGTTTTTTACATCTTTTCTGGTATTAGCTTCTGTTAATTCTTTTTCTCCCATAAGGGCTTCACTAAAACCTAAAATAACATTCATAGGAGTTCTTATTTCATGTGACATTTTTGATAAAAAGTCCGTTTTAGCTTTATCTGCAGCCTCTGCTTTTTTCTTGGCATCTTCTAATTCACTTACTAGCTTTATGTCTTGACTCTCAATAGTAAAGTACATAGCAACTACGCAAAAAGCAAATAAAAATGTCAAGTCGTTAAGATCGGCATATAGTAATTGAATAACACCAACAATAGCAAAACAAATCATAAACATAAATATTGGTAATTTTTTTATGAGATTATCCTTGTCTAAATCTTTGACTAGTATTTTTATCATATATATCCCTACGATAACGAAAGCGACATATAGAACATATACGCACCTGCCTCCAATTACATATAACTCATTATTGACACCTGATGTGTATTTAATATCTAAAAAACATGATATGATGTATAGAATGGCCCCGGCATTTACAATACCAAACATCCACTTATCTTTTAAAAGCTCTCCAATATTTTCATATTTATTACCAGATGTTAGTGTTTTTACATAGGCTATAAGGGTTGCAATCCATATTACTGCTCCTAATACATATAATCTACATAAAATTTCATTTAATACTGGTATTTCAAATCGGATAGACATTGTATAGACACAGCCCAACTCAAGTATTAATAAAAATAGTGTTAAAATTATTAAAAAACGATATATGTTATTTTCTAAATTATTATACTTTTTCTTTTCTAGGTAAACATTTGCTATAACGCTTATAAAAATTAAGCCTGCTAGTGTTAATCCAATACTTGAAAACATATGATGACCACTCCCTCGTATTTTATATGTTAATTATATCATTTATAAATTAATTCGTGAATAAAAAGATTAAGATATTTTTTCTAATTGTAATTTTAAATGTAAAATAATACGTTACATTTTTTCAGTGCTTTTATTTTGTAGCAGAAACAGAACCTAATGCTTTGCAGGTAGAACAAGAAGGATATGGTTATGTTGTAGCAAGTGTTGGAGAATTAGGTGGAATTGTTCCATATACATCATACTCTGCTAAAGGAAGTTATATAGATAATAATAAAGAGTTAATTGCTAACTTTACTAAAGCTATACAGAAAGGATTAGATTTTGTTAATAATAGTAGCGATTTAGAAGTTGCAAAAGCTATACTTAATCAATTTCCTGATACATCTTTAAATGACTTAGAAAAAGTTGTGAAAAGATATAGAGAAATAGATGCTTGGCCTAAGACAACTAAATTCAATGAAGATTCATTTAATCATCTTCAAGATATAATGATATCTAGTGGTGTTTTAAGTGAAAAAGTTGATTATAATAAGTTGATACATAATGAAAAATAAATTATTAGAAATTAAAAACTTGAGTAAAAACTATCATAATAAAAAAAGCGAAGTAGTGGCTCTTAATGACATTAACTTGGATATTTATGAAAAAGAATTTATTTCTATCGTTGGACCAAGTGGATGTGGTAAATCAACTATTCTATCAATTTTAGCTGGTCTTGAAAAAAAATCAGATGGTGAGATTTCTTTTAAAAAAGATGTTTCTATAGGATATATGTTACAGGATGAAGCTTTGTTTTTTTGGAGAAATATTCTTGATAACTGCCTAATTGGACTGGAAGTATCAGGAAAACTAAATAAGGAAAGCAGAGATTATGTTATTTCTCTACTTAAAACTTATGGTTTGGGTGAATTTATGGATAAATATCCTTCTAGTTTATCTGGTGGTATGAGACAAAGAGTCGCTCTCATCAGGACACTAGCATTGAAACCTGATATTCTACTTTTAGATGAACCTATGTCGGCACTTGACTATCAATCTAGACTAGCTATAAGTGATGATATTTACAAAATCATAAAAAGAGAAGGAAAAACAGCCATTATGGTAACTCATGATATTGCTGAGGCAATAAGTATGTCTGATAGAATTGTTGTTCTTTCTAAAAGGCCTGGAACCGTGAAAAATATTTATGACATTAAGTTAACAGATAAGTCTACTCCTATTAACAATAGAAAATGCATAGAGTTTTCAGATTACTATGATAAGATATGGAGGGATTTAGATGTCCACATATAGTTTAGAACATAAAGAGTATTTACATAAAATTAGAAGAGAAAAAATTATAGTTACTATTTTTAGAATATTTATTATTCTGTTATTCTTAGTATTATGGCAATTAGCTGCTGACTTTGGATTTATTAATACTTTTCTATTTTCTTCACCAAAAAATGTTTTTACTACTTGTATGAAATTATTTAATGATGGAAGTTTATTTATACATACAGGGATTACGCTTTATGAGGTTTTAATTAGTTTCTTAATTTCAATGATTATAGGGTTGTTTGTTTCAATTGTCCTATGGTATAGTAGACTTTTTTCTAAAATAATAGATCCATATTTAACTGTTCTAAATTCGTTACCAAAAGTTGCTCTTGGTCCTTTAATAATTATTTGGGTTGGGGCTAGTATATATTCTATTATATTTATGGCATTATTAATAAGTACATTTGTTACTATAATAAATATATATAATGGTTTTGCTGAAACGAATAAGAGCTATATAACTCTTTTAAAATCTTTTGGGGCAAGTAAATGGAATACTTTTATAAAAGCTGTTCTTCCCAGTAATTATGGTATTATTATTAATACTTTAAAAGTGAATATTTCAATGTGCTTAATTGGACTAATGGTGGTATGGAGAGAAAATTGTTTTTAAAATTAAGATATCTTATAAAATATCTCTATATCATTATCAGTTACCACAACTTTATCAATAATGTGCATAATTATCATTCTTTTTTCTTCAAATGTCATTTTATTCCAAGTGGCTTGTAGATTTCTTAACATTTCTAATGAATTTTTATTTTGTTCCTCATTATTATTGGCATTATCAATTATCTCTAGTATTGATTTTCTTTCTTGTTCTAATTCCTCAATTTTCTTTTTGGTGTCCTCAACTGCAATACCATCTGAAATAAAATTAATTAAATTGTTGATTTGCGAGTTTATCTTTACAAATCTTTTTTCATATTCATTAATAACATCTACTTGTGTAATTTCGTATTTTTCTCTAAACATATTTTCATCTAATGCCATTGAAAATAAACTTTCTAATACCACATCTTCAATTTCAAAAGAATCCCATCTTTTATTTTTACAATTTGGGTCTTTAATAAATTTAGGTTTGCTTTTTTGTTGAGAGTAACAATAACAAATTAATCTTTTTCCCCATTTCTGATATCTATACTTTGCACCACAATGACCACAAATTATTTTTCCTGATAATAAATAATGATTTTCGGTTCTTGCTTTATTTCGCAGTCTGTTAGTTTCCATTATTTTATTGTATAATTCCTCTGATATTACAGCTTCATGCTTTCCTTCAAACTCTTGATCTTTATATGGTACAATGCCTAATGTTCTTCTTGAAAGTATCCTTTTTTCTACCATACTTTCATCCATACCAACTATACTACCAATTTTTAAAAAACTATAACCATTTAAATACATTGTTATCATTTTATGTAGTAATTCTACTTGTTCTGGTACAGGAACTAAAGTTCCTGTATTTTTATCATAGGTATAAGGGAATGGATTTTTGCCTCCACCTTTCCAATATCCATTTTCGGCTCTTTTTTGGATACCAATTCTCGTTCTTTCAAGTATTGTTTCTCTTTCAAGTTGTGCGAATATTGATAAAATACCAACCATAGCTTTGCCAAATGGAGTTGTAGTATCGAAGTTTTCTCTCATAGAAACAAAACCTACATTATATTTATTAAATACCTCTTCAATTAAATATAAAGTATCCTTTTGACTTCTTGATATTCTATCTAGTTTAAATACAATTACACAATCAATTTTATGAGCTTTTACATCTTTTATGAGTCTTTGAATGGCTGGTCGTTCTAAGTCTTTACCACTATAACCACCATCTACATAATATTCAAACTCAGTAAACTCTTTAGCTTTAGCATAGTTTAATAAAAATTCTTTCTGTGCATCTATTGAGTAACCCTCTAATTGAATATCAGTTGAAACTCTAGCATATAATCCTGCTTTTATAACAATTACCTCCCTATTAACTATAAAAGCATTCATATACTATATTTGATTGCTCTTATAGTATAACAAACATTCAGCAGTTTGTGTCCTTAATCAAAAAAATAAGGGAAAGTTTTGGTAAACTCTCCCTTAAAATATAACTATTTTTGCTGTGAATATTTTTTAATCAATTCATATATTAATGGTATTTTTATTACTATTTCTTTTGGATTTATGATTTTACCATTGGAATCATAATTTGTCACTTTATTAGCCACTAATATAGTCGCCCCTAATTAAGTTTATTTTTATTTCATATAAATTATTCAGGCATATTTTTTTAATAGTAAAATTTTATACATCCTAATTTTCAAACATACTTTCAAAACATCTTTCTTATCGAAAACATATTTTTCTATAAACTCTTCTAAATTATCTATGTCAGATAAATATCCATTGAGAAAATACTACATTTGAACTTAATAATTAGAATTAACAAAAGAAGGTTACAATACAATATATGTAATACTAAAAAAATACCAGGCTTTACCCTAGATATATTGAGAGAAAAAATAACATTTATAAATTTATATAAAAATAATTATAAGTTATACAACGAGTGTGCTATACTTAATATAAGTCTTAAAACCTGTTATAAGTATAGGAATAAGAAAAACCTTGGTTATTATGATCATTTAATAATTAAAATATACTTGATGATTTTAAAGACATATATAGTGAAAGTATAAGAAACAAATATGGCATTGTAATAAACGGAAAGAAGATATTAAGAATACTGCAAAAATACAATTAATGAATATAAAAAAAAGATGTGTAAAATTTCACATCTTTAGAAGAATATATACAATCATATCGAAGTATGAATAAAATTTTATAATACTTCGAGAATACAGTTTGCAGAGACATGTTAAATTCAATAATTTAATTAATATTATATATATCAAAAAAAGTTATACTTTATTTGATATAACACTGTAATTATATAACAAAAATCAAGAGACTATATGAACTTCACTTCGTTCGTCCCTTGATTTTTTTAAAACCTATTTTTTTTATGATGTCTCCGAAATGGAGTTTACATCATTTAGCAAAACTTTTAAAACTAATTAATCTTTTGTAATAACTATTTTTTTTACATTAGATAATTTTGCTGGTTCGCTTGGCAACATCACATCAGATGAAGTAATAGTTACTTTTTGATTAGCCTTTAATTTATCTGCAGTAGAATCTTCATCATTATAAATTATTTTAGTGTCTTTATTTATTTCAAATTCATACTCTGTAGCATATTCTTTTTTCTTTTTGTCATATTCTTCAACTAGGACAGTATATATATTATCATTTACTGTTACTTCTTTAATTCTTGCTTCAAAAACTAAATTGTTTTCTTTTGAAATATAGTTTCTATATATGATACATCCTAATCCTGCAAAAACGACTATAGCTACAATTATTTTCATTAGTAAAGCTTTTTTCATTTCTTTCCTCCTTTCCCAAATTAATTTATTTAAAACTTATATTATAAGAATCTATCCCAATAATATCTTCCTGTATTAGATAATGTTTTAAAATGCTCTTTGATTTGTGAACTGATTAATTTCGCTTTTCTATTTATTGGAGTACCGTCGGCATAATAATCCTTTGTAAAAGTTCTAGTCATTAAGTCTGAAAATATTACTGCTCGATCTTCCAAGTAATTTGTTTTTCCATATGCAGATAAGAAGTAAGCGTTATCTATACTCGTAAAATAATAAACATACTCATTACTTGTATCCCCATATGTAAAACCTACTGGATTTACATCTTTCATAGTAGTATTTATATCAATAGGATAGCCTTTAACTTTTATATAAGAGTCTATATAATGCATTATTTCATGATTTAAAGTGTTCTCAAATAAACTTGCTGGAGCAATCATTATTTTAATATCACTTTTATCTTTTGCATCAGTAAGTCCTGAAACATTACCACTAATACTATTTACTAGGTAAATAGTTAAAGGCATTCCATAATCTTTCATTTCCTTAAAAAAACTAGGTGGATAGTTTTTAAGAGTTTTATCTATTTCCTCAAGACAATTATTTATCTTATTATCATCGTTAAGTTTATCTGAACCATAACCATTTATAGTATAATTTCCCATTTCTTTTTTGTATGCTATTTTAACTGAATACTTATTTTGAAGTTGTTTTCTATACTCATCATTTTTCTCTGCTTGAGTCTTTTCTAAAGCAGGTGGCTTTTCTTCAGGTAAAACAGTATTTTCATTATTATTGATGTTTGTATTATTATTTACATTCTGATTAGGTTTATTAGTATTAGTACTATTATTATTTGTATTAGTGTTTGTTTTAGGTTTTTCAGTTTTAGAACTAGTTTTTTTATTTTCTACTTTTTCCCAAACAGCATAAAGAATTGTGTCTTCTGCAAGTAGTACTTTGTTATAAATTGGGGTTTCATTTTTATCAACCCAACCTTTAAAAACATAACCATCTCGTGTAGGCTCTTTTGGAAGTGTAAGTTCAGTATCTTTGCCAATAGTAATACTATCTATTATACTTCCACCTTTAGTATCAAAAGTTATTGTTATTGCTTCTTTTATATCTTTTTCAATGTCATTCATAGGGCAAACATATTTAATCGTTTTTAAAACTGTTTTAGTTTTACCATCAAAACATTTATAAGTAGTTGTAAATATTCCTTTATCTTTGTAAATAGTAGAACCAACATTATTATAGTCTCTGATTTTAATTATTGGACTATTATTAAATGATAGAGCGACTATAAAATCTAAAAATATTAAACCTATTATAGAACACAGTGTGATTATTACTATTTTTTTCTTTTTCATTATACCTCCTCGCAAATAATAAACGAAAAGTAATTTACTTCTTGTATATTAATTATATCATGAATTTTCCGATTTCAAAAAAGTTTTAAATATGGTTGTTTTTTAGGTATCAATAATTTAGAAAAAAAAGACCAATATAAAATTGATCTTATTTATAAAAAATATTATTAAATTAACATTTCCCACCGTTATCTTCAAAATATGATTCAATATATTTTACTAAAATTTTAGCTTTGTTAAACTGTTTATCTTTAACAACATTTATAATATAATCACTACCGCTTGCATCAATAATATTATCATCTTTATCATATTCTATTAGATAAGTGTACTTTTCACTATTCAGTTGACAATTAAGAAGAACAGTTTGATTTTCTTTTATAGTCATAGAGTCTTTTTTAGCACCAAACATAATATTTATGAAAATAGTAATAGCAAAACCAACAACAAAAATTATTCCCAAGACTTTTAATATCTTGATTATTATCTCTGCAAGTTTTTCGGTATTATTTACTTTTTCTACTAATACTTGTTTAATGTCATTATTTAATAATTCATCAATACTAACATTTAATGCTTTAGATAATAATTTTAACTGTTCAGGATTTGGAGAAGTTTCACCAAGCTCCCAATTTGATATTGTTTGTCTAGTAACATCAACTTTTTCTGCTAATTGTTCTTGTGAAAGTTTGCAATCTTTTCTTAGCTTGAAAATATTATCTCCTAACTTCATTCTTTTTCCTCCTTTCACAACAATTATATATATGTTGGTGGTGGATTTCTACCAAATGTCTTTGGAACTTTGTCAAAGACTTTTAACAATTATAATACAAATAAATATTATTCTATATCACAAGACCAAAGCCCATGCTTATTACAATATGCATATAATTTTGATCCTTTTATATATTTAAATTTACATTCTGCATTTTGCTCTGGTAATAATTTGACTTTGCAAATATCTTTGTCATTAACCAGTGCGATCCATTCAATAAAATGTTCTTTTTCCATAACATGATTTACTTTTACAATTATTTCATCTCCAACAAGTTCAAAAGTTGGAATATGTTTTTCAAACGATGCATCAACACTATTTGAAATTAACTTTACCATAGGTTCGCCACAGCAAGTTATTCCACACTCATCACAGTTACAATCATTGATTACCTCAACCAATGTACCACATTTTTGACATTTTTTAATTATTAATTCATTTTTCATTTGTTTCCTCCTTCTACAGCAAATTTATATTATTTATCTTTCAGTATATATTATATCATACTTTTAAAATCAATTTTTCAAACCTCTCTTTAAATATCAAAATTAGAATTTTTTAATTGATTATATGAAAGAAAATTATTAAAAAGGTTTCCATAAATATTCATCTATTATACAAAAGAGTTAATTCAAAAATACTATTATCATATTTAAATAATACCCTAACAAAGTTATTTAAATATACTTTTTTCATAGTATTCCTATAGTTATCGCTCATCAATTAATGTATTAATTAAAGAATCATTTATCAAATAAGCTATATTTGAATTAGCAAAAATTATTTTATATTTGTCAAACTGATAAATATATAGATAAAAATTTTTACCACAATTATATTTTTTAATTCCATAGAACCTTTTAATAGTTCCTAATTTTTTCATTTTAGGGATTAAATCAAATAAATTAAAATTAGTTATATTATCTATAAATCTTTCTCTTCAAAAACATTAATAAAAAAGATTATTTCTAGTCCCATAAAAAATAAGCAGTGTGGTACTGCTTATTAAACTTATTTAACTTTATTAGCAAGTTTTATAACTGCTTTAGTATATTTCATAAGTTCTTTTTTG
>CAKOUW010000004.1 GCA_934120715.1 uncultured Bacilli bacterium | reverse complement strand
GAACGGTTACAATCTCAGCACCAGGCAACACATCAGCAATAGGAACAGTTACAATCTCAGCACCAGATGACACATCAGCAGGAGGAACAGGTTCAACTGCACTATCAGACGACACATCATCAATAGGAACGGTTACAATCTCAGCACCAGGCAACACATCAGCAATAGGAACAGTTACAATCTCAGCACCAGATGACACATCATCAATAGGAACAGGTTCAACTACAACCCCAGACGACACGTCAGCAATAGGAACGGTTACAATCTCACCACCAGGCAACACATCAGCAAGAGGAACAGGCTCAACTAGAACACCAGGCAACACACCAGCAAGAGGAACAGGTTCAGCTAGAACACCAGGTAACACACCAGCAAGAGGAACAGGTTCAACTAGAACACCGGGTAACACATCCGCAAGAGGAACAGGTTCAACTAGAACACCGGGTAACACATCAGCAGGAGGAACAGGTTCAACTTCAACCCCAGACGACACGTCAGCAATAGGAACGGTTACAATCTCACCACCAGGCAACACATCAGCAATAGGAACAGGCTCAACTAGAACACCAGGCAACACATCCGCAAGAGGAACAGGTTCAACTAGAACACCGGGTAACACATCAGCAACAGGAACAGGCTCAACTAGAACACCAGGTAACACATCAGCAATAGGAACAGGTTCAGCTAGAACACCAGGTAACACACCAGCAACCCCTGAAATAAAAAAAGGCTATAGAAGAATAATACAAGAATTAACAGCAGGATTAAAACTTGAACCAAAGATGGGTAAAAGATATGAGGCATCTAATATAAAAGTTGCCCAAAGCTTTAGAAATGAACTTCATTCTGGGAACTATTTGTACAATGTAGTTCATGTTATACCTGCAATAATAAAAATTCCTATTCAATTAATAAGAAAAGTAAGTTCTAGAATTCTTCTTAAAGCTAAAGATAAAGCAAATATAAAGAAACTAGAAGATAGACTTGAAAATTTATCAAAAACAGACTTAGAAACGTTGCTTAATGACTATATTGGAGGAAATATCGTACAAGAACATTTACCAACAATATTTAATACATTACTAAATAAAAGACTTCAAAAATATGTACAAGAAAAAATAGATAAGATAAATGCAAAAATAAAAGATAACTATATTAAGGTTTTTAAAAGTGCCAAAGAAATTGATAGGTTAAAAAAAGAAATAAATGATCCAAGTAAATCTGAAGAGGAAAAGCAAGAATGCCAGGCAGCTATAGAGAGGGAAGCAAATGGAAAAGCAAAAGTTATAAAATCAATAATTGACAATCGAGTAAAAGTAAATAAACTATATTCAAGTGGTATGCATGGCTTTAGTGAAGATGTAAGAGCAGATTCAACAGGTTTATCACTTGTTGGAAAACGTTTTGCTAAGAAAAATAATTTAGACAATGATTTACAAGAGCAACTAGCTATTTTTGAGGATGCAATCAATAAAGCTATTGCTGAAAAAAATGATCAGGCTGCACTAGAAGCTTTCGTTAAAATGGAAATGCTATATAGTGATAATACCAAAATAGAAAAATCAATTTTAGGAAATAGAAGTGTAGGCAGCAAGGTATATACACCTATTCAAACAGAAAGTTTAGATTATTCAACAGATCCATTTGTAAGAGATTTAATGACCACGATCGCAACAACAACAGCAGTAATTGGAACTGTTAACGCAATAAAAACACATATTGAAACTGATAGAATGGTAGATGAATATAATAGAACAATTGCTACTGCCAATAAAGCTGGAGACGAAATAGTTAGTAAGCGTGACACCTTTAGTAGGGGAATGGAAGCACAATCACAACAAGACGTTTTAAATGCAAGTAATGCTTTAGAAAGAGATGCCCTAAACCGGGTTAACTGGAGACTTCATGGTTCAGATTATACCAAATATAGGGGATTAGATGATGCAAATCATGCATGGTATAATGACTTCTATGAACAAACAAAAGCAGCTTTAGAAGAGGTGGCTTCAAAGCGGGCTAATGGTAATATATCTGCTCAGCAGGCTTTAGAAGAAATATCAACAATAAATAGTAAAACTCAAAGTACAATGTCAGGAATAATGTCAGATTGTTTAAAGGTTGCACATGAGTATAATCCTACCGTTATATATGACAATCATGGTATTCAATCAGTTATGGAATATATGGTACAAAATCCTCAGGCAATACCTGAAATGAATGAAGCCATGACTGATGTTGTTAAGATAGGGGAGAGTTTACGTGGATTGAGTAATGAACAAATACAATCATTCCAAAACTTATCAGGCAATCTTGCTACAACTTTACTTGCGACAGCATCAGCTGGAGCATTAGCACAAAGCGTATCAAGTAATATGCAACAGAATATTCGAAATAATAAATACGGCAATGAAATCACAAACATGGTCAGTGAATATGCCGAATCTAGGCGACAAGAAAATCAACAAGAATCTCGTACAAGATAATATAAATATTAAATAAAGAGTGACTCATAATATGAATTAAAATAAAAAAATTCACATCAAAGTCACTTTTTTTGTCTCAATTTTAAGTCTTATATTATAAAAAAAGATAAAATATTACATTAAAACGTAATAAAAAAATGTAATAGTTAATTAAATTATGATATTAACAATTACTTATTTTTAATAAACTTAATTTCCCTAACATCTTTATCTATATCAATAACAATCAATCTTACCCCTAATTATTTCTTCATTAGTTCATTTTCCTAAATCAATTATACATAAAACAGCAATAAAATAATAATATGATAAATTAAATTAATATTATATAATTACAATATTAATAATATAATATGTTATCAGGTGAAATATGAATAATTTATTTTTACTTTTATTAACCGGTCTTATAAGTACAATTGCCACATACATAGATAAACATTTAATAAATAAAGGAATAAGTCGTAAAGACTATTTTTACTATATGTGTTTATCTATAATCCCATTTTCTCTTCTTACTATTATAATTAATTACTTTACAACCGGTTTAAAGTTTAAAATTAACATAGTCTGTATACTTTTACTCCTCCTAGCAATGATTATAAGATATTTTAAACAGTTAGCAGTAGCAGGCATTGGTAAATGTCTAGATCCATTTGAAAACTTGGCTTATCTATCTACAGGTATTATATTTGCTTACATAATAGATATCATAATTGGTGCTAAAAAATTTGCCTTTATCAATTTAATATCCATTATATTAACTATAATAGGAGTATTCTTATTATCTGACATAAAATTAAAGAACAAAAAACTTCAAAAAGACATAACTATAAAAATAATAGGTGAACTATCCTTAGGATATATAGCATATTACCTCTTAAAATATTGGTCTAATGCTATCTATATATTATTACTAAATTTATTTTTAACACTCATTTTCTGTAAAGATTACAGCATATCATCCTATAAGAAAAATAGCCAAATAATTAAATGGGTATTTATTCAACAAGGCTTTGGCTATTTATATATCTATCTTTACAACTATCTTTCAAGTTTTTCTGTTACAACAAGTTCATACATAAAACCAGTTACCATAATATTTGCCTTTATATTTGCTTTTTTCTATAAAGAACAAAAAAGAAAGCCTAAAATAAAAGACTTTCTAGCCATTATCTTAATTGCAACAGGTGTATGTCTTATAAATAGATAACATTTATTTAACACGCTTTTGCATTTTCTTTGTAAAACTAATTCCTCTTAGCTCTTGTTGTCTATCAATCTGTGGCATTATAACATCAAGATTATTATAAGTAAATCCAACAAATTCATCTTCCAAAGTTAAAAAATCAGCACGTTTTTTAATATCATGAGCCCATTTCATTACATCAATAAGCTCATGATCTGATAATAAACTCAAATCAATATTATCTAATTGGTCTACTAAATATCTAGTAGTATCACTCTTTAATAAATCATTTATCTGCATGTTTCCTCCTTAAGTACCATTTCATTATAATTTAAAACTGTCAAAAAATAACTAAAAACAATCATACAAATTCTCCCATTTTTCGACAGCACAAAGCAAATATAACATCACTAATAATATAAAAAGTCAAAATAAATAGTCAAATTACGTAAAATTAAATATCATACATAATTAATATAAATTAAAATATGTTATAATTTATATAGAAAAATAGTATTGGAGATGCAATATGAGAAAAAAAGGTAATATTATAATAATAGAAGGCCCTCAAGGATCTGGTAAAAGTACTATGGCTAATTTTTTAAGAGATAATTTATCAGGAACCAACTTATACAGGTTAAGTGGCATTAAAGATAAGACACAAACAGGATATGAAAAAAATAAAACAATGTATTTAGGTTTAATAAACTATATGGAAGCCTTAGAAGAAACTGAATTAAATCTTATTTTTGATAGAACCTTCTTCACTGAACAAGTATATGCTAAATTGGGATACAAAGAATACAGTTTTGATGATATATATAAAAGATTATTGCGAAAGTTATCTGATCTAGACTTCAACATATATCTTGTTGTTTTATACTTAAAAGACACCAATATTTATGAAAAAAGAATAGTAAGACAACATCACCAGTATCAGGCTTTTAGTAAAGAGAACAGTATAAATCAGCAAAATGCATACTTAAATTTAATTGATAACATTAAATATAAAAATATTCATAAAATTAAAATAGCAACAGATGACTTTGACAAAGCCTATAATAAATTGATAAAAAAGATACCAATTCTAAATGAATCAGGTATTGTTTATAAAAAATAAAGTTTAAATACTATATAAATTAATTATTTTGTATAATATATAAGAAGGAAAAAGATGAAAGAACCATTACTTTATAAAATTGTACGTCCTATTATAAGATTTATCATGAAATATATATTTAGAGCTAAATACAAAGGGTTGGAAAATATTCCACTAAGTGGTAAGTTAGTATTAGCTGGTAATCATACAAATAACCTTGATTGTTTACTAATAATTAGTTCAACAAAAAGGACAGTTCATTTTCTAGCTAAAGATTCCCTTATGAAAGGACCCCAAAAAATAATATTTAAAAATATGGGAATTATACCTGTTGATAGAAAAATACACGATAGTAATGCACTAAGGAATGCTAAAGAAACACTTAAGAAAGATAGAGTAATTGGTATATTTCCAGAAGGAACTATTAACAGAACAAAAAATATAATTATGCCCTTTAAAATTGGTAGTGTAAAGATGGCATACGATACAAACTGTTATATTATACCATTTGTAATTACAGGAAAATATAAATTATTTAGCAAGGATTTAGAGATTGAATTCTTGCCTCCATATAAACCAATATCTAATAATGAGGATTTAACAGAAGCTAATCAGAAATTAATGAAAATAATAGAAAATAAATTAAAAGAAAAGAGGAACTAGATGAGTATATTAGATTTTAACTTTTTTAGTTTAATTGGATTTAAAAAAACGCCAGACGCCCCATGGGCTAAATTCTATAAGAAAAAAGATATGAACTTTACTGTTCCTAATATATCAATATATCAGTTTATTAAAGACTGTGCTGAAAACTATATGGATAATGTAGCAATTGAATACTTTGGCCAAAAAATAACGTATAGAAAATATCTATCATTGATAGATCAATGTGCTAGAGCATTTCGCAGTCAAGGAATAAGAAAAGGCGATGTAGTTAGTATCTTATCTGCTAATATTCCAGAAGCTTTAATTTCGTTTTATGCCTTAAACAAAATAGGTGCCGTAGCCAATATGTTACATCCATTATTATCAGAAAATGAAATAAAAGAAGCCTTAATAAAATATTCAACTGTAATGGTTGTTGCCATGGATATAACCTATAATAAGTTAAAAAATATAATTAATGATACCGAAGTTTATAAAACAATTATAATATCCGCAAAGGATTCAATGAAATTTATTACTAGAATTGGATATGAAGTGACTCAAGGATATAAAGTGGAGAAACCAGAAAGAAGCGAAAATTTTATTTTCTGGAAGGACTTTATGAAACATGGAGAGAAATACCAACAAGACAAATATGATGAAATTACTAAGCGTGACACCCCAGCAGTCATTCTACAAAGTGGTGGTACCACGGGGACACCAAAAGGGATTGTCTTGTCCAACGGTAATTTTAATGCTGCTACTATGCAAGCACAAAGGGCACTGCCAGATTTAAATAGTACCGATGTTGTTTTAGGAATTATGCCTATATTTCATGGCTTTGGTCTCGAGGTGAGTATTAATGATGGCTTTGCTGTAGGCGCTAAGGTAGTACTTATCCCAACATTTAAGCCAAGCGAATTTGATAAATTATTAAGAAAACATAGGCCAAGTGTTCTAGTTGGTGTACCAACACTGTTTGAGGCAATGACGAATAATGAAGGAATGCAAAATGTAAATTTAAGTAATTTAAAATACGTTATAGCAGGTGGCGATTCATTTAACAAAGCTAGAGTACAAAGAATCAATAACTTTTTACATGAACATGGTGCTAAGACTAATTTTACGCAAGGATTTGGAATGACAGAGGCAGTAGCAGCTGTTAGTTTTGACCTAAAATACGCCTCTAGGGAAGGATCTGTAGGTATTCCATGGCCAGGGACATATGTAAAAATATGTAAACCAGAAACTGACGAGGAGGTTCCATATGGTGAAGATGGTGAAATATGTATTTGCGGTCCAACGGTAATGTTAGGCTATTATAATAATGAAAAAGAAACTAACGATGCCCTAAGATTCCATAAAGATGGCAACATATGGCTACATTCTGGTGATATAGGTACAATGGATAAAGATGGATTCATTACCTACCGTCAAAGAATTAAAAGAATGATCATTACTTCAGGATATAATGTATATCCAGCTCAAATCGAAGAAGTATTAGAAAGTCATCCAGGAGTTCTAGATTCAACAGTTATAGGCATACCACATCCATACAAAATAGAAGTGGGCAAGGCCTATGTAGTATTAAAAAAAGGCTATAAAGAAAAAAATGTCAAAGAAGAATTGATAGAACTATGTCAAAAGAATTTGGCCAAATATGCTATTCCAAGGGAGTGGGAATTTAGAAAAAGCCTACCAAAAACAATTGTAGGCAAAGTTGATTTTAGAAAACTTCAACAAGAAAACAAAGAAAAAAGAGTGAGGGAAAAGAATGAAAAAAAGCCAAAAAAATAATGGTGAAACAGTCTACAAAATGCTAACCCCACTAATGCGTTTTCTCTTTAAAATTTATTACAATCCCAAAATAGAAAATAAAGAGGCAATTCCCAAAGAAGGACCAATTATTATTGTGTGTAATCATAAGCATGTATATGATCAATGTCTAGCCATCATGGCCACCAAAAGACCTATTCATTACATGGCAAAAAAAGAATACTTTGATGGCAAACTAGCGTGGTTTTTCAAATTAGTTGGCTGTATTCCTGTAAATAGAAGTATTCATGACCAAGGTGCAAAAGAAAGAGCAATAGCAATTTTAAATAGTGGTGGTGCTATAGGTCTTTTTCCAGAAGGTACACGTAACAAAACTAGTGATATTTTACTATTACCATTAAAGTTTGGCGCAGTATCAATGGCCCAAAAAACTAATGCCACAATAATTCCTAGTGCTTTAACTGGTGATTATAAATTTCGTAGTAAAAACTTAATTCTTAAATTTGGTAAAGCATTCAAAGTACCAAAAGACATGAATTTAGAAGAAGCCAATAATAGACTAGAAAAGGAAATAAAATCTATCATGAAAAGTAATTTAAAGATTACAAATCGTAGTATTGAAGATGAAATGAAAAGTCGTCATAAATAAAAAATTATAATGAAAGTTGTCATTTGGCAACTTTTAATATTTACCTTAATAAAAATATGATAATATATTAATGAATAAAGATTCTAATATTAAAACAAATAAAATTATATTAAGGAGATAAGTATGAAAAAGAAAGTATTATTTGTTATATGTTTAATATTAATTATAGTTGCTGGTATCTGTATTATATATCGAGAACAAACCATAGCCGTTTTAGGTTACCATGATTTTACAAGTACTAAGTCAGAAAATGAAATGCAAATAGAAATAGATAAATTTGAAAAAGAAATGAAATATTTAAAAAGGCATCATTATCATACAATTACCTTAAAAGAAATGGAATGCTTTATAAATAAGACTTGCACTCTTCCAAGGAAATCTATTTTAATAACAATGGATGATGGATATAGTTCTAATTATGATTTAGCATTTTCTATTTTAAAAAAATATCAGTTTAATGCCGTTGTATTTTATATAGGAACTAACTACAATGAAAATAATTCAATATATATGAATAAAGCAATAATAGAAAAAGCCCAAAAAGAATATCCAAACATAGAATTTGCTTCTCATACCTATGACCTTCATCATGAAGAAGATTATTTACTAGATTATGATAGTATAAATAATGATTTTCAAAAGCAGAAAAAAGTAATAAAAACTAAGTATTTTGCCTATCCATACGGACACGTAAGTAAAAATATAGAAAAAGCCCTACAAAATAACAACTACAAATTAGCATTTACTTTTGGACCAGATAAAGAGCACCGAAAGGCAAAACAAACAGATGATAAATATCATATACCAAGATTAAATATTTCCGCTAATATGCCATACTGGAAATATGTAATAAGATTATTAATGCCATTTTAATAGTGAATTAATACTATATAATATTATCGTAACAAAATGAAGACTAGTCTTTTAATATTTGACTAGTTTTAATTTATAATAATAAAGTTTTTATGATATTAAGTATTATACTTTTTAATTAATATACCTATATCTGAAAAAGTAACATTGTCAGTATCGTTATTATCTATTTCTGTTTTTAATTGTAATTCTATAGGATTTGTTGTTTCTAATAAACCAACCTTAGAAAAATTCATTTCAGGTATATTTCCCTTTTTTAGTTCAAAAATAAAGTTATCTATTTTTTTATTATTTGTAGCATCATATAAGTAAAATGATGCTCCAATAGCTGATGTAACTCCCGATATTTTACCACATAGAGTTACTTCATAATCTCCGGCATTTTGGATATTGACGTTTCTTCCGTTAATGGTAAAGTAGTCATTTGTGTTTGGTATTTTCTTTGTTGATCCAAATATAGCAATACCAGAAACAGTAGTTTCGGAAACATTAACAAGGAGCGAACCATTATATAAAACTGGCTCAAGTGAACCCGGATCGCCTTTGTCACCCTTTGGTCCCGTCTCGCCTTGCTCCCCTTTTTCACCGGCTGGGCCTTGCAGACCAATAGGGCCAGCAGGACCTTCAATTCCTCTTTCGCCTTGCTCCCCTTTAGGGCCAGTATCACCTTTAGGACCCATTTGCCCCATAGGCCCCTCATCGCCTTGAATACCCTTAGGAATTACAAAACTTAATATTGCATCTTTACTTGTTCCAATATTTGTTACTACTGCATCAGTACCAGCTTCACCGGTTGTAGTATTTCCTATTGTTATAGTTGCTGGACCATCTTCTCCTTTATCACCCTTAGGTCCTGTAGGACCAATTTCACCTTGTGGACCTTGAATTCCATCTCTACCTTGCGGACCAGTAGCCCCTGTTTGGCCCTGAATGAAGCAGTATTTAATACCTTTATTACATCTGCCTATTTTATTAGCATCGTCATTACAGCTGTAGCCATTCATATACATTCCCCTTTCTCCTATATATTATGTAAATTTATATAATTAAGTTATTGAAATAATCCTCATTCTAACAGCAAAAGAAGCAATATAAATTATTCTATAAAAATTAATAAATCTAGAATTATACTGCTATATTAATTATAAAAAAGAGTATAATAACATCAAAGAAAGTCTATAAGCTACATTGTTTTATTATAAAATAGGTGTTAAAATATGTTATTGGAAAACACCCTGTTTTTAAAACTTAATAAGTCATAGTAAGGAGGTATTTATGTTTAATTTAGTATCGTTTGGCCTTTTAAAAATGAACAAAATAATATTAAACATAACTAAATGGAAAAATTAAATTTGTGCCTTTTATTCATCTCAATTAGTCTCGGTAAAAAATTAATGTATGAAAAGAGTAACATAAATGAGTAATATAACAGTTGGTAATGAAAAAAATATTTTATAGTGATGAAAATGGACAAACAAAAGTAGAAGTACTTCTACAAGATGAAAATGTTTGGCTAAATGTAAATGCAATAGCTACTCTTTTTGATGTATAAAGACCTGCGATTGTAAAGCATATAAAGAATATATACAATGACGAAGAATTAAGTAGGGAATCAACTTGTTCCATTTTGGAACATGTTCAAGTAGAAGGGACTCGAAGCGTTAAAAGGCAAAAGGAATATTATAATCTAGATATGATTATTTCTATCGGATTTAGAGTTAATTCTAAAAAAGCAATTAAATTTAGAACTTG
This sequence comes from uncultured Bacilli bacterium, assembly GCA_934120715.1. Taxonomy (GTDB): domain Bacteria; phylum Bacillota_I; class Bacilli_A; order RF39; family UBA660; genus CAG-877. Next base: position 99,978 of record CAKOUW010000004.1, on the reverse strand, counting down.
GGCAAATGAGATAATTAAAGATTATATGATACAAGGTTTTGCACTTGATGATGATAGATTTATGAAAGCAAGAAAATCTGATCAAGAATATTTTGAAAGATTACTTGAAAGAATAAAATTAATTCGCACTAGTGAGAGAATGTTTTATCAAAAAATTACGGATATCTTTGCTGAGTGTTCTATTGATTATGATAAAAATAGCGATATAGCAAAAGATTTTTATGCAACTGTTCAAAATAAATTTCATTATGCTATTACTGGAAAGACTGCTGCAGAAATTATTTATAACAGGGTTGATAGTCAGAAAGCGAATATGGGATTAACAAATTGGAATAAATCTCCTGATGGAAAAATCTTAAAATCAGATGTTTGTATTGCTAAAAATTATTTAGAAGAAAAAGAAATAAAAAACTTAAATAACTTAGTGAACTTATTTTTAGATATTGCAGAGAATAATGCAGAAAGGAATTTATTCATTGAATGAAAAAATTTTAAAGAGTATAATATTATTAATTTGTAGGTGGAAATATGACAATAACGACTATTATTGAAGAATACTATAACTTGATTTGTGAAATGAATTGCTTATTAATTTTATCAAATGGAGTATTAGAAGATAATGAAAGTATTCGATTTGTAAAAGAAAAAATATTAATAAATGATAATTTTAAACATATAGATATAGAAAATATTTTAAAATATTTACATAATTCAATAGAGGACAATAATTTGAATCATAATATTATAAACTATTTAAAAAATTTAATAATATTTGCTGAAAAATATAATATTGATTCATTTGAAGAAATAGAAGATAAAATTTTAGAATTGTGGAATAAAGAACATATTTATGACGAATCATTATTAAAATATATTATTAGAATAGATTCAGATAGGTTATATAAAATATATATTGATATGGTAAAAGAAAATTTGATTAAAGATCCCAATATTCGTATTGGTAGTTCAGCTGAGCCATTGTTTACTATGCTTCCTAAAAAGAAAGAGTTATTAATTTATAATTTAAAAATTCTTGCTGATCCATTAGTAGATTGGACTATATTAAGAAATGGAACAATTGCACTAGAATTTTTTATTTATGAATATGAATCAAGCGAAGATGAAACATTAAAGAAATACTATCACGATATAATTATGGCTGCTATAAAAGGCAATATGTGTGTATTTAATAATAGATATTTTAAAAATCCAAGATATGGTTACTTTGAAAGCACAACAGGATTATATTTATTATCATTATATAATGACGAAAATATACAAGGTATACATAATAGACTAAATGATGATAATTTTATAAAAGAAATAAAAGAATACCTAGTAAGCAATGATGGCTATAATCATCAATTGAAATTATATAAAGAACATAATCTTCAAGGAGATAGTGGTTTAAATCAAATAAAATTATTAAGAAAGAATAAATAGTTTAATTAAAAGATAAATGACAATAAGAACAGGGTATTTTAGTGATTACCTTGTTTTATTGTATATAAAATGCTAAAATACAAATGATTGAAAAGGAGGTATTTATGTTTAACTTAGTATCAAAATATAAGCCAAATGGTGACCAACCTGAAGCAATAAAAAAACTAGTAGAAGGTATTAAAGAAGGAAAAAGAGATCAAGTCTTACTAGGAGCAACAGGAACAGGTAAAACATTTACTATTGCTAATGTAATAAAAGAAGTAAATAAACCAACTCTTGTTTTAGCCCATAATAAAACCCTAGCTGGACAATTATATTCAGAATTTAAAGAATTATTTCCTAATAATCATGTGTGCTATTTTGTTTCTTATTATGATTACTATCAACCAGAAGCTTATGTTCCATCAACAGATACTTATATTGAAAAAGATTCATCAATAAATGATGAAATAGATGAATTGCGTCACGCTGCTACATCAGCCCTTTTATCGTATGATGACGTTATAGTAGTTGCCAGTGTATCATGTATATATGGTATTGGTGAAGTAGAAGAATATAAAAATAAAATGCTTACTTTATCAGTTGGAGAAGAAATAGATAGAAATCAATTACTTAATAAATTAGTAGAAATGTTATATGAAAGAAACGATTTTGATTTTAAAAGAGGCACCTTTAGAGTAAGAGGCGACGTAGTTGAAATTATACCAGCCAGTCAAAATACTAAGGGATATAGAATTGAGTTTTTTGATAATGAAATAGATAGAATAAGTGAAATTGATACCTTAACAGGAGTATCAACTAAAAATATTAAAAATGTTAGTCTCTTTCCAGCTAGTCACTTTGTAGTAAGCGATGAAAAACTAAAAAGTGCCATTGTTCGTATCAAAAAAGAATTAGAAGAAAGAGTTAAGGAATTAAAAGATCAAAACAAACTTCTAGCAGCAGAAAGACTTTTACAAAGGACAAATTATGATATTGAAATGCTAGAAGAAACAGGTTTTTGTACAGGAATAGAAAATTACTCTGCACCAATGGCAGGAAGAGGACCAGGAGAGACACCTGTAACACTCATGGACTTCTTTCCAAAAGATTTCCTTTTAGTAGTAGATGAATCACACGTAACATTACCACAAGTAAGGGGAATGTATAATGGGGATAGAGCCCGTAAAATGAACTTGGTTGAGTATGGCTTTAGATTACCGAGTGCCTTAGATAACAGGCCATTAAAGTATGAAGAATTTGAGAAAAAAATTAATCAAGCTATTTACGTATCAGCTACTCCTGGAGAAATAGAGTTAGCATATACAAACAACAAATATATAGAGCAAATAATAAGACCAACTGGTCTTCTAGATCCATTAATAGAAGTAAGAAAAACTATGGGGCAAATAGATGACATAGTCGGAGAAATAAGAGACCGAATTGAGAAAAATGAACGAGTTCTAATTACTACATTAACAATACGTATGTCTGAAGAACTAACAAGTTACTTAAAAGATTTAGATATTAAAGTTGCTTATTTACATTCAGAAATAAAAACTTTAGAAAGACTTCAAATAATACATGATCTAAGAATAGGTAAATATGATGTTGTAGTTGGAATAAATCTTTTGCGTGAAGGAATTGATATACCAGAAGTATCTCTAATTGCTATTTTAGATGCTGATAAAGAAGGCTTTTTAAGAAGTACAAGAAGCTTAATTCAAACAATTGGACGTTGTGCTAGAAATGCTAATGGTAAAGTAATAATGTATGCAGATAAAATGACAGATTCTATGAATCAAGCTATAGATGAAACAAAACGTCGTCGTAAAATTCAAGAAGAATATAATGAGAAAAATAATATAGTTCCCAAAACAATAAATAAAGAAATTAGAGAAGTTATTACTAATACAGATTTAAGTGCTAAAAAGAAAGAAAAAAATAAGCCACTTACTAAAAAAGAGCAAGCTATTCTATTAGAATCAATTGAAGAAGAAATGAAAGAAGCAGCACGTAATCTTGACTTTGAACGTGCCATGGAATTGAGAGATGTTTTATTCGAAATGAAATCAAAGTAATTGTCAACAAAATCTGTGGAAAAAAAGTAATTAAAGCAAAATAATCACAATTGTTGTGAAAAAATAAAATTTTAAATATTAATATCCACAAATAATGTGGATATTTTAGTTAAATTAAAAAAAATATGTTATAATAAAGGCCAGGTGATTTAGATGGATAAAATAATAGTAAAGGGTGCTCGTGAAAATAATTTAAAAAATATAGATATAGAGCTTCCTAAAAATAAAATGATTGTTATGACAGGACTATCTGGTAGTGGTAAGTCATCATTAGCATTTGATACTATATATGCTGAAGGTCAAAGAAGATATGTTGAAAGCTTATCAGCATATGCGAGACAGTTTCTAGGAGGTTCAGAAAAGCCCGATGTTGATAGCATTGAAGGTTTATCTCCAGCTATAAGTATAGATCAAAAAACAACTTCCAATAACCCTCGTTCAACAGTTGGAACAGTTACAGAAATATATGATTATTTAAGATTATTATTTGCTCGTATAGGAATACCATATTGTCCAGAACATAACATTCCTATTTCTTCTCAAAGCGTTGAAGAAATGACTAATAAAATTTTAGATTATCCATTAGGAACCAAATTAATAGTTTTATCTCCTGTTGTTCATGGCCAAAAAGGAACCCATAAAGACTTACTTGATGACCTAAGAAAAGAAGGATATGTAAGAGTAAGAGTTAATGGCGAAATGCTTGACTTAAGCGAAGAAATAAATCTTGAAAAGAATAAAAAAGATGAAATAGATGTAGTAATAGATAGAATAGTTTTAAAGGAAGATTCAAGAAGCAGACTATTTGAAGCTATTGAAAATGCTACAAAATTATCAGAAGGTAAAGTAGTAATTCAAATATTGGGTGATGATAAGAAGGAAATCGTTATGTCAGAATCATTTGCTTGCCCATATTGTGAATTTTCACTTCCAGAATTAGAACCTAGACTTTTTAGTTTTAACGCCCCATACGGTGCCTGCCCAGATTGTAAAGGATTAGGTGTAAAACTACAAATAGATAAAGATCTTATTATTCCAGATCCAGATTTATCGATAGCAGAAGGTTGTATAAAAACACTAACCGATGACCAAGAAGGACTAGACTATAAAAAACTTGAATGCGTATGTAAACACTACAAAATTAACATGACAAAGCCATGGAAAAAACTAACTGAAGAACAGAAAAACGCTATTTTATATGGTTCAAATGAGATAATTCATTTTCAATATAAATCCAAAAGTGGTAACACCTATAATTCCAAAGATTTTTATGAAGGAATAATAAACAATCTAGAAAGACGATATATGGAAACATCATCAACTTGGATTAGAGATTGGCTAGAACAATACATGATAGAATATGAGTGTGATACTTGCCATGGAGCCAGATTAAATAATCAAGTCTTATCTGTTAAAATATCAGGAAAAAACATATATGAATTAACATGTATGAGTATTAAAAAATTATTAACCTTTGTAAGTGAATTAAAATTGAGTGAAGAACAAGCTAAAATTGCCACTCTAGTTTTAAAAGAAATAAAAGAAAGACTTAGCTTCTTGTCAAATGTAGGTCTTGAATACTTAACATTAAGCAGGAGTGCAGGTACTCTTTCCGGAGGAGAAGCTCAAAGAATCAGATTAGCAACTCAAATTGGTTCCCATTTAACAGGTGTTTTATATGTATTAGATGAACCGAGCATAGGACTTCATCAAAGAGATAATGAAAAATTAATAAAGTCCATGTTAGAAATGAGAGACTTAGGCAATACTCTTATAGTGGTAGAACATGATACCGATACGATGCTAGCTTGTGATTATTTAGTAGACATTGGACCAGGTGCTGGCGATAGTGGTGGTCAAATAGTTGCCCAAGGTACTCCAGAAGAAGTAATGAAAAACGAAAATAGTATTACTGGACAATATTTAAGTGGCAAAAAATGTATAGAAGTTCCTAAAATAAGAAGAAAAGGCACAGGGAAATATTTAAAAATAAAGGGTGCTCGTGAAAACAACCTAAAAAATATTGATGTCAATATTCCATTAGGAAAATTTGTCTGCATAACAGGGGTATCAGGAAGTGGAAAAAGTAGCTTAATAAATGAAATATTATGTAAAGCAATCTCTAATAAACTATATAAAACTAAAGATAAACCTGGAAAATATGATAAAATATTAGGTATAGAGAATTTAGACAAAATAGTAGCAATTTCACAGAATCCAATAGGCAGAACTCCACGCTCTAATCCAGCAACATATACGGGTGTTTTTGATGACATAAGAACATTATTTACAACCACAAAAGAAGCCAAAATGTATGGCTTTGAAAAAAATCGCTTTTCATTTAATGTTAAAGGCGGCAGATGTGAAGCCTGTAGAGGAGACGGTGTAAAAAAGATTGAAATGCACTTCTTACCAGACGTTTATGTTCCGTGTGAAGTATGTCATGGTACTAGGTATAATAGAGAAACCCTTAACATAAAATATAAAGGAAAAAATATAGCAGAAGTTTTGGATATGAGAGTAAAAGAAGCATTAGACTTTTTTGAAAATGTCCCAAAAATAAAAAATAAATTACAAGTACTAGACAATGTTGGACTAGGATATATAAAACTAGGTCAAAGTGCTCCAACTTTATCAGGTGGTGAGGCTGAGAGAGTAAAACTAGCTAAAGAGCTTCAAAGAAAAGCAACTGGCAAAACATTATTTGTACTAGATGAACCAACGACAGGACTACATACAGATGATATAAAACGTCTACTTGCAATATTGGAAAAAATAGTAGATAATAAAGATACAGTAATAGTAATAGAACATAACTTAGATGTAATAAAGGTAGCTGACCATATAATAGACCTAGGACCAGAGGGTGGAGATGGCGGTGGCCAAATAGTAGCAGAAGGAACACCAGAAGAAGTAGCAAAAAATAAAAAGTCCTATACTGGACAATTCTTAGAAAAAATACTAAAGAGGTGAGTATCCTTGAAGGAAAAAAGTAAAAATATCAGAATAGCAAACAAAACATTTGAATGGCTATTATGTATGTTAGGCTATCTAGGAGTATTTTTATTAGTTTCACTGTTATTCAAAAGTGTTTATGTTGATAAGCAACACCCACTATTTTACTCTACACTAATAGTGCTAGTAGTATATATTTTAAATAAAACACTAAAACCAATATTAGTATACTTAACGATACCTATAACAGGAATAACATTAGGCCTTTTTTACCCATGCATAAATCTTTTCATTTTGAAATTAGCTGATTGGCTATTAGGGCCACACTTTAATTTAGAGAATATTTTTATTGCTTTTGTAGTAGCAATACTATTATCAGTAATGAACTTTATAGTAAAAGAGTTAATAAATAAAATAACAGAAAAGGTAAAAATCCATGAATAGAGTAGCCCTAAATTTTGGTTTCATTAAAATATATTGGTATTCAATATTTATATTATTAGGAATGATAGCTGCCTTTTTAACAGTACACAAAGAAATTAAGCGCCAAAAGATAGATGAAGATAAATTTTTAAATTTAGTATTTTATCTTATTCTATTTGGTATTATAGGTGCAAGGTTATATTATGTATTATTTAACATCCCATATTACTTAAAAAATCCACAAGAAATAATTGCTATATGGAATGGAGGACTAGCCATCCACGGAGGTATATTATCAGGCCTAATTGTACTTATATATTTTTGTAAAAAAAATAATTTAAATTTGATAAAAATTTTAGATATATTAGTCGTTGGCTTAATAATAGCTCAAGCAATTGGACGTTGGGGTAACTTCTTTAATCAAGAAGCCTATGGAGCCACAACCACACTTATGAATTTAAAAAGGCTACATATACCAACCTTTATTATTGAAGGTATGTGTATAAATGGTGTATATTATCATCCAACATTTTTTTATGAATCAACCTGGTGCTTTATTGGCTTTCTAATCATGATGACAATAAGACACTTTAAACTAGCAAAGGAAGGCTTATTAACCAGCTTTTACCTAATATGGTATGGAATAGAAAGATTTTTTATAGAAGGACTAAGAACTGATTCACTCATGTTAGGTAGCATCAAAATAGCCCAACTTGTTTCAATTATGTTTATTATTTTGGGTCTGGCAATTATAATATATTACAAAAAAATAGCCCGTTTAAATAGGAGATGATTAAATGTATAAAAAGGTTGTAGTGCTAGGTGGAGGAACTGGTATTTCCTATCTTCTTAGAGGACTTAAAGATTTTCCACTAGATATAACTGCAGTAATAACAGTATCTGATAATGGAAGGTCAACTGGTAAATTAAGAAAAGAATTTAATATTCCAGCTATTGGTGATATTAGAAAGGTTATTACGTCACTTTCTCAAATAGATGAACCAATAAAACAAATGATGTCCTATCGTTTTAATACATCTAGTGACTTAGATGGCCACGCTGTTGGTAATTTAATATTAACCGCAATGCTAGACATAACAGGTTCCCTAAAAGATTCAATAGCCAGCCTAAGTAAGCTATTAGATGTAAAACATAAAGTATTGCCAATTTCGGAAGACTCTTCATTAACCTTAATGGCAAAAGACTATGATGGAAATGTTATTGAAGGTGAATCTGAGATAACAGAAGCACATAGAAAATTTGAAAAAATATATTATAAGAAAGAACCTAAAGTTTTACCTGAAGTAATAAAAGCTATAGAAGAAGCTGATCTGATAATATTTAGTATGGGCAGTTTATATACTAGTATTCTTCCCAACGTTATCTGTAAGCAAGTAAAAAAAGCTCTCAGCAAAACCAAATCGAAAATCATGTATTTATGTAATGCTGTAACTCAACCAGGTGAAACAGACGGCTTCACAGTAAGTGATCATATTAATTTAATTAATAGTTATCTTGAACACAAAAAGATAGATGTTGTAGTCGCAAGCAACACAAATATAAAAGAAGAAATAGTAAAGAAGTATGAAACAGAAGAACAAAAAGATCTCGTAAAAATTGATTATAAAAATATTAAAAAAACTGGTGCTGAACTAATTGAAGATGATCTAATAGTAATTGAAGATAATACAATAAGACATAATAGCCTAAAACTAAGTTCCTTAATCTTTTCATATTTAATGAGGAACTAAAATGTCATACACTATAAAAATAAAGGAAGAAATGTCAAGGATTGATAGTACAAAATCAGAAATGATCGCAGAACTATCAGGCTTCATTAGAAACAACGCCCATTTAAAAAATAGTACTTTATACATGACAACAGAAAATGAATTTTTAATAGACAGATATTCTCATTTTTTTGAATATTTATATGAAATAAAACCAGAAAAACAAGAAACAGGCAATCTAAATTTTAGTAAAAAACCACTATATTCACTAATTCTATCAGAAAAACAGAATATGATTTTACAGGATATAGGATACTTTAATCAAAAAGAAGAATATCTCACAACAGTCCCAACCTATATTGTTGGAGCTAATGAAGAAATAAGAGCCTACCTAAGGGGCGTCTTTTTAGCTGTTGGCAGCATTAACGATCCTAATAAATCAAGATATCATATGGAATTAATAATAGTTAATCCAAATGAAGCTGTATTCGTTCAAAAACTTCTTAATATATTTGAACTAAATGCAAAGATACTAATAAGAAATAAAAAATATATGATTTATATAAAAGAAGCAGAAAAAATAAGTGACTATTTAAAAATAATTGGTGCTAATCAGGCTGTTCTCTATTATGAGAATGCTAGAATCTATAGAGATAAAAAAAATCAGACTAATAGGCTAAATAATTGTGAACAAGCTAACCTAGATAAAGTCTTTAAAACATCATTAGAACAATTAGAACAAATAAAGATAATAGAAGAGAAAAAAGGTTTAGAATTACTTGATGAAAAAACAAAACAGGCTTTAGAATATAGAAGAAAATATCCAGAATCATCATTAAAAGAACTTAGTGAAATCATTTCTCTAGAAACAGGAAAAACAATAACTAAGTCAGGATTAAATCATAGATTTAGAAAAATTAAAGACTTATCTGAAAAACTAAAAGGTAATGAATCGGAATAGATACTATAAAAATAGCTAAAATGATTCATTACTTTTTAACTTTAAAACATAATTTTAATAAAATGTATTTAAAACGTTTACATCGAAAAATAAATATGATAACATCTAACTATAAGTAGGAGTGAGAATATGAATAAAAATAATGTTAAGGGGGCTATTGGTGCATTCATTGGTGCAATACTGTTCAGTTTACCATGGATTTTAACTTATGTATATTTAAATTATATATTATCCATACTAGCTGCTATTATTGCATTAGGTTCACTAAAGTTTTATAAGTTATTTAAAGGTGAAATAACAAAAAAAACAGGAATACTAATAACCATTACCTCGCTAATTTCAATAACAATAGCAACATTCGTTATAATTCCGTTCTGGTTAATCTTAAAAGAAGGATATGGATTTAGTACATATTATTTCAGATTATTATATAGTTCAAGTAATTTTGTCACAGCAATTTTTTCAGACTATATAATTTCGGTACTATTTACTATTCTTGGAATAAGTGGTGTTATACAAAATATAAACAAAAATGCTTATCAAGCAAAAAATGATAAGGAAAAAGCCCACATAGAGGATATGTCTTATGATGATAAGGTTAAGGAATTAGAAAAGGTTTTTGCTAAATATGACGCTTTTAGTAAAGAAAATCAAGTGCCAGCAATGCTTATCATCAATGAGTTAAATATAAAAAATAAATATAAATTTATAATGTTGATGGAAAAAAAAGGAATTATAGTATCACCTTTTTCAAAAGCCTATTTTGATAAAGAAGCAGTAAAAGATCCAGAAAAAGCAAGAAAAAACTTTAAAACAAATATTAAACCTGCGTGTACAATAGTAATTTCATCACTAGTTGTTCTAATATTAATATTATTAGTGCTTTTCAGTACTTTATGATATATAAAGATATAATTAATTTGGAGGAATGTATGAAAAAAATATTTGTAGTTTTATTATCCTGTTTAGTTTTAGTGGGATGCCAAGTAAAAGCCAAAGACAAAACATATACTAGTCATGGATTAACTATAACAATGCAAGAGGGTTTTGTTGAAAAAGAAATAGTTGCTGCAACAGTTTATTATGTATCTATAGATGCGGTAGTAATGGCTATAAAGGAAGATTTTACGAACTTGGAAGCCATAGGTATAAATTCCTCATCAAGTATTGATGATTATGCTGATGCCGTTTTAAAAAACAATGGCGTTGATTACAATATACAAAAAGAAGATGGAATTACATACTTTACTTATGAAAAAGAAGTTTCAGGGAAACAATATTTTTATCTATCACAAGTTACTAAAGCTGATGATTCATTTTGGCTATTAAATTTCATGTGTGATGTTAAAGATAAAAGTAAGTACGAGCCACTGTTCAAAAAATGGGCAAAAAGTGTAAAATTTGCATAATGTTATATAATATAAACCTCGCTTTCTTTATAAAGAAGCGAGGTTTTAATATATTAAAATAGTTAATTGAATTCATAATGATTTAATTATTTTATCAACAAGGCCATATTCCAAAGCCTCTTTTGAACTTAAGTAATTATCCCTTTCTGTATCCTTTTCTATTTTCTTTAATGATTGACCAGTATTTTTAGAAAGAATTCTATTTAATCTTTTTCTAATATCAATAATTCTATCAGAAGCTATTTTAATATCACTAGCTTGACCTTCAGCTCCTCCCAAAGGTTGATGAATCATTACATCAGCATTAGGAAGAATAAATCTTTTTCCCTTTTGCCCACATGATAGTAAAAATGCCGCCATACTAGCCGCCATACCAATGCATATAGTACAAACATCACTTTTAATAAAATTCATTGTATCATAAATAGCCATCCCAGATGAAACAGAGCCACCTGGAGAGTTTATATATACCGATATATCACCTTCACCTACTGAATCTAAATACAACAATTCAGCAATAACACTATTAGCTAAAGAGTCATTTATTTCTCCACTAATAAAAATAATTCTTTCCTTTAATAATTTAGAAAAAATATCATAGCTTCTTTCTCCATCTAATTCTTTATCAACAATAACTGGAACCAAATTCATTTTCATCACCTATACATAGTATAGTGTAAATAAGAGAAAATATTCATATTATAAACCGACAAAACATGGTATAATAATAGGTAGAATAAAGGGGCGATTATATGATAGAAACAATAAGAGTTATTGTTGATAACAAAAACTACAAAGTTAGTAAGGATACAACGCTACTTGAATTAGCAAGTGAATTTCAAAAAAATTTTAAGTATCCTATAATTTTAGCAAGAGTAAATGGTCATATTAAAGAACTAGCTAACAAGGTAACTGCTGATTCTAAAATAGAATTTTTGGATTTAACATCTCAAGAAGGAAACAGAACTCACATAAGCGGTTTAACTTATGTTTTAGTATACGCTATTAAAAAGTTATATGGAAGAAATGCTAATGCCATAATACTTCACTCATTAGATAAAGGAATTTACATCGAAACAAATTTTGAATTAAATGCTAATAAAATAAAAGCTATCAAAGATAAAATGAATTCTATAATTAAAAGTGCTATGCCAATAACTAGAGTAACTGTCGAAAGATTTGAAGCTATTAAATACTTCAAAGACATAAAAGATTATGTCAAAGTAGGTATAATGACTTATAACACAAATAGCTATGTTACATTATATAGATTAGGTAATTATTACAATTATTTTTATAACTATATGCCACCATCTACAGACAAATTAGCTTCATTTGACTTAACTTATATTGATGATAAAGGCTTTATGTTAAGATTCCCAACAGTATACATAAATGATAAAATTAAACCTTATAAACATCATTCAGGTATGTTTGAAGTATTTAATGACTACAGAAAATGGTCCAAAATAATGAAGCTAGAAAATTCAGTAGATTTAAATAAAATAGTTTCAGAAGGTAAAATTAACGACATAATTAGAATAGATGAAACCCTACAAAATAACAAATTATTAGAAGTAGCTAGAAACATTAATGAGCATAAAAATAAAATAAAAGTCGTTTTAATAGCTGGACCATCATCGTCTGGTAAAACAACAACATCTATTAAATTATGTACTTTCCTTCAAAGCTTCGGTCTAAATCCAAAAGTATTAGGAATGGATGATTACTTTGTAGACAGAGAAAATAATCCGAAAGATAAAGATGGCAATTATGATTATGAATGCCTAGAGGCAATTGATATAAAATTATTCAATGATCAGGTTGAAAAATTACTATCCAATAAAGAAATATTGACTCCAACATATAATTTTATAACAGGGAAAAAAGAATTTAAAAATAAAATGAAGCTTCAAAATAACGACATATTAATAATTGAAGGTATCCATGCTATAGATACTCATATACTAGACAATATAGAGCGTAATAAAAAATTTAAAATATATATATCAGCCCTAACAGAACTAAACATCGATGATCATAATAGAGTATCAACAACTGATCACAGATTACTAAGACGAATTATAAGAGATAATAGAACTAGAGGCTATGATGTTGAAACAACTATAAAAAATTGGGCCAGTGTGAGAAATGGTGAAGAAAAATATATTTTCCCATATCAAGATGAGGCAGATGTAACATTAAACTCTGCATTAATTTATGAAATGGGTGTTTTAAAAACATACGTAGAACCATTATTGTACTCAGTACAAGATACTTCCCCATACTATGAAGAAGCAAAAAGGCTTATAAGATTTTTACAGATGTTTTTCCCAATACCATCAGATGCTATCCCACAAGATTCCGTTTTACGAGAATTTATTGGCAATGGCTGCTTTCATGACTAATAATGTAAACAAAAGACGAATAACTTGCTAAAAAATAAGCAAAAATATATAATGAAATTATAGGAGGAATATATGATAAGAGTTGCTATAAATGGATTTGGAAGAATAGGAAGATTAGCATTTAGACTAATGGAAGAAGACGATAACTATGAGGTTGTTGCTATTAATGATTTAACTGATGCTGAACAATTAGCTTATTTATTAAAGTATGATACAAACCATGGCAATTATAGGATTGATGAAATAACAAATGATGCTGATTCAATTATAATTGGTAATAGAAAGGTTAGAGTATATTCAGAACAAGATCCTGCTATGTTACCATGGAAAGATTTAGATGTAGATGTTGTTTTTGAATGTACAGGATTATTTACAAGTGAAGAAAAAGCTATGGCTCATATCAATGCCGGAGCAAAAAAGGTAATTATTTCAGCCCCAGCTAAAGGAGATATAAAAACCATAGTATATAATGTTAACCACAAGATATTAACAGGAGATGAAAAGATAATATCAGCAGCAAGTTGTACTACTAATTGTTTAGCACCAGTAGTAAATGAAATTGATAAGGCTCTTAAAATAGTAAAAGGATATATGACAACAGTTCATGCCTATACTAATGATCAAGCTACTTTAGATGTAGCTCACAAAAAAGGTATAAAAGCTCGTCGTGGTAGGGCTTGTGCAGCAAATATTGTACCAGCTTCAACCGGAGCAGCTTCAGCAATTGGTAAAGTTTGTCCAAACCTACAAGGAAAACTCGCTGGAGTAGCTATGAGAGTCCCTGTAACAACAGGTTCAGTAGTAGACCTAGTATTAGAATTAGGAAAGAATACAACAGTAGAAGAAATAAATGAATTATTTAAAAATAATCAAAATGAAACACTTCAATATACAGATGATCCAATAGTATCAAGTGATATAATTGGAAGAAGATGTGGAGCACTAGTAGATGGACTATCAACAAGCATTTTAGAAGTGGATAATAAACAACTAGTAAAAATAGTAGCTTGGTATGACAATGAAATGGGTTATACGGCTCAAATGGTAAGAACAGCTAAATATTTAATGAATGAATAAATAAGTAAACAAATAAATAAATAAATCTATATAGTGTACATCAACATATGTAAATATGTGTAAATAATATTGATGTGCACTATTTTTAATGCTACAATGAAGTACAATGAAGTAAAGTATAGTAGGAGGGATAGAGATGAGTTCAAATATAGACGCAGGATATAATTTAGAAGCTGCACAACAATTAATAATAAGTGCATTAGGTATTGGTGCCGAAATAGTGGAGGATATTGACGAATTAGATAGTAATTACATTGCTAAAATAGCACAAAATTGGTATACTCCAGAAGGCTATGATTATTTTAATGATAAATTTAAACCTACAATGGATGGGATATATTCTGATTTGGCTGAGCAATTTTATTCTTATATAGTAAAAATAAAAGAAGCTATACGTAGTTGGGAGCAACGAACAGGAGGAGACTATTCTAATACTAATACGGAAAAAGGCGAAATACCTAAATGTGACGTTTCAGCAATAAAAGATCAAAGAGACGATGGTACACGAGGAATTAATGTCCAGGAAGTTGAATCACTTAATACCGTATTAGATAATTGCTTTGAGGCTTTAATGACATCAATTGGCAAACTTAAAGACCAAGTAAAAGGTACGGAATTTATAGGTGGAAATCAAATAGAAGAATTAACAAATGGATTTAAGGAAATAGAAAATAAAATAAATAATTTATTAGAAACCACAAAGAGTGATATAGATGATCGTATAATTAAGTCACTAGCAACATACTCAAATTTAGGAAGTAATACATCAAATAAGTTCTCATTAGATAGCAAAAATGTTGACTTCTCCAGAATTACAAATAATGCAGCAGACAGCTTAAATGGAAAATTCTGGTCTGAAGATAATATTCAAAAGCAGTACTGGACGAACTCACCATCAGGCAAGTTAGACTATGAGATAAGAGAAGATGGAAGCGTTTTGATAACCAAAGATGGAGTACCAATGGGGTATACAGATAAGAAAGGCTTGATCGCTGCAATGTCAGGTGCTAGCGGTTCACCAGCAACAGGAGCTAGCAGTTCCTCAGCAACAGGTACTAGCAGTTCCTCAGCATCAGATTCAACTTTATTACATAGAGAGTTTCATGATAATTGGGGAATTATTAAAGAAACATGGAAGGATAATAATACTGGCAAAATAACGGAAAAATGGATTGACCAACTTACTGGCAACTGCGTGGAAAAAAAATAAATTAGCAAAGGCTTAAATTTATTTGCACTGTGATAGAAAAATTGCTTGCCAGTGTATGACAAATGTGAAGTCACAATCAGCGTTAAAAATTAGTAACTCAAGCAGCCAAAAGCAGAGCAATTAATAAAATATATAGTTCATGTGTAAAAAACATGAACTTTTTCCTCCAACATGCAAGTTTATATGGAAATATGCAGATATCATTAAGATCAATAATTTATTAATAATAACGCGGTTGTATTAAAGAACGACAAAATTAAATTTGTAGTTGGTATTTTATATTGACTAGAAAACAGATCATTATATTATAGTATCTAGAATTTTAAATTTTCACAAAGTGATAATTAAGGCTGTCTAACATATAGTATATTTAACTGAAAATGTACATACAAAAAATAACTAATTAAAAGAAAAAATGTACGTAATAATAAATATTACATACATTAAAATCACATATTGCTTTAACTATTGAGCAGAAAATGAAGAAGCAACCTTTCCTTGTAGATCACCATAACTAGAAACTGTAGAATTAATTTTTTGCTTACAGTCATCAGTAAGGACTTCTATATTTTCTCTAATACTTGACTTAACTCTATCCAAAGTACCTTGAAGGCTTGATTCCATACTAGAACCAATAAATCCACAATTGCTAACACTATTTCTAGCTTGATCTACTGCACTACCAACAGATGAAGCGATTCCAGGAAGCAAATTAGCTATAGATGTAGCCATACCTACATTAATTCCTCTCACACCACCAATATTTTCTTGGATACCAGCTGCTGAAACAGTAGTTGAACTTGGGCTAAAAGATACTCTTCTAAAACTGCTAGCATCACCAGTGCTAACTGCCCACTCATAACCAGCCTCATTCATTGATGCAACAACAAATTCAAAACTATCATTAGCATTTTTTATTAATGCATTTACATTTTCTGCAAACGCTTCAAAAAAGTTTTGTGCCTCCTTACATGCCCAAACACTTTGCATTTCATTAATAACCTTGTTTTGTACATCGTTTCCAAGCAAAGAAATTAATTCATTGTATGAGCTAATAACACCACGAATAGAATTTTCAACGGCACTTGGATTAAATCCAGTAAAACCAGATCCTGCCATACTATCTCTCCTTTCAAACGTATGATAGCTATACTATCTAATAAGATTATAATATAAAAAGAATTAATATCCTACACTTTAATAGCAAATTTACATAATTTTACATATGTAGTAATTGAACTATTTTAACACAAAATAATATTAACTCTATATATGATAAAATTAAAATACCTTTAAAACGACATTTAAAAGTGATATACTTTATGTAAGACAGGAGAAATGCTATGAGAACTATTAAAGACATTGATATAAAAAATAAGAAAGTAATAATACGTTGTGATTTTAATGTTCCTATAAAGGATGGACAGATAATAGATGACAGTAGAATAGTAATGAGTATTCCTACAATTAATTATTGTTTGGAAAATAATTGTAAAATAATTTTGCTATCTCACCTTGGCAGAATAAAAGAAGAATCAGATTTAGTAAAAAATTCTCTAAAGCCAGTTGCTAAACGCTTAGAAGAAATACTGGACACAAAAGTTACCTTTATACCAATGACTAGAGGAAAAGAAGTAGAAGATATCACTAGCAAAATGCAATCTAGGGATATAGTATTACTTGAAAATACTAGATATGAAGATTTAGAAGGTAAAAAAGAAAGTTCCAACAATGAAGAATTAGGAAAATATTGGGCTAGTCTAGGCGACATATTTATAAATGATGCTTTTGGCACTATTCATAGATCTCATGCCTCAAATGTAGGTATAGCAGCAAACATTCCATCAGCTATAGGGCTTTTAGTTGAAAGAGAATTAAACGTTTTAAGTTCCTTAAATGATCCAGAAAGACCATTTATCGTAATATTAGGTGGCGCTAAAGTAAAAGATAAAATAGGTGTAATTAAAAATCTAATTACAAAAGCAGATAAAATACTAATTGGTGGCGGTATGGCCTTTACCTTTTTAAAAGCCAAAGGATATGACATAGGAACATCTATTCTTGATGAAGAAAACATTAAATTCTGTCAAGATATACTAGAAAAATATCCAAATAAAATAATATTGCCTAATGACGTTCTAACAACATCAGAATACTCTAATGATACACCATGCATTGAAAGAAAAATAGAAGACATTCAAAATAATGAAATGGGCCTTGATATAGGAAATGAAACCATTGAAGAATTCAAAAGAATTTTAAAAACTGCTAAAACTGTAGTCTGGAATGGCCCTTTAGGTGTATATGAATTTTCCAAATATAAAAAAGGTACAGATGAAATCTTGAAATATTTAGTTGATAATAATATAAAAACAATTCTTGGTGGCGGTGACATAGTAGCGGCAGCAGCCAGTGCTAATTTAAAAGATAAAGTTTATCATGCCTCAACTGGTGGTGGTGCTACCCTAGAATATTTAGAAGGTAAAGAGTTACCAGGCTTAGAAGCAATAAAATAATAAGAATGTAGGAAAGCTTATGAAAACAATAAAAAATATTAAGAAAAACTCTATAATCATTTTATTAGTAACTTTAATAATTCTATACATATTATTAAAAGATAATTTTTCAGATATAGTTAAAACCTTATCAACAATGAATTTATTCTTTGTCGCTATAGCAATCCTATTCTATTTTATCTATATAATACTCAGAGCTTATATTATTTATAAAAGTGTTGATGATAAAAAAAGATTAACCTTTAAAGAAGCTATTAAGCACAATATTATAACTCAATTTTTTAACGGAATAACACCATTCTCAACAGGTGGACAGCCAATGGAAATATATATGTTAACAGAACATGATATAAGTGTAGCTAAGGCAACAAGCGTAACTATAATAAACTTTATTTTCTATCAAACAGCCCTAGTTATATATGGAATAATAGTAGTTATTTATAATTTGATTTTTAACTTATTTCCAAAGGCAGTAATGCTAAATAATTTAGTAACGTTAGGATTTATAGTTAACATATTAGTAATAGTAGTATTATATATTATAACTTTATCTAAAAAAATAACTAAAAAGGCCTTAAATGGTATTATTAATATATTATCCCACTTTAAAATAATAAAAAATAAAGAAAAGCAAAAGAAACGTTTTGAAGAAAAATTAGAAGATTTCCATGAAAGTGCCAAAATCTTAAGAAAAAATAAACGTTTATTAGTAGAAGGAATTTTAATTAATTTCTTAAGCCTAAGCTTCTTCTATGCTATACCATTATTTATAGCCTATGGCTTCAATGATTTTACAAGTCTAAATCTATTACAAGCTATAACAGCATCAGCATACATATATATAATGGGTTCATTTGTACCTATTCCTGGTGCTAGCGGTGGAATTGAATATGGTTTCATTAAATTTTTTGGAAATTTCTTTAAGACTGTAGCTTTAAATACCTTATTGTTAGTATGGCGATTTATTACATACTATCTAGGCATGATAGTAGGCGCAATACTTTTAGGTGTAGAAAAGAAAGGAGACTAAAATGAGAATAGGTCTATTTACTGACTCGTATCCTCCATATATTAATGGAGTATCGACAAGTGTTGCTACATTGAAAAGAGCATTAGAAAAGCAGGGACATATAGTATACGTCGTAACTGTTAGCAACAATGCATTAAAGTATGAGTATGATCAAGAAGAACGAATTGTTAAGGTACCAGGTATTCCAATAGGAATATATGATTATAGACTAAGCCGCATATATCCCTTATCAATGATTAATACAATGAAAAATTGGAATTTAGATGTGGTTCACTCCCATACAGAGTTTGGAATTGGAATATTAGCTAGATTATTTGCTAAACAGTTTAATATTCCCTTAGTTCATACCTACCATACTCTTTATGAAGATTATACCCACTACATAACACATGGCTATTTTGAAAAATCGAGTAAAAAAATTGTTGAATACCTAACTAAATTTTATTGCGACAAAACAGCTACTGAACTAATTGTTACAACAAACAAAATATACAAATTGTTTAGGGAAAAATATAAATTTGAAAAAAATATTCATATAGTACCAACTGGTATGGAAGTAGAAAAATTTTTTGAAGAAAATGTAAATCATAAAGACGTTGATAAATTAAAGAAAAAACTAGGCATTCAGCGAAAAGATTTTGTTATCCTCTTTGTTGGAAGACTAGCTTCAGAAAAAAATGTTGAATTTTTAATTAACTGCCAAAAAGAATTGGTAAAAAGTATAAAAAACATTAAATTGCTAATAGTGGGAGATGGCCCAGACAAAGAAAAATACGAAGAACTATCAAAGGAAAAGGGCTTAGAAAATAACATTATATTTAATGGTAAAGCAGCATGGGAAGAAATGCCAATATATTACCACTGTGCCGACTTATTCGCAACAGCCTCTACAACAGAGACACAAGGATTAACTGTAATAGAAGCAATGGCTTCTGGAATAGTACCACTTTGTATTGAGGATGAAGCATTTTTATCAACAGTAACAGATGATTTGAATGGTGTAATTTTCAAAAATGAAAAAGAATATTGTGAAGATGTTTTAAAACTATATAAAGATACTCAATTAAGAAATAGAATAAGCAGCCAAGCAAGAATTCAAGCAGAACACTGCAGCTCTAAGACCTTTGCTAATAGAGTTTTAGAAGTCTATGAAAGAGCAATAATAGATAAAAAGAATGAGGATAAGTTTGGAATAATATCAAGAATATCAAAAAAAATAAGGGGAAAATAGCATGATAATAGTGTTAAATAATAAATGCCATTTTAGTAAAAAAGAATATATACAATACCTAAAAAATCTAAAAAAAGTCAAAATTAAAGATGAACAAATAATATTATGCCCACCAATGGCCTATTTAGCGATAACTTCATCCCAAAAATTTAAGATTGGAAGTCAGAATGTAAGTAAAAATAGTTATGGTCCATATACCGGCGAAGTATCAGCTGAACAGTTAAAATCACTTGGGATAACATACTGCCTAGTAGGTCATAAAGAAAGAAAAAATTTACATGAATCTATTAATGACATTAAAGACAAAATTAAATTATTGCTTAAACAAGGGATAACCCCTATCGTATGTATCGGAGAAACATTTGAAGAAAGTGAAACAGGACTAATGGAAAAAAGATTAACAACTGAGTTAAGAAAAATAGTAAAAGACTTATCTCAAAAGGATAAAGAAAAATTAATGATTGCATATGAACCAATGTGGACTATTGGGAGTAATAAAATACCTTCAAAAGATTATTTAGAAAAGGTTTTAAAAACTATAAGAAAAATATTGCCCAATAATAAAATCTTATATGGTGGCGGCATAACAGAAGAAAATATTATAATAATAAAAAAATGTAGCTTAGATGGTTACTTAATTGGAAATTTAAGTTTATCGCCAGAAAAAATAAATTCGTTTTTACAGACAATAAAATACTAAATTAGACAGTTTCGACAAAACTTGTCTAATTTTTTTCTACCAATTTCGCCTTTCATGTTATATAATTAGAATGCGTGGTAGTATATGAGAGGAGAAAAAATGGGAAAAACAAGAATCTTAATCATCGACGATAATAAAAATCTAGTCGACATGATAAAGGAATACTTTAGTGATCACGCAGATATAACGATCGCTTTAGAAGCTTATGATGGAGTAGAAGGAATCAGAGTAATTGACAAGAAGAGAGATGAATATGACATAATTCTTTTAGACTTAATAATGCCAAATAAAGATGGTATTGCAGTCTTAGAGTATATGAAAAAGAAAAATATAGACAAAAATGTCATAATACTCACATCATATAACACACAGGACATGATTAGAAGAGTATCAGAAATGGGAGTAAGCTATTTTATACTTAAACCATTTGAACTAGAAGATCTAGAAAAGAGAATAATTGAGGTAAAAGAAGGGCTAAAGTTTGGTGGAAAAGCACTTGATTTATATCATAATAATCTACAAAAGTATATTACTAATACGCTTCATGAATTAGGTGTTCCATCACACATAAAAGGGTATCAATATATAAGGGAAGGTATAACACTTGTCTATGAAAACCCGGAGTTAGTAGGTGGAATAACAAAAGAGTTATATCCTGAAATAGCTAAAAAGTATGATACTACTGTCTCAAGAGTAGAAAGGGCAATAAGACATGCTATTGAAGTAAGCTGGAATAGAGGTAATTGGCAATTGATGGAAGAAATTTTTGGACACAGCGTAGACATAGATAAAGCCAAACCAACTAATTCAGAATTTATTGTAACAGTAGCAGATAAATTAAGATTGGAATTTAATAAAATGACAGTCAATAATTAGTTTTATATAAATTATTAAAAGAGCAAATAGATTAGCAGATTTCTATTTGCTCTTTTAATTTAGAAAGTACAGAGTAATATTAAAAAAATGAAAATGTGTATATTTAAATTTTAATCTATATATTCCTCAAGTACTAATAATTACCACCATATACTATCTATATTGCTAGATCAATACAATACTAGACCATTGACAAAATATAGATAGAAAAGTATACTTAATTTATATAATATGTGAGGTGATTACAGTTTATGGAACGAAAAATAGATGAATTCTTTCAAAAATGGCAAAAAGATATAATAAGGAAGCCACTAATACTATATGGCCCTAAACAAATTGGAAAAACTTTTGCTGCCTTATCTTATGGAGAAAAAGAGTATAAAAATACTGTCTACTTTAATACTGAAAATAACAAAGTTATAAAAGAATTATTTAAAAAAGAGAAATCAACTGAAAAAATAATATTAAACTTATCTCTATTATCAGGTGAAACTATCTTAAAAGACTGTACATTAATTATATTTGATAATGTTAATGATATTGAAATAGTAAAGGGACTAAAAATATTTGGTAGTGAACACAGTAAATATCATATAATTGCTATTACATCAAGAAGAGAAAATTTGTCATCTTTCAAAGGTGAAGAATTACAATTCAAAGGTATGACTGGTCTTGACTTTGAAGAGTATCTTTGGGCAAGGGATGAGAAAAGTCTAGCTAACCTTATAAGAGAGTCATTTCAAAAGCATAAAACATGTCCTTTTCATAAGGTAGCCTTGGATTTATTCCAAGAATATTTAATAACAGGAGGTCTTCCAGAAGTAATAGAAGCAAGCATAACTGGTAAAAGTCCATATGAGATAGATGCTATAAAACAAAAAATAATAGATATTTATAAGAAAGAATTACTTTTAAATAAAAACTTAATTGACATAACTAGAGGACTAGAAGTAATCAATAGCATTCCTGAACAGTTAAAAAAGGATAACAAAAAGTTTCAATATGGTTTAATTGGAGCAGGAAAAAGGTCAAAAGAATATGAAAGTTCAATTGAATACCTAGTTAATAATCAATTAGCATATCGAAGCTATAAAATAAAAGATGTTAAATCACCATTGAGTAGTTGTAAAGAAAAAGATAGCTTTAAATTATATTTACCTGATGATGGATTACTATTTACAATGCTTCACCTAAACTTTAAACAGTTTATGACAGATGGAAAAATAAAAGAAACAATATATGAAAATCACATAGCTAAAACTTTAGCCAATTCAGGATATGCCCTATATTATTATCAATCAGATGGTAAGGCAGAAGTTAATTTTGTTATTCAAAACAGAATGGGCAAAATTATTCCTATCGAAATAGTCACTAGAGTACAGTCAAAAGCCAAATCACTTTCTGTATTTATAAAGAAATTTATTACTCAACAAGCATATAGGATTACTGAAAATAATTTTTCAACAAAAAAAGAGGTACGATATATTCCAATTTACTCTGTTTTTTGTTTAAATGATACAAAGATATAGGAGGAAAACTATGAAACAAACTGTAGTATTAGCTATATTAGATGGATATGGATTAAGAGAAGAATCACATGGGAATGCTGTATATTTAGCAGATAATAAGGTATTTAATATGTTGTGGAACAATTATCCACATACAAAATTACAAGCATCCGGTCAGTTAGTTGGTCTTCCAAAAGGACAAATGGGAAATAGTGAAGTAGGCCATATGAATATAGGCGCTGGAAGAATAGTTTATCAGCCACTAGAACTTATTAATAAAAGTATTGAAACAGGTGCAATTTTTACTAATGAAAAAATACTAAGTATCATGAAACATGTAAAAGAAAATAATTCTAAACTACACCTTCTTGGTTTAATAAGCGATGGAGGAGTTCATTCACATATAAATCATTTGATAGCACTACTTGAAATGTGTAAAAAAGAAAATATAAGTAATGTATGTCTTCATTTATTTACAGATGGAAGAGATGTCTCACCAACAAGTGCCTATAGCTATATATCAATAGTACAATCTAAGTTAAAAGAATTAGGAATTGGTGAAATTGCTACTATTGGAGGACGCTACTATGGTATGGATAGAGACAGTAACTATGATAGACTACAAAAAGCCTATGATGTAATAGTAAATGATTTAGGAATAAGTCAGACTTCACCACAAGAGTACATAGAAAATAGTTATAAAAATGGTATAACAGATGAATTCCTTATTCCAGCAAAGTTCTCTGATAATAAAAATATAACTGATAACGATGGAATAATAGCTTTTAACTTCAGAAAAGATAGATTAAGAGAAATTATGACTGCTATTACTAATCCTGAAGAAGTACCAATGCCTACAAAGAAGTTCAAAAATATTAAAGCTTTAACTATGTTACCAGTAGTTCATACTGTTAAAGCAATACATGCCTATGATGATCCACAAATGACTAATATCTTAGGTGAATATATTGAAAAGCAAAATCTTAGTCAATTAAGAATTGCCGAAACTGAAAAATATGCTCACGTAACATTTTTCTTTGATGGAGGTAAAGAAGTTGATTATAAAAATGAAGAAAAAATATTAATTCCATCTCCTAAAGTAGCAACATATGATCTTAAGCCGGAAATGAGCTGTGAAGAAGTAACAGAAAAATTATTAGGTAAAATTGGCGAATATGATTTAGTAATTTTAAATTATGCGAATGGTGATATGGTTGGCCATACTGGTGTTCTAGAAGCAGCTATAAAGGCAGTAGAAGCAGTTGATAAAGGCTTGGGTCTTATATATGAAAAGGTAAAGGAAGTGGATGGTATTTTAATAGTAACTGCTGATCATGGAAATTGTGAAGAAATGTTAGATGATAATGATAATGTCTTAACAGCCCATACTACCAATCCAGTTCCGTTCATTATAACCAAAAAAGGACTAAAACTTCATGAGGGAAAACTGGGAGATATTGCTCCAACTATTTTAGAGCTAATGAATATAGAAAAGCCAATTGAAATGACTGGAAATAGTTTAATAGAAAAATAAAACAAGATTGCTACTCTCAGCAATCTTATTTTATAAAAAGTTATGTAAATAAATTATAAGTTAATAACTTCATCCATATTAATTTCAAAAAGCTTACCAGGTTCGATATTAAGCGCTAAAGATATTTTCCAAATTGTATCAACAGAAAAAGTTTTAACACCTTTCTTTGATTCAATTCTTCTTATGAATTCATGAGATACACCAACTCTTTCAGCTAGAACAGCTTGAGTAATTCCAGCTATCTTTCTATACTTTTTAATATTTTTAGAAATTTGCTCATAAATATTTACTTCATATTTATTCATAATATCACCAATCCATTTTTATTATGTACTAAATGATATAAATAATATGTAAATTAGTGGATTACATAAAATTACAATAAACGATATTGAAAAAATCGAAAAAACGTTCTATAATACAAATGAGGTGGTTCTATGAAGGAGAGAATTATATTTCATATAGATGTAAATAATGCCTTTCTCTCATGGACTGCAGTCTATCTACTAAAAAATGGCTATAAGATTGATATTAGAAACATTCCGTCAATAATAGGTGGAGATGAAAAAACAAGAAGAGGAATAGTCCTAGCTAAATCACCAGTAGCAAAAAAATATGGAATTGTAACTGCAGAGACCATATATCAAGCTAAAAGAAAATGTCCATCATTAAAAATGTATCCACCAAATTATGAGTGGTACGCTAAAAAATCAAAAGAGCTATTTGACTATTTATCGCAATATTCTCCTCTAATTGAAAAATTTTCTATAGATGAATGCTTCATTGATATGACAGGAACTAATTATTTATATAATGATATAGAAGAGTTGGCTCATAAAATAAAGGATGAAATAAAAAAGAAGTTTGGTTATACCGCAAATATTGGAATTGCTAATAATAAATTATGTGCTAAAATGGCTTCTGATTTTGAAAAGCCAGACAAAGTTCATACATTATATAAAAGTGAAATAGAAAAAAAGATGTGGCCTCTAAACGTAGGAGACTTATTTATGTGTGGTAAAGCCACTACTAAAGCATTAAATGAGATGAAAATATTTACTATCAAAGACTTGGCATACAGTAATCAAAAATTATTAGAAAAAAAATTTAAGTCACAAGCTAAATATCTTAAGGAATCTGCTTGGGGAATAGACACTTCAAAAGTAGAACCAAGAAAAGAAAAAAACACCAGTATAAGTACAACTCATACATTAGAACATGATTGTAGTGATGAAATAAAATTAAAAAACATCTTACTTAGACAAACAGAACAAGTCACAAGACAGCTAAGACAAAAAAAGCAGTATGCTAAAACAGTAGCAGTAATTTATAAAAATAAAGACTTTAAATCATATTCAGCTCAAGCCAAATTACCTAAAGCTAGTAATAACACAAAAGATATATATAAGTTAGTAGTAGAAATTTTTGAAAAGAGTTATTTAAAAGAGGCGGTCAGATTGATTGGTGTAAGATTAGCAGATTTATGTGACAATGAACTAGAACAAATATCACTATTTGATAATGATAACAAAAAAGCAGTAAAAGAAGACAAAATACAGTCCACAATTGATAACCTTAACCAAAAGTTTGGATATGGACTAATTATGCCAGCATCATTTCAAGTAATTGCTAATATAGATAAGGAAAAAGTTACTAAAAAGTAAACTTTTTTTTCGAATAAGAATAAAATTTAACGATTATTAGCGAGAATAATGAAAAATCTGTAAAAAAAGCTTGCAAATGTTGATATTGCTTGCTATAATTAACCATGTGTGACTGCTTAGATGGGCAAGGTTGCCGACACGCCAGGAAGAGTTGCTAATTGGCGATCGGGTTATTTGTTCGGAGCAAGTCTATACTAGATATAGGCGAAGGGAGGATTTAAAATGTCAACTGAAAAAATTCGCATAAAGATTAAAGCATATGATCACAGAGTATTAGACAATGCAGCAAAGAAAATAGTTGAAACAGTAAGAAGAACTGGTGGAGAAATTTCTGGACCAGTACCACTTCCAACTGAAATAGAAAAATTCACAATTTTAAGAGCTGTACACAAATATAAGGATTCACGTGAACAATTTGAAATGCGTACACACAAAAGATTAATTGATATTAAAAATCCTAGTAAGGAAACTATTGATGCATTAGCTCACTTAGATTTACCTTCTGGGGTAGATATTCAAATTAAAACAAAATAATAGGAGGAAAATATGAAAGGAATCTTAGGTAAAAAGATCGGAATGACTCAAGTTTTTACTAAAAATGGTAAATTAATTCCGGTTACTGTTATTGAAGTTGAACCAAATGTGGTTACTCAAATCAAGACAGTAGAAAAAGATGGTTATGAAGCTGTACAACTTGCAACAGACACAATAAGAGAAAATTTAAGCAACAAACCAAAAATAGGACATACAAAAAAAGCAAATACAGCACCTAAGCGCTTCTTAAGAGAAATTAGAGGAGTAAATATTGGTGATTACACTTTAGGACAAACAATAGGTGTTGACATCTTTAGCGAAGGTGAAATGGTTGATGTTACTGGTACAAGTAAAGGTAAAGGATTTCAAGGCGTTATTAAACGTCATAATCAATCAACTGGTCCTATGGGACATGGTTCTCAATACCATAGAGGCGTAGGTTCACTAGGTACAATGTTACCAATGCACGTACTAAAAGGTAAAAAAATGCCTGGACAAATGGGTAATGTTCAAAGAACAGTTCAAAATCTCGAAATTGTTTCAGTAGATACTGAAAACAGTGTTATTTTAGTAAAGGGTAATGTTCCTGGACCAAAGAAATCATTAGTTATGATTCGCACTGCGGTTAAAAAACCTAACGTAAAAGTAGAAGCTGCTGATTTAGTTACTTATGTTGAACCAGTTGTTGAACCAGTAGAAGAACAAATCGAAGAAAAAACTGCTGAATAAAATCATCACAGTATATAAAAATGCAAAAGTGATGAAAGGAGGAATCGTAGATGAAAAAAGTAGAACTTTTAAATCTAAAAGGTGAAAAAGTAAAGGACATTAATTTAAATAAAGAGATTTTTGAAATTACCCCTAATAAAGCTGTTTTAACAGATGCAATTATATTATCTATGGCATCATTAAGACAAGGAACTCATAAAACAAAGAACCGTTCTGAAGTAAGTGGTGGAGGAAGAAAGCCATGGAGACAAAAAGGAACAGGACGTGCACGTCAAGGTTCAATTAGAGCTGTTCAATGGGTAGGTGGAGGAAATTATGGAACTCCAGTACCAAGAGACTACAGCAAAAAACAAAATAGAAAAGAAAGAAGACTTGCAATCAAGTCAGCTTTAACTGAAAAAGCAAATGAAAAAGCTATTTTAGTAGTAGAAGATTTAACAATCAAGACACCAAAGACAAAAGAAATGCTTAATGTTTTAGAGACATTAAAAATAGCAGACAAAAAAGTATTATTAGTTATTGATAAACTTGATGAAAATATAATCTTAGCATCAAGAAATCTTCAAAACGTAATTTTAATATTAGCAGAAGAAATCAATGTTTTAGATGTTGTTGGAACTGA
Source organism: uncultured Bacilli bacterium (assembly GCA_934120715.1). Lineage (GTDB taxonomy): Bacteria > Bacillota_I > Bacilli_A > RF39 > UBA660 > CAG-877. The sequence continues at coordinate 71,358 of CAKOUW010000004.1, read as the reverse complement.
CGTAATATTAATGACTAATGATGCATTAAGCAAAGTTGAGGAGGTGCTTAAATAATGAAAGATACTAAATATTTAGAAATAATCAAGGCACCAGTTATTACTGAAAAATCACAGTCTGATAAAGAATCAGGCAAATATGTATTTAAAGTAAATCCTAAGGCAACTAAATTAGAAATAAAAGATGCAATAGAAAAAATATTCAAGGTTAAAGTAGCATCTGTAAGAACTTTAAATGAAAATACTAAGAAAAAAAGAGTTGGCCGTTATACAGGATTAACTAATCGTTCAAAAAAAGCAATTGTTACTCTTAAAGAAGGACAAACAATTGATCTTGGTTAAGGAGGAAAATAAATATGGCAATCAAAAGTTTTAAGCCTACAACACCAGGTCGTAGAAAAATGAGTACTTTATTAAACAGTGAAATAACAAAAAGTACTCCAGAAAAGTCTCTTGTTGTTCCTCTTAAGAAAAATGGAGGACGTAATAATCAAGGTAAGATAACAACTCGTCATCAAGGTGGTGGAGAGAAAAGAAAATATCGTATCATTGATTTCAAAAGAAATAAATTAAATATACCTGGAACAGTAGCAAGTATAGAATACGATCCAAACAGAACTGCAAATATTGCATTAATTAGTTATGCAGATGGAGAAAAAAGATATATTATCGCACCAAAGGGATTAACAGTTGGAATGGTAATAGAATCTGGAGAAGCTGCTGATATCAAAGTGGGTAATGCATTACCAATAATGAATATACCAGTAGGTACTATGATTCATAACATCGAACTTCGCCCAGGAAAAGGAGCTGAACTAGCAAGATCTGCTGGAACATCTGCTCAAATCTTAGGCCGTGAAGATAAATATGTAATGATTCGTTTATCAAGTGGTGAACAAAGAAAAGTGTTAGGAACTTGTATGGCAACTGTAGGAGTTGTAGGAAATGAAGATTCTTCACTTGTAAAAGTAGGAACAGCTGGTCGTAAACGTCATATGGGAGTAAGACCAACAGTTCGTGGTTCAGTTATGAACCCTAATGACCATCCACATGGTGGTGGTGAAGGACGCGCTCCAGTAGGACGTAAGGCACCAATGACACCTTGGGGTAAACCTGCACTTGGATTAAAGACACGTAAGAAAAAGCAATCAGACAAATTCATCGTACGTCGTCGTAATAGTAAATAGGAAAGGATGATTAAATAATGGCAAGAAGTTTAAAAAAGGGACCTTATGTATTCGATAGATTATTAAAAAAGGTTCAAGAATTAAATAAGTCTGGAAAAAAAGAAGTCATTAAAACTTGGTCACGCCGTTCCACAATTTTTCCTGATTTTATAGGACACACATTTGCAGTTCACAATGGTAAAGAATTTATACCAGTTTATGTTACTGAGGATATGGTTGGACATAAATTAGGTGAATTTGCATTAACACGTAAATTCGGTGGACATGGTTCAGACAAAAAGAAATAAAAATGACTAGGAGGGTAAGTATATGGAAGCAAAAGCAATTGCTAAAGGCCTTAGAATATCACCAATCAGAGCTCGTTTAGTAGCAGACATGATTCGTGGTAAAAGTGCTCAAGAAGCATTAGCCATATTAAGTAATGTTAATAATAAATCAGCAAGACTTACAAAAAAAGTATTAGATTCTGCTATTGCTAACGCTGTTAATAATAATGGTGCAGATGCTGCTACACTTTATGTTAAAGAAGCAAGAGTAGATGCTGGTCCTACAATGAAACGTCACTTTTTTGATTCACGTTCTCACATAGGACATAGAGATCATAGAACTAGTCACATTATCATAGAAGTGGCTACAAGAAACTAATAAGGAGGTTACAAAATGGGACAAAAGGTAAATCCTAATGGACTTAGACTTGGTATCAATAAAGACTGGGAAGCTAAATGGTATGCAGCTGGTAAAGACTTTTCAAAAACTTTAGACAAAGATATTAAAATTCGTAAGTATTTAGAAAAAAGTTTATCAAATGCTGGTATAGCAAAAGTTGAAATTGAGAGAAATTCTAAAAAATGCGAAGTTGTAATTCATACTTCAAAGCCAGGTGTAATGATAGGCCATGGTGGAGAAGAAATTGAAAAACTTAAAAAGCAATTATCACAAATAGCGGATGAAAATGTTCAAATTTCAATTGTTGATATTAAAAAAGCAGATTTAAATGCAAAATTAGTAGCTGATTCAATTGCAAATCAAATTACTAATAGAGCATCATTCCGTATGGCTCAAAAGCGTGCAATTAGAAATGCAATGAAAGCTGGAGCTAAGGGAATTAAAACAAGTGTATCTGGTCGTTTAGGTGGTGCTGATATGGCACGTAGCGAAGGATACAAAGAAGGTGTCATTCCTCTACATACATTAAGAGCAGATGTTGACTATGCAACTTCAGAAGCAGATACAACATTTGGTAAAATAGGTGTAAAGGTATGGATCTATAAGGGAGAAATCCTAAACAAAAAGGCAAAAGGAGGTAATTAATATGTTAATACCGTCAAGAACTAAATATCGTCGTGTTCATAGATTACCTTACGAAGGAAGATCACGTGGTAATAGAGAACTTCACTTTGGTGAATATGGTCTACAAGCAAAAGAAGGTGCTTGGATTACTGCTAATCAAATAGAAGCTGCACGTATCGCCATGACTCGTTACATGAAACGTGGTGGTAAAGTATGGATCAATATCTTTCCACATATGCCTTTAACTAAAAAACCAATCGGTACAAGACAAGGTAAAGGTAAAGGAAATGTTGAAGGATGGGTTGCTGTTGTAAAAGAAGGAAAGATTATGTTCGAAATAGCTGGAGTTAGTGAAGAAGTTGCTCGTGAAGCATTACGTCTTGCATCACACAAGCTACCAGTAGCAACCAAGTTTATTATAAAAGAAAATGGTGGTGACAAAAATGAAGGTTAAAGAAATTAGAGAACTATCAACTGAAGAAATCAATAAAAAGCTAGTTGAAACAAAAGAAGAACTTTTTAATTTACGTTTCCAACAAGCAACTGGAAACCTAGAGAAACCTTCTAGAATAAGAGATTTGAGACACACCGTTGCAAGAATGAAAACCGTTCTAAAAGAACGTGAAACTAGCAAATAGGAGGGTATACAGTGGAAAAGAAAGTTAGAAAAGAATTAGTTGGTAAAGTTGTTAGTGTAACTAATAAAACTATCAGTGTTTTAGTTGAAACTTATAAAAACCATCCGTTATATCATAAAAGAGTAAAGAGCTCTAAAAAATATTGTGCTCATGATGAAAAGAATATTGCTAAGGTTGGAGATGTGGTTAGAATTGTTGAAACTAGACCATTATCAAAAACAAAGCATTTCTATTTAAAAGAAATAGTAAAAGAAGCAGTTATTATTTAACGCTTAGATGAAGAAGGAGGAATAATCTATGTTACAACAAGAAAGCCGTATGAAGGTTGCTGACAATACTGGAGCAAAAGAATTATTAGTAATTCGTGTTCTAGGTGGAAGCAAGGTTAAAACTGGTAACATTGGCGATGTAGTAGTTGGAACTGTTAAAAGTGCTATTCCAAACTCACCAATGCCAAAAGGAAAAGTTGTAAAAGCAGTTATCGTTCGAACTCGTCAAGGCGTTCGTCGTGAAGACGGAAGTTATATTAAGTTCGATGATAATGCATGTGTTATCATTCGTGATGATAAGAGTCCAATAGGAACTCGTATCTTTGGACCAGTAGCAAGAGAACTTCGAGACAAAGATTACATGAAAATAGTATCTTTAGCAAAAGAAGTATTATAATAGGAGGAAAATTATGAACTTTAAAATAGGAGATGAAGTTGTAGTTATTGCTGGTTCTAACAAAGGAAAAAAAGGAAAAATAATCAAAACATTAAGATCTGAAAACAAAGTTATAGTTGAAGGTGTTAATATTGTAAAAAAGCATCAAAAAGCAACTGGACAAGAAACTGGTGGAATTCTAGAAATAGAGGCACCAATCAATGCATCTAATGTTATGATAGTTGATCCTAAAACAAAGAAAAGAACTAGAATAGGACATACAATAGATTCAAAAACCAATAAAAAAATTAGAATTGCAAAAAAATCAAACGAGAAGCTTGATTAATGGAAGGAGGGTAACTATGAACCGCCTAAAAGAAAAATACTTAAATGAAGTTGTTCCAAGTTTAAAAGAGAAGTATAATTATAAGTCAATCATGGAAGTACCAAAACTAGAAAAAGTAGTTATTAATATTGGAGTAGGAGATGCTACAAGCAACTCAAAATTATTAGATGCTGCAGTAGCTGATTTAGCTAAAATATCTGGACAAAAGCCAGTAGTAACTAAAGCAAAAAAATCAATCGCTGGATTTAAAGTAAGAGAAGGTCAAGCAATTGGATGTAAAGTAACTCTAAGAGGAGATAACATGTATAACTTTATTGATAAGTTAATATCAATTTCTCTTCCAGCAGTTAGAGATTTTAGAGGAGTTAGTACAAAGGCATTTGACGGTAGAGGAAACTACACACTAGGTCTAAAAGAACAACTAATTTTCTCAGAAATTAATTATGATGACGTTGTAAAAGTACGTGGTATGGATGTCGTTTTTGTTACGACAGCAAAAACAAATGAAGAATCATTTGACTTATTAAATGGACTTGGAATTCCTTTTAAAAAGTAAAATGGGAGGAATATTATGGCAAAAAAAAGTATGATAATTAAAGCTAATAGACCACAAAAATTTAAAGTACGTGAATATACAAGATGTTCTCGTTGTGGTCGTCCACACGCAGTTATGAGTAAATTTGGAATCTGCCGTATTTGCTTTCGTGAATTAGCTTATAATGGACAAATACCAGGAATTAAAAAATCAAGTTGGTAATTGGAAAGGAGGAATATATTATGGCAGTAGTAACAGATACAATTGCAGATATGTTAACTCGTATTCGTAATGCTAATAGCATGCGTTATACAGAGGTAAAAGTTCCATCTTCAAAAATAAAAGTATCAATCGCAAAGATATTAAAAGAAGAAGGATTTATAAAAGACTATAAAATTGTTAATGATGATGCTCAAGGCACAATAGTTTTAACTTTAAAATATTCAGATAAAAAAGAAAGAGTTATCACTGGGCTAAAAAGAATTTCCAAACCAGGACTTCGAGTATATGCTAAGGGTGATGAAATTCCAAAAGTGTTGAATGGTTTAGGAATAGCTATAATTTCAACATCAAAAGGAATTATGACAGATAAAGAAGCTCGTAAACAAAATATAGGTGGAGAAGTTCTAGCTTATATTTGGTAATCGAAAAATATAAGGAGGGAAAGTATGAGCCGTATTGGAAATCGTATAATTACAGTTCCAGAAGGAGTAACTGTTGAAGTTGCTGATAATATCGTAACTGTAAAAGGTCCTAAGGGAACCTTAACACAGGCAATGCTAAAAGATATTACATTAAAGCAAGAAGAAAACAAAATAACTTTGGAACGTAAAAATGAAAGTGCAAAAGCTATGCACGGAACAATGAATGCACTTATTCAAAATATGATAACTGGTGTTACAAACGGTTATGAAAAGAAATTAGAGATAGTTGGAGTAGGATATCGTTTCAATGTACAAGGAAATAAATTAGTAATTAATGCTGGTTATTCTCATCCTGTTGAAATTGCAATCCCTCAAAACATGACTATTGAAGCTAATGGTAATACTGAAATAACTATAAAAGGTATAGACAAAGTATTAGTTGGTGAATTAGCCGCTAACATTAGAAAAGTAAGACAACCTGAACCATATAAGGGTAAGGGAATACGTTACAAAGACGAACATATTCGTCGTAAAGAAGGAAAGAAAGCTGCTTAATCAGTAAGAAGGGAGAAAGGAAAATATGATAAAGAAAGAATCTCGTAATAGTGTGCGATTAATACGTCACGAAAGAATTCGTAAAACTATCATGGGAACTAGTGCTATTCCTAGACTATGTGTATTTCGTTCAAACAAAGGAATATATGCACAAATTATCGATGATGAAACAAAAACTACTCTTGTATCAGCTTCTTCATTAGATAAAGATCTAAAATTAACTAATGGAAGCAATGTTGAAGCAGCAAAAGTTGTTGGAAAAGCAATTGCTGAAAAAGCAACAAAAGCAAAAATTACAAAAGTGGTATTTGATAGAGGAGGATACCTTTATCATGGACGTGTAAAAGCCTTAGCTGAAGCTGCACGTGAAAATGGACTAGAATTCTAATAGGAGGGTATTATGCAAAGAAAAACTCGCGAGACCAAAGAAAAACTATTTGAAGAATTAGTAATTGATGTTAAAAGCGTTGTAAAAGTAAATAAAGGTGGACGTCAAAGAAGATATTCTGCAGTAGTAGTAATAGGAGATCGCAAAGGTAAAGTTGGATTAGGTATTGGTAAAGCTAATGAAGTACCTGATGCAATTAAAAAAGCTATACAAGATGCAAACAAAAATATTATCACAATACCTCTAATTGATGGAAGAACAGTTGCTCATGAAGCAATTGGTAGAGCTGGAGCTGCAAGAGTTATCATTAAACCTGCTCAAGCAGGTACTGGTATCATTGCCGGTGGTTCAGTTCGTGCAATTCTTGAATTAGCAGGAATTCGTGATGTTGTCTCTAAATCACTAGGAGCAAGAACAAAATTAAATATGGCCACAGCTGCTTTAAATGCACTTAAATCTATTAAGACACCAGAAGAAGTAGCAGCACTTCGTGGAAAAACAGTAGAGGAGATATTAGGATAATGAAGTTACATGAATTAGAAAAAAATATCGGCGCTACTCATGCAAAAAAGCGCGTAGGTCGTGGTTCAGGTAGTGGTCTTGGTAAAACAAGTGGACGCGGTCAAAAAGGACAAAAAGCACGTAGTGGAGGTAGTATAAATCCAGTATTTGAAGGTGGACAATTACCTTTATATAGAAGAATTCCAAAAAGAGGATTTAAAAATGCTAAATTTAGAACTAGATATGCTACTATAAATGTCGATGCTCTAAATATATTTGAAGATGGTGCTTTAGTAACACCAGCTGTATTAAAAGAAAAGGGGATAATTAAAAACCAACTAGATGGTATTAAAGTGCTAGGTAATGGAGAGCTAACTAAGAAATTAACAATTCAAGCAAACAAGTTTTCAGCAAGCGCTTTAGAAAAGATCAACTCATCAGGTAGTAAAGCTGAGGTGATCTAGTATGTTTAAGACTATGAAGCAATTGTTTACTCCGACTAATAAAGATCTAAGACATAGAATTTATTTTACATTAGGAGCATTAATGATCTTCATATTAGGAATCTCAATTAGAGTTCCTGGAACACAAAATTTAACGAGTAATCTAGGCTTTCTAGAATTAATTAACACAATGGGTGGTGGAGCATTAAAGAACTTTTCCATCTTTGCCCTAGGAGTTATGCCATACATTACGGCATCAATCATAATTCAATTACTAGAGATGGATATCATTCCATACTTTACAGAACTTAGCAAACAAGGAGCAACTGGCCGTCAAAAGCTAAATCAAATAACACGTTATGTTGGTATAGCCTTCTCATTTATTGAAGGATATGCATTCTCATTTGCGTTTATTGGTAAAACAGGCAATCCAATGCAGTATTTGTATATTTCAACAATTTTAACAGCAGGTACAGCATTCTTGCTATGGTTAGGAGATCAAATTACTCAAAAAGGTATAGGTAATGGTATAAGCTTAATAATTATGGCTGGTATTATAGCAACACTTCCACAAATGTTCATTGATGCTTTTAAAGGATTAATTGCGTTTGATGGAACAGCCCAAGTAATTACTTTAGGGATAATTAAATTTATAATATTTGTAATAATTTATTTTGCAATAGTAATAGGTGTAATATTTGTACAAGAATCAGAAAGAAGAATACCAATCCAATATTCAAATAAGTCAACAAGTGCTTATGGAAGTTCTGCACAAAGCTTTATGCCAATAAAAATAAACTCAGCAGGAGTAATTCCAGTAATTTTCGCCTCTAGTTTATTGTCAATACCAAGTATCATATCTCAAGTAATAAAAAAAGAAGGATTCACACTATTTGTTCAAAAGTATTTAACATATACAACTCCAGTAGGTTTTATAATTTATGTTGTACTAATATTCTTATTTGGATATTTCTATACATTTATTCAATTAAAACCAGAAGAGTTTGCTAAAAACTTACAAGAAAATGGTGGATATATACCTGGAATTAGACCAGGAGATGAAACAAAGAAGTATGTAAGTAAAATTTTATCAAGACTTACAATACTAGGCTCTGTATTCTTAGTAATAATAGCAGGTCTACCAATATTATTTTCAAAAGTAACAAGTCTTCCAACATCTGTATCAATTGGTGGTACTGGATTACTAATCGTAGTAGGAGTAGCACTTGAAACGTATAAACAACTAGAAGGTAGTATTTTAACTAGAAGTTATAAAAGAGGATATAGTAGAAGGTAATTATGAAGAATATTATGTTTATAGCCCCACCGGCAGCCGGTAAGGGTACTCAGGCCGAATTCGTTGTGGAAAAATATAAAATTCCTCACATATCAACTGGTAACATTTTACGTGATATAGCCAAAGAAGATAGTGAGTTAGGTCATTATGTTTATGAAACACTTGCTAGTGGTAATCTTGTAAAAGATGAAATTACTTATCAGTTAATTGAGGAAAGACTAAAAAAAGACGACTGTAAAAATGGTTATATAATAGATGGCTTTCCAAGAAATTTGGAACAAGCTATTGAATATGACAAGATATTAAATAATTTAGGTTACGACGTTGGTAATGTAATTCTAATTGATGTTGATGAAAAAACACTAGAAAAAAGAATTACAGGCAGAAGAACATGCGAAAACTGCAAGGCCATCTTTAATATTAATGTTAAAGAAATGACACCTGCTATAGATTCAGTATGTGATATCTGTGGTTCAAAACTATACCAACGTAGCGATGATAATCTAGAAGCATTTAAGAATAGATACAAAATGTACAACGAAAAGACAAAGCCAATAATTGAATACTATGAAAAGAAAGGTGTATTGAAAAAAGTTGATGGAAACAATACTCCTGAGGAAGTATTCAAAATGGTTGATGAGATTATTAGCAAAGATTAATGGAGATGATTAAGTGATAACTATTAAAAGTGAACATGAAATTGAACTGTTAAGAATTGCCGGTAATATTGTATATAAAACCCATCAATACTTAAAACCTTATGTAAAAGAAGGAATTAAGACAAAAGAATTAGACAGACTCGCTGAGGAATTTATTCGCAAACAAGGTGCAACGCCTTCATTCAAAGGTTATGAGGGCTTTCCAACAGCACTATGCATAAGTGTAAATTCCGAAGTAGTCCATGGCTTTCCAAGTGAAAGGATCCTAAAAAATGGTGACATAGTATCAATTGATATAGGTGCTTGTTACAAAGGATATCATGGCGATTCTGCTTGGACTTATAAAGTTGGAGAAGTTAGTGATGAAGTAGAATATTTATTAGAACATACTGAAAAATCACTATTTATCGGACTAGAACAAGTAAAGCCTGGAAACAGAATTGGAGATATTGGATACGCAATTTCTCAATATGCAAAAGAACATAACTTAGGCGTAGTAAAAGAGCTTTGTGGACATGGAGTTGGAACAGATGTTCATGAAGATCCAGAAGTTCCAAATTATGGAACAAAAAATACAGGTCCCAGATTAAAAAAAGGGATGGTAATTGCTGTAGAACCAATGTTAACATTGGGAAGTCCACGTATCTATGTTCATGATAATGATTGGACAATCGATACATTGGATCATCGTCCATCAGCCCACTTTGAACACACAGTTGTAGTAACTGATGATGGATATAAAATCTTGACAGGAGAGTGAAAAGATGGCTAAGGAAGATACGATTGAAATAGAAGGTAAAGTTCTAGAAATTATCCCAGGAGGGAAGTTCAAGGTTCAACTAGAAAATGGACACATTGTGGAAGCCCACGTTTCTGGTAAAATACGAATGAACTATATTCGCATCTTAGCAGGAGATACCGTAATGATAGAACTATCGCCTTATGATTTAACACGTGGGCGTATTACCTATCGTAAATAGTAGGAGGGATATTAATGAAAGTAAAACCATCAGTAAAAAAGATTTGCGAAAAATGTAAAATCATTAAACGTAAAGGTAAAATAATGGTAATTTGTGAAAACCCAAAACACAAACAAAGACAAGGTTAATTATAGGAGGTGTATTAAATGGCACGTATTAAAGGTGTAGACATTCCAAATGACAAACATATTTGTATATCATTAACTTACATTTATGGAATTGGAAGACGTCTTGCAAAACAAATATTGGAAAAGGTAAATATTAATCCAGAAACAAAAACTAAAGATTTATCACAAGATGATTTAATCAAAATTCGTGATGAAATTAATAAGCATCTAACAGAAGGAGATTTACGTCGTGATGTTAGTATGAATATTAAAACAAAAATGGAAATTAATTCATACCAAGGAACACGTCATAAAAAAGGTTTACCTGTAAGAGGACAAAGAACTAATCGTAATGCCCGTACTCGTAAGGGAAAAGGTAAGACAGTAGCAAATAAGAAAAAAGTTTAGGAACTTAGTTTAATATAAAAAAAGGAGGTAAGACTTATGGCTTATAAGACTAGAAAGAAGAAAGTAAAAAAGAATGTTCCAGAAGGAATTGCTCATATTCATTCAACATTTAATAACACAATTACTACAGTTACAGATAGTGAAGGAAATGTAATTAGTTGGGCATCATCTGGAGCAATTGGTTTTAAAGGAAGTAAAAAATCAACTCCATTTGCAGCAGGAATGGCAGCAGAGGCTGCAGGTAAAGTAGCCTATGATATGGGAATGCGCAAAGTTGAAGTTCGTGTAAAAGGATTAGGACCAGGACGTGAAACAGCTATTCGTTCATTACAAACAGCTGGATTAGAAGTAACTTCAATTTCAGATGTTACACCAATACCACATAATGGATGTCGTCCACCAAAACGACCTCGTGGATAGAAAATAAATCTTAAGTGGAAATAAATAAAGGGAGGTTAGTTTCATGTTACAATTTGAAAAACCAATTTATAAAATAACAGATTCTGTAGAAAGTAATTTTTATGGAAAATTTGAATTAGAACCGTTAGAAAGAGGTTTTGGTACTACAATAGGAAATGCACTAAGAAGAGTAATGTTATCATCACTTCCAGGAAGTGCAATTAGCAGTGTTAAAATTGACGGTGTACTTCACGAATTCCAAACATTAGATGGTGTTTATGAAGATGTAACTACAATTATATTAAATTTAAAAGGTGTAGTATTAAAGAATCATTCAAACGAGCCTAAAACAATACATATTCACGCAACAAAAGAAGGAGAAGTTACAGCTGGTGATATTGAACATGATGCAGATATTGAGGTAATTAATAAGGATAAAGTTATTGCCACACTTTCAAAAGGCGCAACATTAGATATGGAAATGACTGTTACCAATGGTAGAGGATATGTTAAAAGCGAAGAAAATAAAAAGATACATGACATTAAAAAAGCCGGTGTTATAGCAATCGACTCACTTTATTCACCAATTGAAAGAGTTTCATATGAAGTTGGAAACGCTCGTGTTGGACAAGACGAAAGCTATGATAAATTAATTTTAGATGTATGGACAAATGGTTCAATAAGACCAGAGGAAGCTATTGCTTTAGCATCACGTATCCTAATAGAGCATTTTAGTATTTTAACAGATTTATCAGCCATTGCAGATGTTAGTGGTATGATGATCGAAAAAACTGAAGATCCAAAGGTAAAAGCCTTAGAAACATCTATTGAGGACCTAGATTTCTCTGTAAGAGCATATAACTGCTTAAAAAGAGCAGGTATACATACTCTACAAGACCTTGTTAATAAAAGTGAATCTGATATGATGAAAATACGTAATTTAGGTAAAAAATCTCTAAAAGAAGTATTAGACAAAATTAGAGATATGGGTCTAATCTTACGTGATGACGACTAAAATAAGGAGGAAAGAATATGGCATATAGAAAGTTAGGAAGAGAAACTAAGCACAGAAGAAGTATGCTAGCAACAATGACTAAACAAACAATCATGAATGAAAGCATTACTACTACTGATACAAGAGCCAAAGAAGTACGCAAATTCGTTGAGAAAATGATTACTTATGGTAAAAAAGGTGATTTAGTTTCACGTCGTAAAGCTTTAGCTTTCTTACATAATGATAAAGAAGTAGTAGATAAAATATTCAATGATTTAGCAAAACGTTATGAAAACCGTAATGGTGGCTATACTCAAATTTTAAAGCTTGACGAAAGACGTGGAGATGACGCATTAATGGTTATCTTAAAGTTAGTCGAGGAAGCTAAACCAGAAGAAGAAAAGAAAGTAAAGAAGACTACAAAGAAAGCTGAGAAAAAAGAAGCCTAAAAATTGACACTTAAAAGTGTCTTTTTTTTGCTAAAATATGGCTCTTTTTGGTATAATTATAATGAGGTGATACTATGAAAGTATTAATAACTGGAGCATCTTCCGGAATAGGACTAGATATGGCTAAATATTTAGCTAGCCAAAAACATGAATTAATTCTAGTAGCAAGAGAAAAAGAAAAACTAGAAAAAGTTCAAAAACAATTAAAAACAAAGGTAACGATTATAGTAGTTGATTTAGCAGTTGAGCAAAAGGTAAAAGAGCTATACGCTTTAACGAAAAAAGAAAACATTGACGTTTTAATCAACAATGCGGGATTTGGTGATTGTGGATATTTTACCGAAACAGACTTAAATAAAGAATTAGATATGATAAATACCAATGTCAAAGCAGTTCATATCTTAACTAAATTATTTTTAAAAGACATGGAGAAGAAAAACTTTGGTTATATACTAAATGTTGCATCGTCTGCAGCATTCCAACCAGGCCCATTGATGTGTACCTATTATGCTACTAAATCATATGTCTATCATTTGACTGAAGCCGTATATTATGAGCAAAAAAAGAAGAAAAGCAATGTTCACATTTCCGTATTGTGCCCAGGTCCTATTAAAACAAATTTCAATAATGTTGCTGGAGTAAAGTTTAATATAAAACAACAAAGAAGTGAAGATGTAGCAAAATATGCTATTGATAAAATGTTTGAAGATAAAATGTTAATTATTCCAGGCTTTAAAATGAAGTGTGCAAAGTTCTTTGGAAGATTTTTATCAGATAAAATGTTGCTTAAAATTACTTATAAAATTCAAAAGAAAAAAGTCAACTAAATGTTGGCTTTTAAATATATATAGTATATAATAAAAAACATTGGAGGTGTAAAAAATGGTAAACAATATTTTAGAATTAACTAACTTATCATTACCATTTGCCTTTAAAAACTTAAGCATTTCATTTCAAGATAATACATTTATAACCATCTCTGGTCCAAATAATTGTGGTAAGACAACACTAATTAAAGTATTAGGTGGAATAAATATTACCAATAATAATGTTTTTCTATTTTCTAATGAGCTAGCAACCTATAAACAAAGTGAGTTAACCAAAATCATGTGTACAATTATCCCAGAAAGAATAGAATTTAACTTTCCAACATTAGAAGATGAATTAAATTATTTAGTATATAAAAACTATATTAGAAAAAACGATATCAATCCTAATAACATTTTAAAATCCTTAGGTCTAACAAAAATTTTAAAGAAAGAACTCAATAAAATATCTATTAATGATCAAATTAAGTGTATATTAGCCTTAGCCATGATAAAAAAAGTTAAAATAATTTTGCTTGACGACATCTTAAAAAATTTCTCTAATAATGATAGAAAAAAAATAATAAATATATTACTAGAATATAAAAAAAGAGAAAAGACAATGATTATTATGACCATATCTAACCTTGAAGATAGCTTATATAGTGACTACTTATATATAATAGATAATGAAAAAATAATCTTAAAGGGGGCCCCACTAGATGTATTAGAAAAAGATAATATATTGAATAAGCTGGGACTAGAATTGCCATTTATGTTAGACCTATCAGTAAAATTACGTGACTATGATTTAATATCAGCTCTAGAGTTAGATCAAGAAAGACTGGTGGATAAGTTATGGAATTAGCCTTAAATGATATACAGTTCGAAAATTTTAAATTTAATGTTAGTTTAAATAGTAAGGAATTAATAGGAATAACTGGGAAAAATATAAAAGATTTAGTTACTTTTTTTGAAAAACCTACTAATTACAAAGGTAAAATATCTATTCAAAATACACAAATAACAAACTCAAACAAATTTCTATATAATGAAAGAGTAACAGTTATTCCGGAATCACCGTCTTTTCCATCGTTTACAGAAACCATATTAGATTATCTACTATACGAAATAAGAACGAAAAATGTTGAAACAAAAGATGATTTAAGAAAAATAAACAGTTCTTTAAAAATAGTTGGATTAGATTTATCATACAAAAATAGAAACTTAATCACCCTATCAAATTGCGAAAAGAAACTCGTTCAAATAGCTGCTAAACTATTAACAAATCCAGATATAATTATATTAGACGAGCCATTTACCTATTTTGATTTAAACTATCAAAAAAGAATATTTATGCTTTTAGAGAGAATGCAAGATCAATATAAAAAGGTAATTATTATAATAACTAATAATAGTAATTATATATATAAATATACAAAAAGAGCCATTATTGTAAAAAATGGTCAAATACTATTAGATGGTCCAACAAAGGACATATATGAAAGAGTGTCTTATTTAAAAAAGAATGGCTTAGAAATTCCATATATTGTAGAGTTTACTAATAGAGCAAAAAAAGAAAAAAAGGTAAGAATAGAGTATCATAAAGATATAAGAGATCTTATAAAAGATATCTATAAGCATGTATAATTTCCACAGAAATTGTGGAAAAAGGAGGAAGTATGCGTTTTTTAATTAAATTTTCATATGATGGTAGCAATTATTATGGATTTCAAAGACAACCAAGCAAAAAAACAATTCAAAAAGAACTAGAAGATGCATTATATAGTATAAACAGTAATCAAGAAGCTCCCGTAGTAGCAACCGGAAGAACAGACAAAAATGTTCATGCTACATGCCAATATATGCATACCGATTTAAACGTAAAAATAAATGAAAATCAATTAAAAAGAGCTATGAATACTAAACTACCAAATGATATCCATGTTATAGAAGTCAAAAAGGTTAGTGATAACTTTCATGCAAGATATGATATTGTTTCAAAAGAATATAAATATTATATTAATATGAATGAATACAATCCCTTAGAGCGAAATTATGTCTTTCAATATAATCACAAGTTGAATGTAGGAAAAATGAAAAAAGCAATTAAGTACTTCAAGGGTACTCATGATTTTAGGGCTTTCGTAACCGAAAACAAGGACAAAAAAAATTGCATAAGGACTATCACTGTAGCAAAAATATTATCAAACAAAGGTAAATTAACAATTATTTTTAGGGGAACCGGTTTCTTAAGGTACCAAGTAAGAAATATGGTTGGCATACTAATTAGAGTGGGAGAAGAAAAAATAGAGCCAAAAGAAGTAAAAACTATATTGATAAGTAAAGATAGAAGTAATTCTGGTAAAACAGCCCCAGCTGAAGGACTATATTTAACTGACGTAAAATATCATTAATGTATAATACGGTAGTAATAGTATAAAATTTTATTGAACAATTGCACAAAACAATGAAAAAAGCTTGCATTTTATACCATTATTTAGTATAATCATAGTCGGTACATTCGAATATCCCCACATAAATTAGACCGTGGGAAAGTCTGATTTAAGTAAAAGGAGAGTAAAAATATGACAAGTTATATGCAAAAAAAAGAAACAGTAGAACGTAAGTGGTATGTTATTGATGCTGAAGGAAAATCACTAGGTAGAGTAGCAACATTAGCTGCTACATACTTACGTGGTAAACATAAGCCAACATATACACCACACATTGATTGTGGAGACAATATTATCATTGTTAATGCACAAAAAGTTAATTTAACTGGTAATAAGTTGGATGACAAGATGTATTATAATCATTCAATGTATGTTGGAGGATTAAGAGAAAGAAATGCAAGAACAATGAGAGATCAATATCCAGTTGAAATGATGGAAAGAGCAGTAAAAGGTATGCTTCCACATAACAGACTAGGAAGACAGATGTACAAAAAGTTATTTGTATACGCTTTAGAAGATCACAAGCATGAGGCTCAAAAGCCAGAAAAGCTTGAAGTTAAGTAGGAGGCTCAATTATGGCAAAAGAAAAAACAAATGTTTATAAAGGAACAGGACATAGAAAGACAAGTGTAGCTACAGTTACATTAACTCCTGGAAAAGGAAAAGTAACAGTTAATGGTAAAGACGTAAGAGAATATCTTCCATATGAAGTATTAATTATGGATTTAATGCAACCATTAGAGATTACTAATACTAAGGAATTATTTGATGTTGATGCTAAAGTAAGAGGTGGAGGTTTCTCTGGTCAAACTGGAGCAATTCGCCACGCTATTACAAGAGCACTATTAGCATATGATTCAACAACTCCTGAAGATTCTGAAAATAGTTTCAGAAAAGTTCTAAAGAAAGAAGGATTCATTACAAGAGATCCACGTAAGAAAGAACGTAAGAAACCAGGACTTAAAAAAGCACGTCGTGCTCCACAATTCTCAAAACGTTAATTATTGTATTCTTGCATACAAAGCTTTGAAGCTATATACTTCAAGGCTTTTTATTTTTTCATTTTTCTATAGCAAAACTAATCGTCATGCATATAATATTGGGAGGAGGTTTGTATGTTAAAAATAAATTTTTTAAAAGAGACCTTAATAATATCAATTGCATTAAGTGCTATAACATGTGCATTTATCCAAAAAACTAAATGTTGTTTCTCAAGTAGCAGTTGTCTTTCCAATTATTCACTAATTATTAATATATTAATAGGGATTGTATTTTGTATAACTTTTACAGAAATTACTTTTCCCACAAGTTTATGGATTGGATTATTTTCGTTTATAGGAGCTGATACAATCTATAAAACACTAGAAGGAAAACTATCATCATATAGTGAAATTGCTAGCAAAAAAAGTATATCTATCCCAATAGAAAATATTATAAATAAGGAGGATAATAATGGAAAAACCACTTTATCCAAGTAGTAATATGCGAATAACTCAAGGTTATGAAGAAGGGACACATAAAGACAGCTATGCTATAGATGACGCTGGAAAAGATACAGGTATCAGTTATTTAAAAGCTCCATTTACTGGAACAATAAAGAAAATATATGAGCCTGATGCAAATGAAGTGTGGCTGGAAAGCAGCGATAAAGTATTATATCCAGATGGAACAGAAGACTATATGACCATAATGTTTTGTCACTCCAATGATGTAAGCAATTTATTTATAGGAAAATTAATAAAAAAAGGAGAAGAATTTTATTCAGAAGGAACCAAAGGAAATGCCACAGGCAACCACTGTCATATAGAATGCGCAAAAGGTAAATTCTCGCCTCCAGGATGGCACAAAAATAAAAATGGGTACTATTCAATTGATAATGGTAAAAAACCAGAAGAATGCCTTTGGATAGATGATAGTATAAATATTATCAACAGTCATGGCTACCAATTCAAAAAGATAACAAATAATACCAATAAAACAGATGATAATACAAATAATAATGATAAAGTAGAACCAAGTCCATCAGTACCTCAAAAAGAACCAATATTTGTATGTAAAAAAGCAGGTTTATATGGAATCTATTTAAAAGAAAACCAAAAGGTATATTTAGATTAATCAGATAGAAAAAGCTATTACAGAAGTGTAATAGTTTTTTTCTATCCCAAAGCCACATCCAAAATCATCATAATAGAAAAGCCGATCAATGTAAATAAAGCCATCAAATCTTTTTTACTGTTAGTTTGACTTTCTGGAATCAATTCTTCAACAACAACATAAATCATAGCTCCTGCTGCAAAAGAAAGTAAAAATGGTAACAACATTTGAATTTTTAAAACAAGCAAAGCCCCTACGACTGCAAAAATTGGTTCAACAAATCCACTTAATTGTCCAAAGAAGAAAGACTTAAACCTTGAAAATCCTTCACGCCTCAATGGAAGACTAACAGCACTTCCTTCAGGAAAATTTTGTAATCCAATACCAAGTGCTAAAGTCATAGCTGACATTAAAGAAGAACCAGATATATTGTATACCAGTGAACCAAAAGCAACTCCTACTACAAGTCCTTCCGGAATATTATGAAGAGTAATTGAAAAAATAAGCATTAGACATCTCTTAATTTTACTACTATTTTCAGTATTTCTTTTCCGCATACAAAAATCACATATTTTATCACCCAAAAACAATAAAACACCACCGCTAAAAAAGCCACAGAAAACAACTAACCATGAAATCATTTTTAAATTATCAGCCATTTCAATAGCTGGACTTAATAATGACCAAAAAGAAGCTGCAATCATAACACCAGCCGAAAATCCTAATAAAGCATCCATTATGCCCTTCTTAACCTCTTTAAATAAAAACACAATAGCTGCACCCAACATAGTAATACTCCAAGTAAATAATCCAGCTATAAGAGCTTGAACAGGAGCCATCTTCATTAAGGTATTTAACATAAATAATCACCAATATAATGTATGTTTATCATAAAAAAGTGTATAGGCAAATATTTATAACAATTAGTTGCATATAATTAATAGGTGATTTCATGCTAAAAAGAAAATGTTTATCTCTCTACATGATAATTCTTTTTATCTTTCTATTTTATTCAAGTTCTATTAAAGCCCTAAATCTCCCCTTAATAGATACAGTAATAACAATTGACCCAGGACATGGTGGCAGGGATCCAGGAACTATCTATAATAACACCTTTGAAAAAGATCTTAATTTAGAAATAGCTAAAGCGTTGGAAAAACAACTTGGAAAGATGGGAGCAATCACATATATGACTAGAACTAGAGACGAAGATTTATCATCTATATATGATTCTAAAAAGAAACGAGGTGATTTATATAGAAGACTTTTGTTTATAAAAAAGAATAACAGTGACTTATATCTTTCAATACACATAAACTGGTACCAAAATACTTCATACAAAGGAGCAGAGGTTCTATATAATGGAATAAATTCTAAAAATAAACTTCTAGCAGAATCTATTATGAATGAATTTAGTAAAAATTTATCTAGTACCAGAAAAATTAAAAAAACAGATCTTTATATGTATAGAAATATTACAGTACCTGGAGTTTTAATAGAATGTGGATATTTATCAAATTACTATGAAAGAGGTTTATTAAAAACAGAGGAATATCAAGAAAAATTAGCTCAAGCTATAACTAATGGTGTTATAAAATATATTGAAAATACTGATAAGCAAAAGGATTTATATTTTTAGCACCATAAAAAAAGTATATTCCATTTTTCTATTATTTAAGGTAAAATTATACTAGGAGGTAGATTTTATAAAAGAGATAGAAGGAATAGCCGTAGATATTAATAATAAAGGACTAGATAATCCTACTGTTGTAATGGTGGAGTATAAAGTAAAAAAATATATATAAAATCAAAGAAGCCATTAAATTAAATAGTAAAATTATAAAGTTTTTATTTGTACTAATAGGCCCAAAAAACACCAAAAATAAATTGTTAATCGGACAAATGGTTATTGTTATTTATGATAAACATAATAAAAAAAAGCATATATAAAAGGAAACGAAGGAAAAAAATTGTTAAAATGGAGGTAAAAAGATGAATTATGTAATTGCGTTAGCGGTAGTATTGATAATATGTTTATTATATTTTGTAGTTGTGTATAATAAACTAATAAAACTTAACAACTCAGTCAATGAAAGCTTTGCAACTATGGATGTTTATTTGAAAAAAAGATGGGATTTAATACCTAATTTAGTAGAAATTGTAAAAGGTTATGCGAAGCATGAAAAAGATACGCTTGCAGAAGTTGTAAAATTAAGAAATGGAAATTATGATGATTTATCTAATGATGATAAAATCAAAGCTAATGAAAAATTAAGTAAAGGCATTAGTAAAATTATGGCTTTAGCCGAAGCATATCCAGAATTAAAAGCTAATGAAAGCTTTTTACAATTAAGCAGTGATCTTACTTCTGTTGAAGATGAAATAGCTCAATCAAGAAAGTACTATAATGCAGTTGTAAGAGATTATAATAATAAAGTAGAAATGATACCAAGCAATATAGTAGCAAAGGTATTAGGTTATAAGTCAAAATTAATGTTTACAACTAGTGATGAAGAAAGACAAAATATAAAGGTGGAGTTATAATGGCTAAAAAGAATAAAGTACCAGGGTGCTTTACTGGAATTGTAAAATTTTTCTTTTTTTGCTATTTTGCTATTATGATTTTTTGGGCCTTAATTGGTGGTATAACTTCATTCTTTAGTGATGATACAGAAAATATAAAGCTTGCCGACGGTTTTACTATTTCAGCATATAATATAATCTTAGATGTTAAAGAAGATAATAAAATTGATGTTACTGAAAATATAACTGTTAATTGGGAATCAAGTTATCATCATGGAATTTATAAATTTACTCCAGAATGGTTACAATATACTGACAAAAATGGTAATACAATAAAAAGAAAATCTACTGTTTCTAACTTAAGATCAACAAGTGATCCTTATACAACAGATTGGGTTAAGAAAAAAGCTAGAATAAAACTCGGTAGTGCTTCTGAATATGTGAGTTTAGGGGAAAAGACCTATAACGTAGAATATACTTATGATATGGGCAGGGATCCATTTAAAAATTTTGATGAATTTATTTTTCATGCTTTTGGTGATTATTGGGGAACTGAAATAAAAAATGCTACTATACAAATAAATATGCCCAAAAGTATAGAGGGTTATAATGTCAACTTCTTTACTGATAAAAAACGAAAAGAAAATGTATCAAACTGCGTTGATTATGAAGTCATTGGTAATACATTATATGCTAAATTTAATCAAGATAAATACACAGAAGCTCAAAGAAAAGAGTATTGTTCCAATGAGTACAATGTAGAAAATGGAGTTTGTGATTTTGGAGAGAATAGTTATTATAACAAAAAACTTGAAAAATCTTTAACTGTTGATATAGAACTTCCAGAAGGATATTTCGTTGGAGGTAGTTGGAATTATGGCTGGGGCTCATTCATAATTACATTAATAATATTTGGAATTACAGCATATACAATATTTAAATGGAAAAAATACGGAAAAGATTATTCAAAACCTGCTCAAACAGTAGAATTTTATCCACCAGAAAAAATGAGTGCTGCAGAAGTTGGATATATTTATGGAAAACAAACAAGTAAAAAGTTAACCATTTCATTGATAGTACAGCTTGCTAGTAAGGGTTATATAAAAATAGATGAATTAAAGGAAAAGAAAAAAGAAATACAAATAACTAATTTAATGATTAAACCAGTGGAACAATTGTCATTTGATGATTTAGTACCGGATAGAGTAATTAAAGTAAAAAAATTAAAATTAGCTGATCCTACAATTTTAGATAAAAGTGAAATAACTATGATGACATATTTATTCAGAAAAGTTGATGAAAAAGAATTAAAAACTAATATAGAAAAATTCTTAGCAGTTAAAGATTCGCTTGTTCAAAAAGGATTTATTGAAATTGTTTCCGATAATGAAGATTCAAGATTTGAGGAACTAAATAAGAGAAAAAACGAATACGAAGCAAGTAAGAAGCAATATGAAATAGACAAAGTAAATTACAATAATAAAATTGGAAAAATGCCATCTTTAACTACTCTTGAGTTAACTGTTTACAACAGATTATTTGAAAAAGATAATGTAATTATATTGAGTGAACATAAAACATTTTATAAAGCATTTGATGATGTTGAGAAAGAATTAAAATCAAAATTAAAAGATACTGTTCATGACAAGATTGCAACAAAAAAAATGACAACATCAATATTTATTACTATTTTAGTTGCTATTTTAAGTCTTATATCTTATAAGTTTGTAGAGGATTTAGATCCAAACTGGAAAATCTTATATACGCTTTCTTTCATATGTATACTAGTAAATACTTTCTTTACTGTATTTATGAAAAGAAAGACTGAATATGGAGAAAAAATCACTGCTCAAATACAAGGATTTAGACATTTCTTAATAACCGCTGAAAAACCAAAATTAGAAGCATTAGTTGCAGAAAATCCAAATTATTTTTATAATATTCTACCTTATACATATGCTCTTAATGTTTCAAAAAAATGGATAAAGAAGTTTGAAGATATTCCAACACCAGAATTAGATATGGGTAATTTTGATTATAGTAGTGATTGGGCTTATCATGATTTATATAGTAATGTTTACTACCCAGAACCAGTTTATTCTTCAAGCGGTAGCTCATCAGGTTGTTCATCTTGTGGCGGAGGTTGCTCATCTTGTGGTGGCGGCTGTTCATCTTGTGGCGGTGGAGGTTCATGGTAAAGAGATTTGTATTACAATGGCATTTAAGTGAAAACTGTAATTTAAAGTGTTTACATTGTTATCAAGAAAATCATAAACCCGTTCAGTTAAGTTATGAAAGTTTAGTTAATATATATAATCAATTTAAAGAATTATTAACAAAGCTAAAGATTAAAGGACATATTAACATTACTGGAGGAGAACCATTATGCAATCCATATTTCTTTAAAATTTTAGATTTAATAAAACAAGATGAAGAAATAATTAGTTTCTCTATATTATCTAATGGAACATTAATAAATGAGGATATAGCAAAAAAGATAAAATCATATAATCCATACTACGTTCAAGTTAGTCTTGAAGGAGGCAAAAAAACAAATGATTATATTAGAGGAACCGGTACTTATGAAAAAATTGGTAAAGGGATAGACAATTTAAAGAAATATGATATATTTACTTCTATTTCCTTTACTGCTACTTCTATTAACTATAAAGAATTTCCAAAAGTAGTAAAATATGCTGTTAAACATAAAGTAGATAATGTTTGGTCTGATCGTTATATACCACTTGGAGATAATGAAGATAAAAGTTTAACATTAAATGTAGAACAAACTCAAGAATATTTAAATATAATGAACAATGAAAGAGAAAAGTTAAGAAATAAAAGAAAAAATACTACCTCTATTTCCATGTATAGAGCATTACAGTTCCAGAAAACAAACGACTTTGCTTATGGCTGTACTGCTGGTGATACACTTTTAACTGTAATGGAAAATGGTGATCTGGTTCCTTGCAGAAGAATGCCAATAGTAGTTGGTAATTTACTAAAAGATAATATGTATGAATTATATAAAAATAATAAAGTCTTAAAGGAACTTAGATTAAATAAAATACCTGATGATTGCAGTGAATGTGAACATTCTGAAATGTGCCATGGAGGTTTAAAGTGCCTTACTTATGCATTATATAAAGAATTGAATCATAAAGATATAGGTTGTAAGTTGTAGGAGAAAATATGTTTTTATTTAAAAGGGATAAAAGAACTAAAGAAAAGGTAATTGGAAAAATTATTAGATACGATATAGAAAATAATAAACATTACCCAGTATTTGAATTTGAAACATTAAATGGACAAAAAATGATATTGAGAAATAAACCAAAAGAAGCAGATATTGAAGAAGCAAGCTTAGAAGATGTTTATATTGAGTCAAGCGTAACTGAAAAATTAAATGAACCATTACCTATTGAAAATATTGAAATTAAATATGTTGTAGAGGATCCGACCGATTTTATTCCAAGATGGATCTAAAAAAATAAAAGTGATCATTTTGAACACTTTTATTTTTTTCTTCCTAATATCTCATCAATCGAAAAATCTTTATATATCTTTGAAAGGGCAAATAAAAAAGTAGTAGGTATCAAATTCCTGGCATTTTCATAATGCGCATAACCTGAAGCTCCAGTATTTAAGATCTTAGCCACTTCTTCTTGAGTTAGCTTATTTGTTTTCCTAATAATTCTAAGATTTTTTCCAATCAATTCTAAATCAACTTCTAAAGGTTTATAAACCTCATTTTTATTTTTCAATCCGAAAAGATAATCCAAACTAAAACCATATTCATTTGCATATTTAATTAAGTGCTTTAATGGAATTGTATCTTTTCCAATTTCCCATCCTGAAATAGTAGATGAAGTGACATTGAAAAGGCTAGTAAGCTCTCGCTGCTTTAAATCGAGTGATTCTCTCGAATATCTAAAATTTTTTACAATCATTTACATTCACCTAGGTATTATTCTTTCAAAAATATGGGAAAATATACAATTTTTGGAGAAATATAGAAAAAGTTGGGGAAATGTACAAAAAATATGATATAATGATTTATAGTAGAGAGGAGTGAGTATTGATATGTTTTGCCATAAATGTGGTAATCATATTGAAAATGGTACTAAATACTGCAACAAGTGTGGATCACCTTTAGAAATCCCCATTAACAATATGTCTATACAACCACCATTAGAGCAAAACAATGGAGTAAATAATCCAAATCAATATCCGCCTTTTATAAGTCCTAATGTTAGTCAGAATATAAATACAACAGGAAAAAGTAATAATAACAAAATGGTATTTATAGGAGTTGGAAGTGGAGTAGGTTTATTAGTAGTTGTTGTTTTAATGGTAGTACTATTTAGTAGTGGAAAATATAATTATTACTTTTCTTCTTCAGAAAAATACAACAATGAAACTGATACAGCAAGTATTGAAAAGAAAGAAGAAAGCAATTCCAAAAAAGGAAAATATCAAACGGCTATTATCACAGATAATACATATAGTGGCATAAAAATTAGTAATAATAGTGATGCTTACAAATTAATTGAAAAAGACTCTGTATCACAAAAAGACAAGTGCCCTGCTGAAATTAAAAAAGTTGAAGATGAAATAATAGAGAAGTATAACATTACAGCTGTTAATTTATGCGAAATGAACGTGGAATTTGCAAAAGAGTTAGAAAATGTATTTGAAGTTATATACAGAAATTACCCAAGTGCTAGAGGTTATATTACAAATTTAACTTTGAAAAATACCAATGTATTGTCAGAAGGAGGCGTAATTGCTGCATTTATGCCAGTATTTAATTTTGCCACATCTGATTCCGATTCATCATATCCGTGGGTCATAAAAACACAAGTTTTATTAAGCAGCTCATTTTTCCTAAATCAAAGCAAACTTGAAGCTAGTGCAAAAGAGGGATCATCATCAGGACATTTCCCACCAAATTCAACAATATACTCCCCAGTCGCCCATGAACTTGGTCACTATTTATCCTTTTTAGCAATGATGAGATACTATAAGATGAATTCAATATTAATAATTAATAATAATAGTATTGATACTCTTTACAAATTACAGGTCGATTTTAGTGAAGGAAATTATTCGTTATCTATGATTAATGAGGCTTATGAAAACTATAAAAGAGATACTAACACGACTATGAGTTTAGATGAATGGCGAGGCACTATTTCAAAGTATGCCTTAGCCAAAGATAACAGTGGAGAATATATTTATGATGAAACTATTGCTGAGGCATTTCATGATGTATATTTAAACAGTGATAATGCTAAAGATGCAAGCAAGTACATCGTAAAAGTATTGAAGGAAAAGTTAGGAAGTTAAGGTGATGACATGAAACGAAAAATATTAATTGGAACAATTACATTTCTGACCTTAACTTCCTCTGTATGTGCTTTAACTAATAATTTTAATTTTGACTCTAAAAAACTAACCTTTTCTGGTAATAGTAAAAAAGACAATATTATCAATAGCTTTAAAAGTGAGTATAATTTATCAACTTCTGTATCTTCAGAAAATGAAAAAGCAAAACAAGAAATCGTAAAATTATCAAAAAAGACCACTAGTTTATTATTAGGCGATATTAATTCAAAGACTGAGACAAGTGAGCATTATTATAACAGGCATAAAGAATACCGGGAGTTGGCTGCATATAATTATTTTCCTAAAGATCCAAATTCTAGTAGCGGCTATGATGAAAGCATAGAAAATTATAGATATGCTATGGCATCAGAGCTAGCTATTCCTCAACTATTTAATTCATTCAATGAATTAGGAGTAATCTATAATAGTTATGGTGACATAAGAGTTACAATAAATGGCAATCTTGCTATAAGTATGGTTTTACTTCCAAATGTAAAAATAAAAGAAGAAAATGGGGATAATCCCGAAAAATATGATTTAAAAGAGGAAAATTTGGTAATATATTATTATTTTATAAAAATAGATGATAATTACAGATTAGGTTACTTATATGGTGAATATGGCGATACAGTTCAACAATATTTTGATGAACTGGAAAGCAATGAAACAAAAAATACTAAAGCTATGTCATCATCATACCAATCAAATTTATCAACTTTGTATAACTATGACAAATTAAATTCAATAACTGATGATAAACTAAACCAAATTTATAATCAAAACATAAATAACCTAGTATATTTAAGCAGTTATTATAATACAAGTATAGTTAATAATGCTAATGGCTTCTTTATTAGTAATGGTATTATAATTACAACTTGGAACTTTCTGGAAAAAGCATTAATAGATTCTCAATACATTTCAGTACGAGATAATAATTCGAATGTATATGAAGTGGATGGAATTATAACTGCTAATCCAGAAACAGATATTGTATTAATAAAACTAAAAAACAAAACTGTTAGTACTATAAGTTTAGCCAATTCAACAGAACTAAAACCAGAAGACCCTTTGATAACAATCAGCAGTAAATCAGGAGTTTCTTATATAACTCAAAAAGGAATTGTCATTTCCAATGACGGTTATATACAGAGTTCAATACCATTATCAAATAATGACGAAGGCAGTCCACTATTTAACAGTGATGGCCAAGTTGTTGGTATGAATACATCTAAATCAACAAATGCAAGCATTTCAATGGCAATAAATTCTGAAACGCTAAAAGAGGCAAAGGAAAAATTTAATAACATTGATTTTGATTCTATTCAAACAATATCATTTGAAAAATTAAAAGAAGATTATTATTATTTAAAATATAATAATGAAAATGTAATAAATACTATACCGAAAAGAGTATGGAAAAAATATTCAAAAATTGGTGATATAGAAAATAATATAAAATTAGAATTAGTAAAAGCCAATTATGATAATGGTGTTGTTAGTTTAAGATATAAAAATAAGATAT
Source organism: uncultured Bacilli bacterium (assembly GCA_934120715.1). GTDB lineage: Bacteria > Bacillota_I > Bacilli_A > RF39 > UBA660 > CAG-877. The sequence goes on along the minus strand of CAKOUW010000004.1, from coordinate 44,104 downwards.
CAGATTATATTAGTAGTATGCAACTAGCTGCTTCATATAAAGAACAATTGCTTAAAGATGGATATAAAGAAGTGCTTAATGGTAATTCAAAATGTATTTATCAAAATAATAATTATCAAGTAATTATAATGAATGAGTTCAATTATTTAATTGTAGTGATGGTGAAATTATGAGAAAGTTATATGACATTTATAAAAAATATAAAATTGCAATAATTATAGCTTTATCAATAGTATTATTAGGAATTTTATGTTTAATCATATTTAATATTTTAAAATCAAATTCCAAACTTATTACTTTAAATGAAAAAAATTATAATTTAAAATATGACAATAGCTGGAAAGTAAAAGAAAAAAAAGATAATTATATAAGTTTAAATCATAAATCTAGTAAAAGTTTATTAAAAATAGAAGTTATTGATCTTGATAAAGAATATAAATATACTTACATTGATGACTTGATAGATGAAATTGTTTATAACGTTGGGGAACAAAATAAAACTTATAAACTGATTTCTAAGCAAAAAGATATTTTTACTAAATATGAATTTAATGGTTATAAACTTTTATATGAAACGGAAACAGAACAAGTAATGATTATAAGTTTTAAAAAGAGTGATAAATTAATAGTTGCAAGTTATGAAGCGAAGAGTAAATACTTCGATATGCTTTTAGACAGTGTACAAAATATAGTTTATAATTTTAATACAGCAGATGAAACTTTTGAATTGAAAAACAGTATAAAAACAGAAACTTCTAAGATAAGTTATTATGAATCGAAAGATTTAGATAAAATACTTACAGATAATAAAGAGTATGAAATAGGCTCAAATAATTATAAAGTCGTCTATGAAATGCCATCTGCATTTGAACTTAGCTCTTTTAATACAACTTCAAACTATTTTAATCTAAGAAATTATGATAAAGCACAGATGGCAATAAGCGTATATATTTATAATACAAATGTTTATGAATATTTAGACAAAGATAATTTAATTAATGTATATAGAAATTATAAATTATATAGAGAAGATAAAAATATATCTGGCTTTGAAGAACAAACTTCAAAATTAGATAGTAAATATTCTGATAGTTATATATATAAAAATTCATATAAAACAGATGCTATAAAATATAATAATAAATTTGAAGCTGAGTCATACAAGCAAATCAACGAAAATGCAGAACTGATATACTCTTTAAATAGAAATCATATATTGATAATTACAATAAAATCCACAGGCAGTCCTATTACAAAAAAACTAATGGATTCTATAAAAATAAAATCAGTAACAAATTATTCAAGTTACACAAAAAATAAAATTGATAATGGCTATCGAATAGTAGAGCTTCAAAAATATATAGGCTATGAAAACACTAAGGTTAACAATATAATTATAAAATTACCAGAAAGTTATAAAGAAATTGATAAAAAAACCAATTTATACGAAGAAAGGTATTTCGGATTAAACTATGATGAGGATAAAGAACTATATGATTATATAATTCGTTATAAGATGAGTGTTACAGATGATGTGGCGAAAAATGTCGAATCATTAAACGGGTGGTTTATAACCGCCTATGGTGAATGTAATTATTATAAAAAGACTGGTGACATAACCATTAATGGTAAACAATTTACTGAATACATTGGTGGTTACACAAACCTAGGAGGAATACCATTTACAAGTATTAATAGATATAAATACTACATAAACCATAAAGCGTTATTTTATAAATTAAATGATGGAAGCTATTTAATAATTGAAATAAAAGGCAATGGAAAAGAAATTAGTGATGATATAGTAAATCAAGTGACTAATTTTGAAGCAATAGAAAAAAATATAAAATAAAGAAAGAAGGAAAGAAAAAATGAATTGTAAAAAATGTGGTTTTCAACTAACTGAAAACGATCAATTTTGTAAGAACTGTGGAACACCAGTTGATAATATGAGTGTTCAAAATAATAATGAAGGATTAAACAGTCAGGGTTATTCACAATCAAATATGCAACAGCAAAGTATGCCTCAACAGTCTATGAATAATTATAGTCAACCTGCTATGCAGCAGCCAAGTTGGACAAGTGGATATAATGCACAACCAATAAGTCAAACTCCAAAAAATAGCAATGCCAAATTTATTATAATAGGAATTATAGCTGCAATAGCTATTGTAGGTATTATTGTAGCTATAAGTGCATTTGGTGGTAATAAATTAAATAATTCTGGAGGCGGTTCTTCAGTGATTAATAATAGTAATTCTAGTTATACGGTTAAGTTTAATGGCTTTACATTTAAAATCCCAACAAATTTGGTATATGAAACACAGTCAGACTCTATTATTTTAGGAGATGAAGACGGAACCTGGGCTGCATGTATTGAAGTATGCAAAGGCTATTATAGTAAGGTGTTATCTAATAAGGGTGAACTTCAAGGTAGATATCAATCAATAGGATATACATCTAGTGCAGCAGTAGAAAAGACAATTGGTGGAATGTCATTCATCACTTTAGAATTATCAAAGGATGGTACAAACTCATTATTCGGAATAACTAAAGCAAATTCAATGAATCTATTCGGAGTGACAGCTTACAACATTGATAATGAATATGATTACACCTTATTAGAAAAAATTTCAAGTATATTAAGTACTGCTGAATATAATGATGATACAAATAATATTAGTATATTTGAAAAGCCAGATATGAGTGGAATCGCAGATTTAGCAAAATAACTTAAAAGGGAATTGATTTAAATGAGAGTAAATAGAGTTTTTTGCTATTCGAAAGAAGTGGCAAAACAAAATGGTAATAAATTACCTATTCTAGCATTGGTGTTATCAACAATATTAGGAATGTTTGCATTTGCTGGACTAGCTGCAATTATGGGAGACAGTTTCAACGGTGTTATGTTTGCCATAGTTTTTATAGCTTGGTTATCCTTAATAATATATTATAGTATAATTTTAGGACTAAGATTAAGAAGCAGAATGACAGGATATGCAACTGATACAGAAGGAAGAATATTTAGGGCTATGACTGTAAATAATGGCCAAGGATTATATTTAGGAGGTATAGCTGTTGGAGGAATAATTGACCAACTCGTCGGTAATGATTCAAGTCTTGGTGAAAGTTTAGGTGGCACCGTTGGGGCTGTTACACAATTTTATTCAATGAATAGATCGGCAAAATATATGAGTCACCCTGAAATAGTTGCCAAAATGATAGAATTGGCTCCAAATATTACTGGTGCTGAAGTTGTTGAAATTTTAAAAGTTTATTCAATAATTAATAAGAAAAAGTCTATAGAGATAAAATGTGACTTTAGAAATTTGAAAAATAACAAAATAAAATATAATAAAATTTTAGTTATAGAAAAATCATTTAATATGTTTGATGATTTAGTAAATGCTTTAAATACACATAGATAAAACGAAAATAAGGAGTGATAAAATGTTTTGTACAAAGTGTGGAACGCAAAATAATAATGGTGAAAGATTTTGCAAAAACTGTGGAGTTATATTAGAAAATACTCAATCCCAGTCTCAACAGCAAACAAACAACATAAATAATCAGAATCAACAATATTCAAATATGAATGGAGGATTAGATCCTAATTATGTAAATCAAGCCGTTAATCCAAACATGAAAAAGTGGGCAATTCTGTCAATTATTGTACCCACTGTAGCAATAATTTGGTATATATTTATTGGATTATCATTTTATTTGGCAATTTTAATTGCAGCAGTTGGTTTTAGATTTGCCCAAAAAGGAGAAATGGCAGATAAAAAATTAGCAACAATCGGTAAAGTTGTTAGTGGAATACTAGTTGGTCTTGCAGTAGTAATGTTTATATTACTGTTCATCAAAACGATTGCAAATTAAATTATGAAGAATAATTTAATAGCTATTATATTGATAAGCATAATTATATAAATAAAGGGGTTAAATAAGTATGTATTGTAAAAACTGTGGTAATGAGTTAAAAGAAAATGAAGTCTTTTGTGGTATATGTGGTAATAGAGTCATTGTTGATAATACCTCCAATACTTTACAAAGTAGCAACTTAAATATAGGCTTGCAAAACACAAATCAGCAAAATTATAATTGCCCTCAGCAAGGATTTAATAATAACCAAAACTTTAATAAAAATGACAATAATTTAAAAAACACTATTTCACTCATTATTGGTATTATAAGTTTAGTATTAGTGTTTATTTTTCAAATATTTACCATGCCATTATCAACAGCCGGACTTATAATTGGCATATCGGCCCTAAGAGAAAATAAAAAATATAAAATTGGTCTAATATTAAATACAATCAGCCTAGTTTTAGCAATTCCAATATTCATATTCTTTTTATATATATATAAATTGAGTCCTAGCAATCCAGTTATTGGTACATGGGATTGTAAAGGATTTAGTGGGCTTGGACTAGGTGATGATTATATAGTAACAATGCAACTAAATAATGATAATGAATTTATATGGAATAAATATAATGATGCTGAGAATAATCATGTTATAGGAACTTATGAATTTGAAGATTTGCATAAAATCGATTATGCTAACAATACTAATTACTATCAAATTACTTTAAATGGTGAAGAATTTGTTAATAATGGTAAACGTCAAAGTGAGGTTTATAAATCCAAATATGAAATGGGTATTTCAAAAAATACTGATGAAGCAGTAATTATAAATGTTAATACCTATAATATGTATTATTGTTATAGAAGCAACAGAAGAAGTCCAAAAATAAAGAGGTGATTTTATGAAATGTCAGGTTTGTGGAAAAGAAAATGATATGAATAACAAATTTTGTACGGGATGTGGAATACAACTTTTAAAAAATACGATTAATCCAAACAAAACTCTTGAAATAATTTTAAAAATTGTAAATGTTGTTTTGGCTGCAATTGATTTTCTTCTTATTTTTACTTACTCTGCCTATGCTGTAATAGTAGGTATAGTAGCAATAGGTGCAGCGAGTGCAAGCAAAGACTATTCCGCAGAAATGAAGGATATGTTTAGTGGGGTTAAACAATCTGTTATAATAATAATAATTGTGCTAATTATTTCTATAGTTTTTAATATAATTGTTGGATTAACAATGTATAAAAGAAATAAGGGGAAATACTATATTGGAAAATATAAAAAGATATATAAGGTTGAATATGTTTTATTGGCTTTGTTTTTTGGCACTTTAGGAATACATAGATTTGTAATAGGAGATAAAAAGGGTGGCGCATTAAGACTTTCTATTCTAATATATTATTTATTTTCACCATTATTAATTGTAATTTTAATACCTTTATTTTCTAATACAAAGATATTAACATATATATTGACTATAATGTTATTTTTCGTTCCAGTAGGAATAGTAATTGGAACTGGATTACATGTTTCTGATTTTGTTATTGGCTTATCAAAAGTATCAGATGAAAACAAAATGATTTCTATTTAATTAAAATATACCTAGTTAGATAATAAAATATTTAACTAATACATAATTTTAGAAGAACTGACAGATTTTATTCCAAGATGGATCTAAAAAAACGCAATCATTTGCGTAAAATAGTAATAAAAATGTAGGCATAAAAAAGTGCCTACATTTTTATATAGTATAATCAATATATTTATAAACTAATATAAAAAAGAATCCACATAAAATGAAATTTAACTGAACTATATATTGTAAAAAATTACAAAAAAAGATATAATAAAATAAGAATAATAGGATCTGGGGTGACTGTCGTGATAGTAAGGCTAATCAAAAAAACAAAAATTTACAATTTCACATTGCCAAATAAAATATCCGGCAATTACTGGATAACAGATAATGATTATTTAGGTAATACTAGAAATTTAATTAATGTAGAAGAATCAAATGGTCTATGGAAAATAAAGAGCGATTTTGAAACAAAAATAATAATAGGTGATCAAGAAGTAGAATCCGCATTTTTAAAAGACTATAATTTATACTTTTTAAAAATAAATACTGATAATGAATATGTAATTTTATACTGTTCCCCTTCAACAGACTATAAGACAAATCGTTTAAGAATTAGTCAACCAGGAGAAATACTTATTGGTAATGATCCAAAAGCCAATATATATTATAATTATCCACTAGTTTCAAGACAACACGCTAGACTTATCTACAATAATAGTAAGCAATGGATAATACAAGATCTAAATAGTAAGTACGGAACTTATGTCAATAATGTAGCGATAACTTCAAAACCATTAGAATATGGAGATATTATATTTATAATGGGAATGAAAATTATAGTCTTAGATGGCTGCATAGTTATAAATGAAATAAACAATTTAATAGAACTTGATAAAAATATTTTTACATTTGAATATCCAATAATTCAAACTCAGAAGGTATATGATAATCCAGATGAAGAGGGAATTGAATTCTATAAAGAAGATGATTATTTTTACAGAAATCCGAGATTTAAAACTAAGATTGAGCCTTTAAATATTGAAATAGATCCACCTCCTGGAAAAAATGCAGAAGACAAGACACCGTTAATTTATACTGTAGGACCAATGTTAGCGATGGCCTTAACATCTGTATATTCAGCCTATAGTTCTGTTAGCGGAGTAATAGATGGTTCAAAAGATTTGTCAGCAGCAATGCCGTCAATGATAATGGCCTCAACTATGTTAATGACTATGTTTTTGTGGCCGATGCTAAGTAGAAACTATCAAAAGAAACAACGAAAAAAGCAAGAAGAATTAAGACAAAGTAAATATCTAGAATACATAGGAGCTAAGAGGGAAAAAATTGAATCTGAAATGAAGATTCAAAGACAAATATTAATTGATAATTATGCTCCATTAAGTGAAACTGTGGATATGATAATTAATAAAAAAAGAAACTTATGGGAAAGGGAAATAGATCAATCAGATTTTCTTGATTTAAGATTAGGAATAGGTAGCACAGAATTAGAAGGAAACATATCTTTCCCAGTTGAGCATTTTTCACTTGAAGATGACAACTTGCTTCAGGAAGTTTATAAATTAGGATCTGCCTCAAGAACATTAGAAAATGTTCCAGTATCATTATCATTTGTTAGAAATAATAACACAGCAATAATTGGAAATACTTCTAATAAAAACTTGTTTATCCAAGGTCTAATTCTTCAGATGGTTGCTTATCATAGCTATGAAGATTTAAAAATAGTAGTAATGACTAGTGAGACTAATGCCTCAAACTGGGATTATATGAAAATACTACCTCATTGTTGGAGTAACAATAGATCAATAAGATATTTTGCTAGTAACCTAGATGAGGCTAAAGAAATATCCCTAGCCCTAGAACAAGAATTACAGACAAGAAAGTATAAAGATGTTAGCGGTCCAAGGGAACTAAATACAGAAGATTACAGAAAATATAAACCTTATTATGTACTAATTACTGATGATTATAAATCAATAAGGGATGTAGAAATTGTAAAAGACATAGCTGAAATGTCAATCAATGTTGGATACAGTTTAATAGTAATAAGTCCACGATTAATAAATATACCAAATGAATGTAAAACATTTATTAGTATTGGAGAAAAAAAATCTGGTGTATTTGAAAATGAATTAGTATCTAATAAGCAGAAAGAATTTATTGCAGACTATGATCCTAATATAAATATATATAATTGCTGTAAAATACTAGCTAATATACCAATTGATATTGCCAAAGAATCCAGAAAACTACCTGGTAGCCTAACTTTCTTAGAAATGTATAATGTAGGTATGGTAGAACAACTAAATATACTTAATAGGTGGAAAACTAATGACCCAACTCAGTCTCTACAAGCTCCAGTAGGAGTAGATAAAAACCAAGAATTGTTTAAATTGGATCTCCATGAAAAATATCATGGCCCACATGGCTTAATTGCAGGTATGACTGGTTCTGGTAAATCAGAGTTTATAATAAGTTATATTTTATCAATGGCCCTAAACTACCATCCATATGAAGTATCATTTGTTTTAATCGACTACAAAGGTGGAGGTCTAACCGGAGCATTTGAAAATAAGGAAACTGGGATGAAATTGCCACATATTGCCGGTACAATTACAAACCTTGATACAGTTGAAATGAATAGATCGCTAGCATCAATTCAAAGTGAGTTAAGAAAAAGACAACGTATGTTTAATGAAGCTAGAGACAAATTAAATGAAAGTACAATAGATATTTATAAGTACCAAAGTTTGTATAGAAAAGGAAAAGTTGATGTTCCTATTTCGCACTTATTTATAATAAGTGATGAGTTTGCAGAACTAAAAGATCAACGTCCAGAATTTATGGAGCAATTAATATCAACTGCTCGTATAGGTCGTTCACTTGGAGTTCACTTGATTTTAGCAACACAAAAACCATCTGGTGTTGTCAATGATCAAATATGGTCAAATGCTAAATTTAGAGTTTGTTTAAAAGTACAAGATAAATCAGACAGTATGGATATGATAAAATGTCCTGATGCTGCAGAATTAAAAAATCCGGGACGCTTTTATCTACAAGTTGGTTATAATGAATTATTTGCCATGGGACAAGCAGCTTGGGCTGGCGCTCAATATTATCCAACCGAAAAAAGAAAAAAGAAAGTTGATCAATCACTTAATTTTATAGATTCAACAGGAAATATAATCAAAGCACTTGATACTGAAGATAAAAGTATAAAGATTGAATCAAAAGGTGAAGAAATTACTAATATAGTTAATTATATTATAAAAGAAGCAAAACAAGAAAATATAGTAATTGATAAACTATGGTTAGATAAAATCCCAAGTGTAATATATGTTGAGGAACTAAAAAGAAAATATAATTATGTAGCTAAGAAAAATGTTCTTAACCCTATAATAGGAGAATACGATGATCCAGATAATCAAAGACAAGGTATTCTAACATTACCTCTATCAGAAGATGGAAATACGATTATATTTGGTTCTGCAGGTAGTGGTAAAAACTTAATTCTAACGACGATTATTTATTCACTAATAACTACTCACAGTCCTAGAGAAATAAATTTTTACATTTTAGATTTTGGTTCTGAAACACTAAAAATGTTTAAAAATGCTCCACAAGTAGGCGATGTACTATTATCAGCCGATAGTGAAAAAATAGAAAAATTATTTAAAATCATTCTTCAAACAATAGAGGAAAGAAAGAAAATATTTGTAGACTACAATGGTTCATATGATTTCTATATTAATCATGGTGGTAAACAAATACCTATGATCTGTGTAATAATTAATAATATTGAAGGCTTTTTTGATACCTATGAAGCTTATGAAGACATCATAGGTCAAATAACCAGGGATTGCTTAAAATATGGAATTGTATTCATATTATCAACAAATGGAGCAAATACAGTAAGGTATAGATTAAGACAGAACTTCCGTCAAAATATTGTTCTACAATTCAATGATCCATCAGATTATAGTGCTATTTTACCAGGTGTAAGAAAAAAAGAGCCATCTAAAGAATATGGTAGAGGATTGATAGATCTAGATGGTATATATGAATTTCAAACCCCATATCCATATAAAGAAGAAAAGATGTCAGATTACATTAAAGTAATCTGTAATAAGCTAAATACAATGTGTGATACTAGAGCTCCAAAAGTACCAGTATTACCACAAGAAGTAATGTTATCATCACTTTTACCAGAGCTTAATGGAATACAATCAATTCCAGTTGGTATAGCCAAAGATGACTTACAAGTAGCAACCATCAATTTAAAAACAGGAATATATAATATAACAGGTGAAGATATTTCGTCAGAACCAAAATTCTTCGAAATGTTAGCAAAAATGATTACACATATACCAAACACAAACTGTGTAGTATTAGATGCCTCTGGCATATTAGAAATTTCTAGTAACAATAATTTACTTTATGATAAAGATTCCTGTGAACTTGGTATAGAAGCATTAAATAAATATAAAGATTCAAATCAAAGCAGTAACTTAGTTTGTATTATTCTAGGAGTAAATTCACTATTCTCTAAATTATCTGCAACAGATAAAACAAAAATAGAAACATTATTAGAAGAGCTACAAAAAATACCAAATGCTAAAATCATTGTTGCTGATACTATCAATAATTTAAAAACTATTAATTATGACTCATGGTTCAAAAAAGGCAGTGATTTGGCAGAAGCAATTTGGTTAGGAAATGGAATTGATAGTCAATTTACTATAAAAGTAAATAATAATCCAAGAACTTTAAGAGTAGAAATTGCTCCAGGATTTGGATATATAATTGAAAAAGGAAAAGCTAAGCTTATTAAAATAATGACAGAAGAATAGGAGAAAAATATGAATAAAAATAAAATTTTAATAAGATTATATGTTCCATTAATTGAAAAATCTTATGATGTATATATACCAATTAACAAAACAGTAGGAACAGTAAAGTCATTAATAGAAAAGGGCTTAAGTGAACTAACTGACAATATCTATACACCAACCAAAGAAACCAATTTTTATAGTAAAGATACAGGTATAATTTATGATATTAATCAAACAGTAAGAAATACTGACTTACAAAATGGCTCTAAAATAATATTGATATAGGAGAGATAATATGTCTGAGTATGAACAATATGTACAATCAGTAAATAAAATATTTGAAATCATTAATAGGATGAAACAAGTGCTGCCAGATCAAGATAATTTATCTTTAATAGAAAATATAGAACAATATAAACAAGTAGTAATTACCAACGCTAGTCTATTTTCCAATCAAAAGGTAGAAAACAGTGAAGTGGAGGCCTTAGGAAATGATTAATAATATACCATATGATGAAATATTAAAAATATCAGAAGAAATAAAAAACAACAATGAAACAATAAAAGCATTAATAAAAAGTAAAGGATCCTCTCAATTAGAAGACTTCACATCAAGTGTAGAATCATATCATAAATACCTAGAAAATTTAGTTGAGCTTAATAACGCTGCGGATCAAGTGTTAAAGGATTTAATTAAATAGAGCTTTCATTATGAAAGCTCTTTTATATACTTATTTATAGTAACTTTAGGAAAATAATATTTTATTATATTAGCAAAATCACATCCGTTTTTAGCAAGCTCATTAGCTCCAAATATACTAAGTCCAAAGAAATTACCATATCCTCTGCAGATAAAACGAACGAAATCCCTATTAAATATAATACTAATATTTTTAGAATTAAGATTTAACTTATTCATGATAATATCACCAGTAAAAATACGATTATTAATTTCAATTTTATTTAATAAATTATCATCATCAATCTCTAAAATATTAATATCAGTATTATTAGTTATATCTATATTAAGTAATCTACTAATTTCATTATACTTAAAGTCTTTTACAGAAATATAATAAGGACAAGCTAGATCCCATAGACTAGATACACTTGATAAATAAGAATGCTCTTTATTATCCAAGGTTTTTCCATAATTGCAGTAATGAATAAATGGCGTAATATAATGATTATCATAAGTTATAAAAAGACAATCAGTTTCTGTAATGGCCTTAGAAAATTTATCAATAATATCCTGGTAGTTATCAATCCATGACAATTTATAGTACGATATAGGTTTATATATTGAAAAGTCATTAGTCGCAACAACACAATTCTTTTCATTCATTTCCTTAAATATATAACTGCGATATAATATACATACTGCCTTCAAAGCTTCTATTTCTATAGTATTATCAATATTAGTTGCTAGCATTCCTAGAAGACAGTCACGCAAATTTACCTCAATAAAAGATCCATCATCTAATTTTATATTAACAAAAAAGAAATCATTAGAATAATATAAATCACTCTTTAAAACCTCTATATCACTATCAAGACTATTTACATCCAAACTTTTAACCACAATGCCATCTATAACTAAAAATACCTTTTTACCATTAAAATTAATATTATTACTCTTAATAAAGTTCTTTGTTCTTCTACTTAACTCCCTATCATTAGAATTAAGACCTATTTCTTTAGAAAATTCATATGACATAGTCAGATAAAGATATAATATATCTTCTATACCATTATTTTTAATTTCATACTTATAAAACATACTATCACCTAACAATAGTATGTTTTATTTTTTTTAAAATATACAAAGTTAAAATTCAAAATATTTAATTTCTTTTTCTATGTCACAATTCAACCCAGTAACATAACTTATATTTGTATATATTTTCTCTAATTCAATATTTTTTCCATTTATGTAATCAAAACTGGCACAAATTAACACTTTTGCTATTTTAAGAGCTTTTAAATATAAATCTAAAAATGATTCATTACTAGTAATATTATAAATAACTGGATTACGCCATAATTGATGATTTAAATTTAAAAAATTATGTTTATCTTCTAAGGGATAATGATAACTTATAGCTTCAAATCTAAAAACTTTTTTTGTTGTAAAAGTATCAGCTAATTTATAAAAGAATTTTTTAAATCCTACAGGATCTCTTCTGAAAACTACTAAAGAACTTTTCATTTGCTTTAATGATTTATAATATATTTTACTCATATTTTTTATTTGAAAAGTATCATAAAAAGTATGATCAAGACAATCATCTAATTTTTCTGAAAACTTATGTGTATTAAAACAAAAACTCCCCATCTTAAAACGGTATGGGTTTATATCTTCACGTCTTGCTACCATATCATTATCTAAAAATGTTTCCATAAATGTATGTATATTATTATATTTATAAGTATTTTTCTGCTTTTTATCAAATACTCCAGTTTTATAGACAATAAATGGATGAACAGTTGAATCTAATACGTAGTGACAAATTGAACCTACCAAAAAAGACGCTACATCAGTATCATTAATCAAGTCATTATTTTTAATATAGTTAATTAAATTAACAAAGTATTGTTGAGTTTTATTACGATGAAAATAATCAGTAAATTTTCTAATCTTTTTTCCTGGCAAAGGACTGAATAAATTATAAAACATCAAAGAATCCGTACTTTGAGAAAACATTCTAACTCTACTATCATCGACCATGCTGACTATTGAACTAGGTAATATTTCCAAAGTGTCTTTAGCAAAATAAGAATGAACAATTGTAGCTGGCATAAAACAGTCCCCCCTCGAAACATTAAAACTAAACCAATTATATCATAATATTTAAAAAGTTTCATACTTTTAATTAATTATATGATATAATCTATAATAGGTGATAATATGATAGAAAAGAAGTTCAAAAACTTAGATGAACAAATCGAAATTTTTAAACGAAAAGGCCTAATAATATGTGATGAAACTTATGCTAAAAGAGTTCTACTAAGAGAAAATTATTTTTTTATAAGTGGTTATAGGCACCTATTCTTAAAATCACCAACAGATAAAACATATATCAAAGGAACTACATTTGAAGAATTATATAGTCTGTTTTTATTTGATAGATCATTTAGAAATGTCTTATTTAAGTATTTATTAGTAATTGAAAACAACTTAAAATCTATTACTTCATATCAATTATCGAAAAAATATGGTTATAGAGAAAGTGATTATTTAAAAGCCAAAAACTTTACGCAAAGGCCTGACAAACAAAGGCAAGTTAATGATTTAATAAAGAAAATGAATAGACAGGTAAGAGTAAATGGTTCACAGCACTCAGCTACATATCACTATGCGTCAAATTATGGATACATTCCGCTTTGGATTTTAGTAAAAGTTCTATCATTTGGAATTGTATGTGAAATGGTTTCTATTCTAAAGCCCGAAGATCAGCATGCAATTAGTGAAGTATACGGCATAGATAGTGAAAACTTAATTGTATATTTGCCAATTCTTGCCAATTATAGAAACTTATGTGCACATGAAGATATATTGTATGAAAACAAAACACAAACATGCATTAATGATACAATTTATCATAAATTATTAGATGTTCCAAAAGAAAACAATGAATATATTTATGGGAAAAATGATTTATTTGCTCTTCTCATAATAATGAAACAAATGCTACTCAAAGAAGATTTTAAAAATATGACACTGGAACTAGAAAATGTTATTCAGACTCTAAATTATAATTTAAAAACTATAAATATAGAAAAAGTATTACATAGAATGGGCTTTCCTCTTAATTGGAAAGAGCTTGCTAAAATAGAAAGGAGTACAGAAAGTAATGAATAAAAATAATAGCGTAAAGATGTTCTTTATTATCGTGTTTTCATTTGTAGTAGGAGGAATAGTTACTATATCATTATTTAAATGGACACCATTATTAAGTGAAATAGTTTCTACAAGTACTACAGGAGGAACAGTAATTACCAAAGGAGGAGCAGAAGTATATGAAAAATCAAGCCTAGCTGCTTCTGTTAAGAAGGTTTATGATTCAGTAGCTGTTGTGGAAGGATATCAGCAAAACCAATTATCATCAACTGGAACTGGATTTGTGTACAAAGTAGATGATAAATATGGATATGTTCTTACAAATCAACACGTAATATCAGGAATGGAAAAAATAGATTTAGTAATGGCAAATGATGAAGTTGTTGAAGCAAAACTACTAGGTGGGGATGAGTATTTAGACTTAGCCGTTTTAAGAATTGATAAAGCCAAAGTAATACAGATTGCTACAATCGGAAAAAGTGAGTCAATGAATATTGGCGATACAGTATTTACAGTCGGTTCACCAATGGGAAAAGATTATAGAGGAAGTGTTACTTCAGGAATTTTATCTGGAAAAGATAGAATGGTTGCTGTAAATATATCAAATTCTGCTAGCAATGATTGGGTAATGAGAGTTCTACAAATAGATGCCTCAATAAATCCAGGTAACAGTGGAGGACCACTTTTGAATGTAAATGGCGAAGTAATTGGAATTTGCTCATTAAAACTAGTTGATGCTGAAATTGAAGGAATGGGTTTTGCTATACCAATAGAATATGCTATGAACCACTTAACGTCTTTAGAAAAGGGTGAAAAAATCAAATGGCCTCTATTAGGAATAGGAATGTGTAATGTAACAGACACTTCAACTTTATATAGAAATGGAATAATCTTATCGTCAGATATTACAGAAGGAGTAGCAGTAGTAAGTATTTCAGAAAATACAGCTGCTTCTAATTCAGGAATCAAAAAAGGTGATGTTATAACTAAGATAAATGGTAATAAGGTTAAAGATTCAGCATATTTAAGATATGAATTATATCAGCATCAAGCAGGCGATAAAATAGAAATAACTGTCATACGCAACAAAAAAGAAAAACAAATAGAAGTAAAATTAGGAAAAAGTAATTAAAGCAAGCCGCAAAGTGAAATTGTAAGATAAAAGTGTACACAAAAAAGTGTATGCCTTTCGTTGACAGCTTCACCACAAAGCTTGCTTTTTTAATTGTCCAATTTATGTCTTAATATTTAATATTTTTTTGAAGAATGATATAATATAATAGGAGGTTAAATATGAATAATAAGAGAGTAGGAACAGTTGTAAGAGGGATAAGAACACCTATTATAAAAGAGGGTGACAATCTTGCCAACATAGTAGTTGATTCATTAATTAAAGCCAGTGAATCGGAAAAATTTGAATTCAATGATAAGGACGTAGTTGCTATAACAGAAGCTGTAGTTGGAATAAGTGATGGAAATTATGCTACTGTTGATGACATTGCACAGGATGTCAGAAATAAGTTAAACTCAGATCATATAGGAATTGTTTTTCCAATCTTAAGTAGAAACAGATTTGCAGTATGCTTAAAAGCCTTTGCCAGAGCCACAAAAAAAATAACTATGCTTTTAAGCTATCCTTCAGATGAGGTTGGAAACGATATTCTAGACAAGGAAAGACTAGAAAAATATGGCATTAATCCATATAGTGATGTAATAACAGAGGAAGAATATACAGAAAAGTTCGGAGACTTTAAACATATATTTACAGGCGTGAATATGGTTGATTTCTATAGAGACGTTGTAGAAAAAGAAAACTGTGAGATAGAATTTGTCTTTGCAAATAGGCCAGAGGAAATACTAAATTATACAAAGGACATTTTAGTTTGTGATATTCATACTAGAATGCAAACTAAGGAGAAATTAAAAAAACTTGGTGCCAACAAATTATATGGTATGGATGATATTTTAACTACAAGCGTTAATAATAGTGGATATAATAGTAAATATGGATTGTTAGGTTCTAATAGGTCAACAGAGGATAAAGTTAAATTATTCCCTGAAAACGGTACAAAACTCGTACATGATATTCAAGATAAACTAAAACAGTTAACTGGCAAAACAATTGAAGTTATGGTATATGGTGATGGAGCATTTAAAGATCCAGTTGGAAAAATATGGGAATTGGCAGATCCTGTCGTTAGTCCATTCTACACTGAAGGGTTAGAGGGCAGTCCAAATGAATTAAAATTAAAATATTTATCTGATAATAAATTTAGTAATTTATCAGGGGAAGAACTCCAAGAAGCAATAAAGAAAGAAATAAAAGAAAAAGATAACAATCTTAAGGGAAAAATAGAAACTCAAGGAACAACTCCAAGAAGATACACCGATCTTATTGGTTCATTATGTGATTTGACCAGTGGAAGTGGTGACAAGGGAACACCGGTAGTTCTAGTTCAAGATTACTTTACTAACTATGCTAGCTAAAAAATAAAAAGGGAAAAGTAAAATTATACTTTTTCCTTTTTATATATTATGTTGATTGCTGAATATTAGGCAGTCCTCATAGCGTATTAAACTATAAAAAAGACAAATGAATGAATATCACTTGTCTATATAACTAATATTTAATATCAGATTTTGTGTCAATATCTATTCAACTTTACCAATAAATGATAAGTTTCTATACTTTTGATTATAGTCAAGGCCATACCCAACTACAAATTCGTTTTCAATTTTAAAACCAAAGTAATCAACTTTTAAGTTATTAACTCTTCTAGCTGGTTTATCTAATAAAGTACACAATTTAATTGAACTCGGTTTCCTAACTTTCAAAGTATTTACAAGATGTTGAAGAGTTCTCCCAGTATCAATTATATCATCAATTATTAATACATTTTTATTAAATATTGAATGATCTAGGTCTTTTATAATTTTAACATTACCGGTAGACTCCATATCAGCATAACTAGAAACAATCATGAAATCTAAATAAACAGGTATACTAAGCTTTCTTATTAGGTCACACGTAAAAATGGTAGCACCTTTCAAGATACAAATAACAGTCAATTCATCATTTTGATAGTCATTGCTGATTTGTTTAGCTAATTCGTTAATACGTTTTGCTATATCATCTTCATTAATTAAAGGAACAATTTTATTCATTTTACCACCTCATAAAAAATAAAAAAACACAACCCTGACCGGCTGTGCTTCTCAGTTTTTTAGAAAAGTTACAAATAAACTGCTAAACCTTTCTACTATGGAAACCCATAATAGAATCGAACAATCTACACTAAGTAAAGGTCAGTACTTAGCAGTAACCCCTTATTAATGTGAGTAACTCTCTCACTGCACGTGCACTCTTAGATAGCAACAAGGTCATAATACGAACTAGTCATATTACTATTTCTAACTACTAAATCGAACAAAACGATTCAACAGGAAAAGTGACCCAACAATGAATAGAATCACGTCTATCACAAACCTTATCTAAGATACTTACATAATAGCATCAACAATATAAAAAGTCAATACTTTTTTAATAATTTCACAATCACCTTATAATAATGTCAGAGGTAGAAACAAACAATAATCACAAAACACACTAATTATCATAAAATATCTTGAAGGAGTGATAATATGGTTATTGTAGATGCAGGCCACGGTGGAAGTGATCCAGGTGCAATAGGTAATGGTTTACAAGAAAAGGACTTAAATTTAAAAGCTGCAGAATATATGTTTGAAAGATTAACACAATTAGGTATACCAGCAGTAATAACTAGAAGTACGGATGAGAGCTTACCTAAAAATGCAAGGATCCAAAGAATACAGGAAATAATAAGAGAATCTGGAGATCCATCAAATATTATTCTAATATCTAATCACATAAATGCCGGTGGTGCGAATGGTAAGAATGTAGGCAAAGTGTAATAGTGTCTTGTTTGCTTTAAAATATAAGGATTTTGGATTAATGTTGAATTTTATTATATAGAAATGTGCTACACTAATTGTAATTATTAAAACAAAATAAGATTAAAAATAATAGAGAATTATTGACTTTCTGAGAAAATTGTTTATAATATATACTGCCACGGTAAGTTGTACTCGTGGGTGTTAAATGTTAATTGTCAATACTATATTGATAATTATTAGGTTAAAGTTTAAGTTCATAACAGAACCACCTCGCTTTGACTGAATTGTTGATATTAGTGATGTGAAGAATTGAACTAATGTATTCAATACTTTATCTACTATTATTATACAATAATTAATGTTAGAGGTGCAGCATTAAAAGGACTTAGTAAATTTTGTATTGTGAAGAATAAAAATTGAAAGGTTTTGTTGAACACATCCAATAATGGTGGCTGCGACCAGGATGTGTTTCTTCAATTTTAGGAGGAAAATGAGAAAGACAAAAGAAATATTTAAACCAAGATATTACAAACACATTGATAAGATAGTAAATATAAAAGATGTTGAATCAAAAATTAAAAATAAAGAATTTGTAATTAATCATGGCTTTTATCCCTTTTTGAGTTATACTATTAAATTTAAAAAATTTTCTAAAGAAATAAACGAGGATACTAACCATCATTGGAAAGTAAAGGATAGGCCAATAAAATATGCTGCCCATATTGATAGGTGTATATATCAATGGTATTCTTATAATTTAAACAATTATTACAATAAATATTGTGAAAAAAATGATTTAAATAATTCAGCTATAGCCTACAGAACTTGTTTAAAAGGAAAAACTAATATTGATTTTGCTGCTATAGCAATCAATTTTATAAAGAAATGTAACTCATGCTATATATTAGTTAGTGATTTTTCTAGTTTCTTTGATTTCATAAGTCACGATAAATTGAAATATAACATGTGTAAAGTTATGAATATTAAAAAGTTAGAAGACGATTGGTATAAAGTTTTTAAAAGTATGACAAAATATTCATATATTGAAAGATATGATATTGAAGAGTTTTTGATTAATAATGGAATAGAAACAAAAGAAAGTATAAAAACTAGAAATAGTCTCTTTGATAATATTTGTTGGAAAGACGCAAAGAAAAAACTTAGAGATAAAATAAATGTAAATAAGGATGGATTTGGAATACCACAAGGTTCACCTCTAAGTGGAGTATTAGCAAATGTTTATATGGTTGATTTTGACATTAAGGCTAATAATTATGCTAAGAGTAAAAATGGATTATATATGAGATATTCTGATGATTTAATAATGATAATACCTAAAAGTAAAGTTTTATCAATTAATGAATTGTGGAATGAACTTAGTAATATAAAAATGGAATACCAAACTTTAAAAATGAATATCAATAAAACTTCTGGCTATCTGTATGAAAATAATCAAGTTACTTCTTTGCATGAACAAATTGATGGAATGCAAAATGGTGGAAATTTTATTAGTTATTTAGGGTTTTCTTTCGATGGAAAATATATTAAATTTAGAGATAAAACTTTGACTAAATTCTTTTACAAACTTTACAGAAAAATAGATTCGATGGTATTAAGAGAAAAGTATAGAATTCAAAAAAGAAAAAAAAGACATACAAAAATAGATAAGCATAGAATTTTAAAATCATTAAAATCTAGTCAAGGAGAAAGTAGAAAATTTATAGATTATGTTAATAGGGCAAGAAAGATATTTCCTAATGAAAAATATATAGTTAATTTTAGAAAAAATATTAAGAGAAAAGTTTTTGAAAGGTTTGAAAAAGAAAATAAAAGAATTAATGATATTAAATAGTGCGCACATTTTATTATATAACTAAATTTACATTTTACAATTAAGAATAATAATTAAAAATGATTGTTTTTTTTGATTTAAAAGATTTTGACTGAATGTTGAAATCTTTTTTGCTGTATTAAAAATACTTAAATACTTGATTATATAAAAAATATACGATCGTAATAAATTGAAAAAAATGCAAAAAAATTACTCTGTATCGTAATAAATTGACAAAAATTAAATATAGTATTATAATGTATATATAAGAAAGGAAGATGGATTATGGTTATTCGTGAAAGATATTTAAAATTAATAAGACCATTTTATGATCAAGAGTTAATTAAAGTGTTAATTGGTATTAGACGTTCTGGAAAATCAGTTATTTTAAAACAAATAATAGATGAGCTAAAAGAAAATAATGTTGATGATAATCATATTATCTATATTAACTTTGAAGATTACGATTATGAGGAATATACTGATCCTAAAAAGTTAAACAATTATGTTAAAGAAAGAATAATTGATGATAAAAAATATTATATATTTTTTGATGAAATCCAAAATGTTGATAAGTGGGAAAAAGTTGTTAATTCATTAAGAGCCACAAAGAATACATCTATTTTTATAACTGGTTCTAATAGTGATTTGTTATCTAGTGATTTAGCAACTCACATAGCAGGAAGATATGTTAGTTTTAAAATAACTCCATTTACATTTGATGAAGTTTGTAAATTATTAAATATTACAGATAATAGAGATATTGAAGATGCATTTAATGATTATATTAAATGGGGCGGAATGCCACAAAGATTTATGCAAAAAGATGACATTTCAAGAAAAACTTATTTAAATGATATTTATGATTCAATAATAATTAAAGATATTGTAAAAAGATTTAATATTAAAGATATAGATTTATTAAATAGAATAGTTACTTATATTTTAACTACTCCATCTCAAGTGTTTTCACCTGATAGTTTAAAAAAATATATGCAAAGTGATTCTAGAAATGTATCATTAGAAACATTATATAATTATCTTGATTATATAACTCGTGCAAACCTTATTTCAAAAGCAGAAAGATATGATGTTAGAGGTAAAAGAATTCTTACAGGTAAATATAAATATTATTTAACTGATTTAGGTTTTACTAATATTTTAAGTGAAGGTAAGAAAGAGCAAATTGGTGCTTATTTAGAAAATATTGTTTATAATGAACTTATTGCTAGAGGATATAGTGTTAATATTGGTACATTAGAAAATGGTGAAATAGATTTTATAGCAACAAGGTTCAATGAAAAAATATATATTCAAGTTGCTTACATTTTAAGTGATGAAACAGTAATTGATAGAGAATTTAATGCTTATAAAAAGATTGAAGATAATTATCCAAAATATGTTCTTTCAATGGATAAATTTGATTTATCACAAAATGGAATAATTCATAAAAATATAATTGATTGGTTGTTAAAAAAATAATACAAAAACATAGAATTTCAAATAATTAATTTGATTAAAGATATATTTTAATTATTAATTAAAATGACATCATGTATTTATTTCTATAAGGAGTTGGTTAGAAATGGCAAATAAAAATACAAATTTACAAAATGCTAAAAATAAAAAAGATGATGAATTTTATACAACATATGAGGATATCGAAAAAGAAATAATAAATTATAAGATACATTTTAAAAACAAAACAGTATTTTGTAATTGTGATGATCCATTTGAATCTAACTTTTGCAAGTATTTTTTGAAAAACTTTAATGTATTGGAAATAAAAAGATTAATATGTACATCATACTATTCTTCTAAAATTATATCAAAAGAATTAAATTTCTTAAAAAAAGGTGAAAAAAAGTCTAGAACTAAAGGATACGTATTAGATATACAAAAATTTGTAGATACAAAAGAAGTAATATCAGATGATGTAATTTGTAATTTATTAAAAGAATCAGGCAATATAAAAGAATTAAAAGGTACAGGAGACTTTCAAAGTGATGAATGTTTAAACTACTTGAAAGAATCAGATATAGTCGTAACTAATCCACCATTTTCTTTATTTAGAGAATTTGTCTCTATTATCATGAAATATAAAAAGAAGTTCTTAATTGTTGGTAATCAAAACGCACTAACATATAAAGAAATATTTCCGTTAATAAAGAATGATGAATTATGGACTGGGTATCAGTTTGGAGAGATGAAATTTAGAGTGCCCAAAACTTCTAAACCTAGAACTACAAGATACTGGGTTGATGATACAGGACAAAAATGGAGAAGTTTAGGAAATGCAATGTGGTTAACAAACATAGATAATGAACGAAGGCATAGAGAAATTAATTTAACAAAAAAATACAATTCAAAAGATTACCCAAAATATGATAATTTTGATGCAATAAATGTAAAAACAATAAATGACATACCATATGATTACTTTGGTATTATGGGAGTACCAATAACTATTATAAATAGGTATAATAGTGAGCAATTTGAAATTGTTGGAGAAGCTAATCATGGTTCTGATAATGAATATGATTTATTTAAACCAGTTTTAAATGGAAAGGAATTATATAAAAAAATATTGATTAGAAGAAGGTGCAAAGAAGTGAAAGAAAAAGAATTTGTTATTTTAGACTTATTTAGTGGTGCAGGTGGTTTTTCTTATGGTATGGAAAAAAACAAACATTTTAAGACTGCTATTGCGTTAGATATAAATGAATCTGCACTAGAAACATTTAAACACAATATGCCAAATACAACAACAGTTTTAGGTGATATTACTAATGAAGAAATAAAACAAAAAATTATTAAATTAAGCAAAGAGAAAAAGGTTAATATGATTATAGGTGGACCACCATGTCAAGGTTTTTCACTAAAAGGGAAAAAATTAGGATTAAGTGATCCAAGAAACTTTTTATTTAACGAATATTTGAATATAGTTGAATCAATTAGACCAGAAGTGTTTGTGATAGAAAATGTAAAAGCATTATTGTCTACATCATCAGGATGGTTTAAGGAACAAATAATAAATAGAGTAAAAAGTATGGGTTATTATGTTGATTGTGGAATTTTGACAGCATCGGATTTTGGCGTACCACAATCTAGACAAAGAGCTATATTTATTTGTTCAAAAAACAAAAAAATTGAATTGCCAACTATACAAAAAAGAAAAAAGGTGACAATTAGAGATGCGATATTTGATTTGGCATATTTAAATTCTGGCAATGGAGAATTTGAACAAGAATATATAACATCACCTATAAGTTCATATCAAAAACTTATGAGAAAAGGCAGTGTTAAATTATATAATCATAAAGCCTCTAATCATTCTGAGGTTGCAATAAAAAAACTTCAAATGATCCCACCAGAATGTGGTAAAGAACATTTGCCAAAGGAAATGCTTGGAAAACAAAAATTTAGTGGGACATGGGGGAGATTAAAATGGGACGATGTTTCTCCAACAATTGATACAAGATTTGATGCTTCATCGAATGGGACAAATAATCATCCGTTTTTAAACAGGGCAATTACACCAAGAGAAGCGGCTAGAATTCAATCTTTTGACGATAAATTCGTTTTTTTAGGTACAAAAGTTTGTGTAAGAGAACAAATCGGTAATGCTGTGCCACCTTTATTGGCAAAAGCAATTGCTGATAAAATATATAATGAGATAGGAG
This sequence comes from uncultured Bacilli bacterium, assembly GCA_934120715.1. Classification (GTDB taxonomy): domain Bacteria; phylum Bacillota_I; class Bacilli_A; order RF39; family UBA660; genus CAG-877. The sequence continues at coordinate 20,531 of CAKOUW010000004.1, read as the reverse complement.
TGGAATTATGAATATAGAAATGGCATATTTAATTGGAATGATATTAGGCAATGGAGAAATTCAAAAGGGTAATCACGAAACAATTGTAACTATTGATATACCACATAAAAATTTATATACTGACGATTTTAAGGATGTAAAAATATATGTAAAAGCTAGTATTACTGATATACGAGATATTGTTGAACCACTTATTGGAAGCAACTTAAAACTTACACAGGAAGATAGATCAACTATAATTTCTTTTGTTAAACCGAATGAAGAATATGTAATGAGGCAAATACTGAAATTTGTTGGAAATGGTCGTAAACATTCAACTATGGAAATGAATCCCGATTTATTTAGTATGACAAGTGATGAAAAAAAATCATTGCTTAGAGGTATTGCGGATGTTACAGGATATATTAGAAAAAGTAACATTGCTTTTGGACAAGAGGGAGCTCATAGAGTGTACATTGAAATTCCGTGTAATTGGAAAATGGTTATTGATATTGCAAACATGTTAAAAGGCGTTGATATTCCAATTCAAACAATAGATTTTGGACATCCTAATTTTAGAGATAGTAATTTAATAAAGTATAATGAAGGTATGCCTAATTATTGGAAAAAAGAGCATCAAATTAAAATATATGCAAATGAATTTTTACCAATTGGGTTTAATATAAAACATAAACAAGAGGCTTTAGAAAAATATAGTGATGAACTTTTAAAACATCTTAATCCAGAAAAGACTCATAAATATTATTGGGAAAAAAACATAAAGAAAGGTAAAGAAAAGTTAAAACATCCAGGTGAAAATGACCCATCCTTACCTAAGGAAATACGGGGAAAACATTTTAATTCATGGACAGAGTTAGCAAGGGTATTGGGTTATGATAAATAATGTTTCTAAAGAAATTGAATTGTATGAGCCAATGAGAAAATGGTTGCAAAAATATTTAGAGGAAAAGTATAAAAATGCTGAAGTAATAACTATTGATTCACATGCTAGAACTTTAGATTCATATTTGAATCAATTTGGCTTGCTTGATCAATATCCCCTAACTGTTGGGCTAGACATTCAGGTAGATGTTTTAGGTATAGTAAAGTACAAGAATAGTACTAATCTTATTTTCATTGAGGCAAAAAAGACGCAACTTAATCTTCATGATTTGGGACAATTATGGGCTTATTGTAAGTTGTGTGATCCTCTTGAGGCCTTTCTACTATCATCATATGGATTGGGAAGTTTAAACAAATTATTCAATAATTTATTGAGAGATGATTTATTAGATTTTGGTGATGGTAAAAAGATTAAAAAAATGCAAGTTGGGAAGTGGAATATTATAACTAACAATATAGATTATAATTCGTTAATTCCTAAAATTTAGTAGTTATACTATTACATGGATGAGGTAGGAGATGAAATATGGAATTATTTTTAAAAAAAGTTGAAAACGCATTTGGAATTAAAAGTTTACATTTAAATTTGGAAAATGATAAGAAAATGTATCAAGAATTAATATATTCTAAAAATGGTTCTTTTAAAACTTCTTTTTCAAATACTTTATATAATTTAAGTAATGGTACGTTAGAAAATGTATTTGATAGATTAACAGATGAAAAAGCTATTTTAGATATATCTATTTTAGAAAATGGTAAAGAAATAAAAAATTTTGACAATAGATTTGTTGTTTTTTCTAGAGAAATATATGAACAGCATTCTAAATTATTGTCTGATTATAGTTCTGAATTAGAGACACTTACTATCGATAAAAAAAATAGTGAATATATAAATGAATTATTAACTGAGGAAACTATAGAAATCAAATTACAGATTGATAATTATTTAAAAGGTACTGGTTTAAACTTTGAAATATTACTTGATATGTTTTCTAATTTAGAAGATGGATACTTAGATAGAATAATTCAATTACTGAATACAATTATTAATCATGAAGCTCAAGACATTAGTGAAATAAATATAAAAAAAATATATCAGAAAGCATATGATATTGTTGATCAGAGCGAATTTCAAAGCAAAATATCAAATTACATTCAGGTATTAGAAAATAAAATTAATGCTCAACTTTTTGACAAAAATTTTAACGAAAATAATTGCTTACAGTTTATAAATAATGTTGATAAAGCAAAATATTTATCAGAAACAAAATCTAGGGGCTTATTTTTAAAAGATAAAGTATACTATGATATTGACGAAGTAAAAAAAATATTTGAAGAAGAAATTAAAAAAATATCAAAAGACCCTGAAATAATTGAACAAAGTAAAGAAATTACTAAATTAATGGGAACTGCTAAAGAATCTGAGTTTTTAAAAGAATCAATTCAAAAAAACCCTTTGCTTGTTAAACAGTTATCTGCTGGTAGAAAAAATATTCTTTTATCATATTTAAAATCTTCAAGTATAGATTACAATTATTGGTTAGAAGTTGTAAAAAAAGCAAAAAAAGAATTAAATAATGTTTTAAAAATTGCGCAGGATAAACAAACGAATTTTGAACGTGCAATTGAAATATACAAAAATAGATTTCATCCAATTTTTGACATCAAAATAGTTAATAAGGCAGAGTCCATGTTAGGCATAAAAACTCCTACTATTACTTTTTATCATAATAGATATTGTGAGATTCCTGTTTCAGAAACAAAATTAAGCCAAATTTTATCTTCTGGAGAAAAAACAACGCTTAATATATTAAAATTTATAGTTGAATATGAAAATTGCAAAAAATATCACCCATTTATAATTTTAGATGATATCGTAGAAACTTTTGATTATTCCAATCGCTATGCTTTTATGGAATACATAAATGATTTAGTAAATTTGGATGTTCCAACAATTGTTATGACGCATAATTTTGAATTTTATAGAACAGTTAGTAAAAGAATACCAAAATTAAGAAAAAGTGTTGCATCTGCCAACTCTAACGGCGTTGTAGATATTCAAACTAATAATCGAATTAACAAAAACATGGAAAATGTTTTAAAGTGCTCAAATATTTATGATTTCTTTTGTGCCATTCCATATTTAAGAGAAATTAAAACAATTTTATTGGAAGACACCAAAACATTAGATTCGTGCCTTCATTACAAAGAAAACACTTCTAAATTACAAATCAAAGATATATTATTACAATTTCCAAGTAATGCTATAAAAAGTCTTAAAATAGATGAAAATGATATTTACATGGAAAAGTTGTTTGAAATAGCAGACAATTTATCTGGATTTGATGATTTTGATATTGTAAAAAAAACAATTTTATCACTTTCTTGCAGACTTTTAATAGAAAGAAAAATAATTGCAAACAATTTTAATTTATTAACTAATATTAATACGAATCAAACTGCACAGCTTCTTGATTTATACGGTGAAAAGTTATTTCCAAATGTAAAAAAATATCTTGAAGCAGTACAGTTATCAACACCTGAGTTTATTCATGCTAATGCATTTATGTATGAACCATTAATTGACATAAATGGAAAATACTTGTTTGAATTATATAATCAAATTAAAAAAATACCTGATGAAAAAATATGGAAAAATAAAAATTAATGGTTAAAAAACAATGTTTTTTTACATAATTTTGTCATTTTCGTTTACTTAATAACGTTCTCTTTTTTGACATTGACTTCTAATTTATTTACGATATAATTATTATAATATAGCAATAGTTCTAGGATATGAACTATTAGATGCTAAAATACTATGTTCAGTTTATGAGTATAGTATTTTTTTGTAAGGAGGAATTGTTATCTAAAATTATATAAACAAAAAGTATGTACCAAGAAATTATAAAAAAATAAATAATTAAGGTACCTAAAAAAGTTGGTTTATGTGTGAAAAGAGGTTCATAATTAGCAATTTTGTTAATCCAAAAGTATGTCATTTGTATAACCGTTTGTGTGTCTAACGGCTATTTTTGATACAAAATTTGCTATTTTTAGTTAACCCAATAGTATGACATTTATTTTAATGTATGACAAAGTAGTCTTTCATAAACCCTTTAAAATAGGGCTAAACTCCCCACTGGGAAGTTGTTTGTCAGCCATCCTTATCCTGCTAAAAATAAACACACGGAATATTTAGAAAATTAGAGAATTAAAGTCATAAGTTATGTACCTATTTTTATATAAAAACAATAAAAAATCTTATTAAGGAGGAGTGATTTATAAGATGTAAAAGTAATATAAATTTATGTTTTAGGAATATATTTAAGTATAAAACCAAAAGGGGTAGGTTGGTATGATAATAACTGAAACATTTAAAAATGATGGTAAAGATATATCAGTTTTATTACAAGAGTATGTCTATTTAATACTTAAATATAAAGATGAAAGTAATAAAATAAATGACATAAATGATGGTAAGAGAGTTATAATGGAATCGGCAAACAAGACGCTATGCAAAAGAAAGGAGAATAATGTATAGCACAGTAAAACCGCCATCATTTTATAATGTAGGGATATACATAAGATTATCGCAAGAGGATGAGGACAAAGCACATAAAAGAGAGTCTGAAAGTGAGAGTGTATTAAATCAAAGAAGTTTACTTATGAACTTTTTGAGGGATAATGGATTTGTTTTAACTGATGAGTATGTTGATGATGGATATTCAGGTACTAACTTTGATAGACCAGCATTTAAAAGATTACTTGAAGACATAGAAAAAGGAAAAATAAATTGTGTCATAACTAAAGACTTATCAAGATTAGGTAGAGATTATATCAAATGTGGTTATTATATAGAACAATATTTTCCATTAAAGAAAGTTAGATATATTTCTATACTAGATAATGTAGATACTTTTCTAGATTCTGCAAATAATGATATAGCACCTTTTAAAGCTTTATTTAATGATATGACTAGTAAAGATACATCAAAGAAAATAAAGTCAATATTAAGGGATAAAAAAATAAAAGGTAAATTTATAGGTAGTAAACCAAGCTTTGGGTATATGAGAGATCCGCTTGATAAAGGACATCTAATACCAAATCCAGATACAGCATGGATAGTAAAAAGAATATTTAACGAAGTGTCAAGAGGAGACAAAATATCAGATATAATTGAAAGACTAAATAATGAAAATATTCCGACACCAAGTGCATATAAACAAATAAAAAAATCAAAAAGACAAATAAATGGATATATCTGGACTTGCAGTACGATTAACAAAATATTAAAAAATAGAATGTATACTGGTGATATGATTCAAAATGTTCAGACAAAATTAAACTATAAATCACAAAAGAGAATATGCCTTTCAAGTGAGTATTGGATAATTGTAGAAAATACTCACGAACCATTAGTAGATAGAGTAATTTTTAATCAAATACAGACAAGTGCTAACAGAACTAGAACAGTAAAATTAAACCGTCAGCAGAGGCTATTAGAGGGCTTACTTTATTGCAAAGAGTGTGGTAATAAGCTAACGGTTAGTTATAGAGAAAAACGCAATTACTGGTCTATGAATTGTAACAAATATTCTAGAAGTCCAAGACAAAGATTATGTGAACCACACTTTTCAGAGTATAATAGTTTTGAAAAGGCAGTTTTAAATCAAATCAAGAAAACTTGTAAAAAGTATATAGAAAAAGTTGATATTAATAGTTTAGTATCTAATGTGAAAAGTGAGAAGGATAACAAGGAAAATTTAATTATAGAAAAACAAAAACTAGAAAAAAATATCAAAGAACTACAACTAAAAATAGATGCCTTATATGAAGATAAATATAATGGTATAATCTCAATTGATACTTATACAAGATTATCATCTAATATAGAAAATTTAATAAGAACATACACCTCTAGAATAAAAGTATTAGAAAATTCTATCAATGAGGTTCCTAAAAAATATAATGATGAAGAAACAAAACAAAAAATCAAAGAACTAATTAGTATGAAAAAACCTACTAGAGAATTATTATTCATACTAATAGATAAAATAATTGTTGACAAAGATAAAAATGTAGAAATAGTATATAAATTTAGTGTATAATACTTTTATTATTCTTTTAGATAAAATTAATAAAATTGGTTGCTAGAAAGTGAACTGGTGGAATGATATGGATAAAATAAAACTTACAAAAGAAAAAATTTTAGAAATTATAGAAAAATATGATGATAAAAAAACAATAGATTTTTATTATCAAGCAGTATTGGATGATCTTATTGAAAGTGATCAATACTTATCAATTATTATTATTTTGTTTATATTTGTGAGGTATTATCACGAAAAGTTATTTGTTAAAAATAAAGTTAATATAGTAGAATTCTTCGGTATGAAAAAATTTAATGATTCTACTGAATATTGGAAATATAATGAATTGCTAAAAAAAACAAACTTGATGATTGCCAAAGCATTAATAAATGATGAAAAAATACCTGATAAGCAATTGATAGAGTTTAATGATACATATTCTCTTTATTTATTCTGTATTGGAGATTATTTAAGATGTTTAAAAAATCTTAACAATTCGCTTTATAGAGATAAAAATAATTGGCTATCTAATTTTATAAAAGCATCATTAATTGAAATTTGTTATATAAATATAATATCATCTGACTATAAAATTGCATTATTGAATTATCAAAAGGACTTAATAGATAAATGTAGTGATATTAATCCTATGTTTGATATTAATATTTATAAAAAAGTGGTGGAAGTAATTAATAAAAGAATAGATTTGCTCAATATTGAAGAAAAAAACATAAAACTCACACCTATAATGAACTCTTTTGAAAAAACAAATGAGTGGACTGAAGGACTTGATTTCTATCTACATAATAATTTATTCTTAAATCCATTGAATTTATTTGGTAATTTTTATGAAGCTTCATTTGAAAACTTTGAAGATTTGAATATATGTGATAAAAATAAAGAAATGTTTAATGAAATTATTGAAGATTATAAAATGTGTAGAAATGTAATGTTTTCATATTATAATAATGCAGATAATATAAATAAACGGAAAATGTCTATGGTTTATAGCTATTTATATTCAATCTTTGATAAAATAGCTTATTTGTTGAAAAATGTTTATGATTTAGACATAAATGAAGATAGAATATATTTTACTAATAAAGGCTTATTTGATAGAAAATTTAAAAATTCAGATATTAAATTTAAAGAGTTACCTAATTTCACTATTTTACCTTTATATTTAATTATGAAAGATGTCAGAGTAGCAAATGAAACAAATAATGCTTTGGAAATTGGAACATTTGAACATAATGAATTAAGAAATACAATAGATCATAAATCAATATATTTAGTAGATGGTGATAAATTAAAGAGAAATGCATTAATTCTATTAGAAAGAGCAAGAAATGCTATATTATATACATTTATGCTATTATATAGTCAACCTAACAACCAAAATCTTGAAGGAATATCATTTATTTATACAACATTATTTTGTGCACTAGAAAATAAATAATAAATTAACTACATTCTACGACTTCGGGGGTGCCGAAGGCGCTGAAATAGTATATGCATTACGTAATGATTCAACATTAGCAGACTTAGCTTTAGATTACATTGGAGAAGCTGGCCAAATAAAAAGAAAGACCTATCAAAGAAGACTTCCGGAAAATCCAAATAGAGATTACTACTATATAATTCGTGAAACAGCTCCTGCAGAATCATTACTAGTAGAATATGGCTTTATTGATAACGCACGTGACGCACAAAAGCTACAAAACAATATAACGGACTATGCAGAGGCAGTGGTAAAAGCTATAGCTGAATATACCAATACCCCATATACACCAGAACAACTTACAGGTGACTTCTACGTCGTAAAAAAAGGTGACACTATATACAAAATAGCTAACCAGTTTAATATACCGATATCAGAAATAAAAAGAATAAATAATCTTACTTCAGATCTTCTCAATATAGGTCAAATCCTATATTTAAAGGAAAGTACACTTCCAAATAATTACTTTACATACACGGTAAAAAAGGGCGATAGTCTATGGAAAATAGCCCAAGAAAACAATACATCAATAGATGACATAAAAAGAATAAATAATCTTACCAGCAATAATTTAATAGTAGGTCAACAATTACTAATCCCATTATCAGTAAAAGAACCAGACAATTCAATAACCCAGCCAACTTTACCAACGGGACCATCATCCACAACACCTGTGGAAAGCTACATTATATATGAAGTAAAAAAAGGTGACAGTCTGTGGAAAATAGCCAATAATAATAATACTACTGTTAATGACTTAATAAAATTAAACAATTTAAGCAATCTGGCATTACAAATAGGGGATAAAATAAAAATACCAACAAGTCAAGACGAAAAACCTACTCGAATATATATCGTCAAAAGTGGTGACACATTATGGTCCATAGCTAAAGCAAATGGCATAAGTGTCAATGAATTGAAGTCAGCAAATAATTTAACGAACAATTTATTATCGCTAGGTCAAGAACTTATAATTCCACAATAAAAGAGTCAATTTGATTATAAAATCAATTACTGACTCTTTTTATATGGCTTTTTTTCTAGCAAATACTATACCAGAAACGATAACTCCAGCTACAACAACAATAGCAACAAGAATAATTGCATCATTTGATTTAACTTTTTCTATCGTTGTATTTCCGTCACTAGTGCTTCCAGTATTAACTAACTGTATAATATCATATCTTTCATCAACATTAATTTCATATACAGATTTAATAGCCTCTTTTATATCCTCATCAAATTGGCTGGAATAACCACTCCAAGATTTATCCCCAATAACTATATAAGGAACTCCCTTGATATTTTCTCCTCTAGCTTCACCAACTTTTTCAAGCAAACTAGCATTATTAGCATTATTCCAAGTTTCGTAGTCAACCAATTCAAAATATTGACCATATTCATCTTGAATACTATCGAAAAATTCTTCAGCCTCGGCACAATGAGGGCAGCCCTCTCCTCTGAAAAAATAAACTTTAACTCTATTATCTTCTTCACTAGTAGTACTAACATCATCTTCTGCAAATACAGCAAAAGGCATAGCAAGAAGAATAAATAAAGCCATCAACAATATTTTAATCTTTTTCACAATATACCTCCCAGAACAATAATATCACAAAATGTAACATAATAAAATATAAACAAACAATAATTTAAGCATTAATTGGTGAAAATTACAATTGATGTGAAACCATCCTTATAGAAAAAAACAATAAATCGATAAAATATTAATTGACAAGAAATTTTATCAAAAGGATTTATTGCGTACAACAACCATATCACACTATTCTTATGATTTAATCATTTTATTTGCTAGTGAAACTTTTTATTCTTTTGTTATCAGAAAGGTTAGTAATTCCTCTACAGATTTTTTTCCAGATATAATGTCATATATTATTGCTATAATAGGAGCATCCATATTGTTTTTTTCTAGTAGTTCATGGACTGATTGTAATGAATATAGCCCCTCTACAGTATTATTTTTAACATATAGAGCCAAAGCTTCAGGCGAACTTCCTTGGCCTAACAGCTTGCCATAACAAAAATTACGGCTTTTTTCTGATGTACATGTTAACAACAAATCTCCAATTCCAGAGTATGATAAAACTGTTTTTTTATCTGCATTGAATAACCTTAATATATCTTCAATATCATGAATTGCTTCAGTTAAAAACATTGCTTGAGTTGATGGCGTAACATTGATTCCTGCTAACATTCCAGTTGCTATTGCAATTATGTTTTTAACTGTGCCACATATTTCCACACCAATTATATCACTAGTGTGCCTTACTTTGACATAGTTATTAGAAAAGGCGTTTGCAACCACTTTGAATGTTTCAATATTTTCTGTAGCTATTGATAATCCCATGGGTGCTTTCTTAATTACATCATAAGCAAATGTTGGTCCACTTAATACAGCAATTTTATTTGTGTTTATGTGTGAATTTACAACTTGGTGAAGAAACCTTCCGGTTTTTTGTTGAATACCTTTGCTAGCAATTAGAATATGTTGGTTAGTAACGTAATTCTTCATTTGCTGCACAAGATCTTCCACAAAGCCAGTTGGTATTACAATTATAAGTAATTTAGAAAAATTTATAATCTTTTCTATGTCTGTGGTTATTGGTATATTATTTGGCAGTCTAAATCCTGGCAAAAGTTTTTCATTTTGACGTGTTGTTTCTAGTTGTGTTTTTTCTTCCTCGAATTTTGTCCACATCATAATTTCATAATTATTATCTGTTAATATACTGCTTAATGCCATTCCATATGCACCACAGCCTAGTATTCCTATTTTCATATTGTCTCCCTACTATTCTTGTATATCTATATTATCTTGTGATGAAATTACTTCTATAATAGTATTTCCATCATTTATTTTTATTATATCATTATTTTCATATTTATATGTGGTTTTAGCCTTACGCTCTTGTTTTTCCCATATTATTGGTAGAGAATATCCATTTGTAATATAGTACCCAGTTCCGCTTCCCACAGTATAAAGCTCCTGTCTTCCATCGGAATCTATTGTCTTATTATTTACTATTTCAATTATAATATTTTTATAGGCTAGATTTTCTTTTGATTCAGCATCAACATGTGGATTATTATTCATATATCTTAAATAAACTTTTTGGTTATTATCATATATATAGCTTCTGTTTTGACTATACGAATATATTATTTGTATATTGTTTGCTACTGTAGGATTTAATATATTATCATCGGATGATTCCTTTTTTCTATTCGCTTTGTTTAATTTTTCAAGATTTATTTCATCAGTGCTATAATTCAAAAGTTGCCAGGAATCTGATTCTAACGGATAGTTTTTTATTTTTGCATAGTCATATAATTTTTCTGTTGATGTTAAAACATTATGTGGGGCGTATAACCAGGTAACCCGCCAAAATGGTGCGGAGTCATACATTCCGTTTATATTATTCACTGCTAACTTTTTTATATCATTTTGTGCATAAGGACTCCAACCAAAATGTGCATAAATGGCATCACTTTCTAGGGCATAATCTAAAAAGTAGTGACGTGAACTTCTAACAGGTCCAATTTGTGATACGTTTTTGTCCTTAAATAGCGCCATTAACCTCGTTAGTCCACCTTCAACAATGATTTCATACGTTAAATAAGCTTGCTGTAAACCATAATGGGAATTATTTCCAACGTTATTATCTATCATCACTGCAATTGGCCTTGAATTTGAATCTTCATCTATTATTGTCAGCTTTTTAGGAGTAGGTGGCTTAGGATTCTTAATTGCTTGATTCCCCAAGCCCAAATAATCTTTTAGAATATTGGGTTTCAATATAATAGTAAGCCCAATTAACACAATAGTAATAAAAAAGATTATGGTTATTATTTTTATAAATATCGGTGTTTTTTTATTTTTTAGCATCATATCACCTACTATTATTTTAGCATGCTTCATCCATATTTTCATCCCGTTTATTTATAGTTGACATTGCTCTTTACTATTTAAATACTAATTTAGGTTTAGCCTTCTAAGAATACATTTTTTATAAATTTATGATTGAAACATTAATTTCATTATGTTATAATTACCTTGTACCTGATTTAGGGGATTAGTTAAATGGTATAATAATGGTCTCCAAAACCACTGTTGGGAGTTCGATTCTCTCATCCCCTGCCATTTAGATTTAGTCGAACCAGAGTGTTTGTTAATATTAGACTTGGTATGAAAATATCAAGTTTTTATTTTAAGGTGATTTATGAAAATATAATATTTTTGGACATAGATGGAGTTCTTAATGATAGTTGCTCTGAAATTTTATCAGAAAGTATTGAAGTTCTAAACTTATTAGTTCAAATGTATAATGCCAAAGTGGTTATGATAAGTTCTTAGCAAATGAACGGGGTAGAGACTAGAAGAAAAGCGTTAAAATATCAATTTGAAAAATTATGTATATATAATATCGATTTTATAGACCTAAATTTTGAAGGAAGCTTGTGTGATATAAAGTTACCATCACGCTTACTTGGGTAGTTGATTACTTAAAAAATAACGAAATAACAAATTATGTTATACTAGATGATGAGTATCACAATGATTATAAATTAATACGTTTAAATCATTTTAAAACTATGCCATTTAAAGGATTAACTTATAAAAATTTGCTCAAAATAGTATTGAAACCAGTTAATCTAAATAATTTTAAACATATAAACTATCAATATAGACAATTAGGAGATTACGAAGTAGTTACAAATAATTTAATTAAAGTATTGAAAAGAAAATATGAAAATAATATAAAATAGATAAGAAAAGGTTCAAAAGTAAAAAATTGAGAATCGCCTTTAAAATTGTGCAAGTATAATTTTCGATCCAATAATTGTTTTCAATTACCGGATCGTTTTTTGTTAGCGGTAAAGGTTTACTTTTCAAATTAGGTATTATTTAAAAAAATTCACACACAAATTATAATCAACACAAAGCTAAACACTGCGTTATTAGTAATTATGGTTAGAAATATTTGAGCAAGTTGTGATATAATTTATTTGTGAGGATAGTGAACATATGAAGAAGATAGAAGCAGATCAAACTTTACCATATCGATTAATGAAAAATCCATTTATGCACAGTAAACAGTACAAAGACTATTTATACATTATTAACAAAAACATTAACAATATTAGTCCAGAAGAGGCGATTGAATTGCTTAAAAAATTGTCTAATACTGGATGCTCCTGTGCTGCCCTTGCAAATTTATTGGTTGATAGTATATATACTGATGACTTAGAATTTAAAAATACGTTTGGTTTTTCAATTTTAACACGTAACCATATAGATTGTAATAAGCTTATGGTAGATATATTTTCTAAATTATACAAAATTATGAAAATTAAGTTTGTCGAATATAAAACTTATAAATTTAAGAATGCTAGAGAAGCTGCTTTGTTGCTTTTAGGTAAACAATGTGATAGTGATTCCTTAGCATTTACAGAATTATTTGATAATGATCTAATGGCAGACGGCATTGATCCTGATGGCAATCTTTTATTTAAAAATAAAAGAAAACCTAAAATAACAAATTATGTTGGTAATTGTGCTGGTGCTGCAAAAGAAAAATTTAATATAGATGGTGTAGATAGCTTTGAAGAACTAAAAGATATATGTAAAAGTATGGATGTCGAAGTAGAATCCAAGGATGCAAAAATTTCTCAAAAATTTTCAGGATTATGTACTAATAATTTTAATTATTGGAGTAATTATTACATAAGTCAATATAACATTAATTTAGAATTATTTAACAGCCATATTGTCGTCAGTGATTTTAATAATGATTATGACACATTTATGGATTATTTAGCTGAACTAATGGTAGATGGATATTCAGTAACTGTTTCAACACCACTTAATAGTGAAGCACATATGCATACCAAAAAAAGATTATCTTGGCAAAAAATTTCAACAAGAGAAGCAGGCCATATAATGTTACTAAAAGGCTTTAATGAGGATAAAGATATGGTTGTTGCTTCATATGGCCAAGATTATATAATTCCTAAAGAATATTTTAATGGGCTTGAATTTAATAAAATTAAAAAGATTAAGAAACTGGAAAAAGAAGATGTAATTCATAAAAACGTTTAATCTTTAATTTTTTTTAATTCCTTATTATTTATATTTATCTATCCGATTTTGTTATGTTTAAATGGATATTCCAGCTATTTTAAACATATAACTCATATATGATAAAAATTTATATTAATTATAATTATTAACCTTTCTATACTAGGTATTGACTTTTTACTTCATATTCGGATATTAGGTTTTTAATATTTTAAATTTTTATGGTCATAATAAAAATGGTGATATTTATGAGAATCAGACTTGGATATGCTTGTATTAGTGAAACTCTTCCTATAACATCATCTAGTACGTATACTTACACTAATTTTTGTAAAGAAAAAGATCTAAAAAAGTTAGATTCTATAATTAAATCTAATCTTTTAGCCTTAAAAGAGTTACTTATTTATAATATTAAAAACAACATTCACTTTTTTAGATTTTCCTCGGGTATAATTCCACTTGCTACTAAGGATGATGTTCAATTTAATTACTTTAATAATTATACTGACTTATATGATGAAATAGGACGACTTGTAAAAAAATATAAATTACGAGTCGATTTCCATCCAAGTGAATTTTGTGTACTTAATAGTACGCGTCAAGATGTCATTAATAGTAGCATCAATATATTAGAATATCATTATAATTTGTTAGATTATTTTTCTATTAATTATAAAACACTAGTGCTACACGTTGGTGGATGTACATTTGGTAAAGATAAATCAATTACTAGATTTTGTAATAATTTTAAGAAATTAAGTAAATGTATACAAAGCTGTATAGCTATAGAAAATGATGATAAAATTTTTACAGTTAGTGACTGCTTAAAAATACATGATATAATTAACGTCCCCATAGTCTTTGATTATCATCATTATTTATGTAATAGTGGTGAAGAGAAGTTTGATGATTTTATTGAAAAAGTTTTTTCTAGTTGGAATGGGCAAACTCCTAAAATGCATTTTTCTTCTCCAAAAAGTAAATTAAAAAAAGAAAGACGCTCCCACCATGATTATATTAATAGCGATAGTTTTATAGACTTTATTGAAAAAATAAAAACATACGATCAAGACATTGATATTATGATTGAGGCTAAGAAAAAGGATGAAGCCTTGTTTAGATTAGTTAGGGAATTAAAATATAAAACTAACTATAAATTTATTGATGAAACCACTTTCATTGTATAGCATTATATACAGTACATTTTTTGACATTGGAAAATGATATGCTGCCTGTATTAATTATTTTAGTGATAGTATTAGTTGCTGACTAAATAAGAATGGAACGCCATTAAATCACGACAAACTGGCCTAAAAAATAAAATTTATTCTTTCAAGTGAATAAACAACTACCTGTTTGTTCTTTTTTTTACAATTAATTTTCTAATCCAATCTATGGGAATAACAGAAAATGCTAAAATAATAGTTAACTGAATTTCCTTTAAAGTGAGCCCAAATGTTCTGAATAGATTACCACCATAATAAATTAAATAGAGTTGAACCACTGTAATAAATAAAATTACAATTAAGAAGGCCTTATTTTTATTAAGATCTGCCAGAAGATTTAATCTTTTAGTTCTGGCATTAAAACTATTAAATATACCTATAAATATAAACAGTGCAAAAAAGGCTGTCATAAAATATTTGTCTGCAGGATCATACCTATACCAACTTTTTATTACCGGACTTATCAAAAATAATAAACAAAGCAAAGCTGAATACAGACCTGTAAAAATTATTTCCCCATACATATACTTATTTATAATTGGTTCGCTCTTTTTCTTTGGCTTTTCTAACATATATGATTTTAGCGGTGGCTCATATGAGAAAGCAATTCCAGCTAAAGTGTCCATTATCATGTTTATCCATAACATTTGAATAACAGTTACGGGTGTTTCAATTCCTGTAAATGGTCCAATTATTGATAAACTTATTGCACATAGGTTTATTGTTAGCTGAAATATTATAAATTTTCTTATACTTTCAAAAATTGTTCTACCATATAAAATTGCTTTAGAAATAGATAAAAAGTTGTCATCCAATATAACTATATCACTTGCTTCCTTGCAAACTTCTGTACCGCTTCCCATGGCAAAACCAACATCGGCCTTTTTTAGAGCTGGGGCATCATTTACACCATCACCAGTCATACCAGTTACTAAGCCCATTTCCTCCGATAATTTTACTAGACGACTTTTGTCTTGAGGCAAACTCCTAGCTACTATTTTTAAATTAGGAATTATTTTTTTTAGTTCTTCATCTGTTTTTGTCTTTATATCATCACTTGTTAAAACAATGTCATTGGGAGAATCTAGTAATCCAATTTCTTTTCCTATACTTATAGCGGTTTCCTTACTGTCGCCGGTAATCATTACGGTTTTAATTCCTGCTTTTTTGACAAGTTTTAATCCTTCTATTGCCTCCTTGCGTACATCATCTTTTATATATAGTATGCCTATCAAAATAAAGTCCTCTAATTTATTTTGATCATATCCCTCTTTATAGGCTAAAGCTATTGCCCTAATTCCTTTATTTGTTTTATTTTCAATATTCCTTTTCAAGTTATCATTTTTTATAATGGGATATTTAATACCATTTACTGATAAGTACTTGTTACACATTGGAATAATTTTTTCCGGAGCTCCCTTTATATACGTCGTTTTGGGTAAAGTATCTATAGTTACTTTTGAATATTTATTTTTACTATTAAATGATACACTATCTACCTTTTTATAGTTCATTTGTTTAGCAGTTTTAATAAATTTAAGTATAGCTCTATCAGTTATATTACCACCTATTACGTTATTTTCCTCGTCAATATAGCTAGCATTATTATATATACAAGCATTTTTTAAATGTTGATGATATTTTTTATAATTAATTATTTCAAATTCTTCTCTATACTCCCTACCATCTGTAGTTAATAATCCAACCACTTCTAATCGACCTTTTGTAATTGTACCGGTTTTGTCCGTAAATAAGATGTTTAAACTACCAGCAGTTTCTATTCCCACAAGTTTTCTGACTAGTACATTATTTTTAAGCATTCTTTTCATGTTTGATGATAGCACTAATGTTATCATCATTGGTAAACCTTCTGGTACTGCTACTACAATAATTGTTACACTTAATGTTAAAGCATACAATATATAACTTAATAAAAGTGGAAAGTTGCCTAGCGTAGCCAAAATTTTTGAGGTATCAAAGTTATTTTGCACTACTATTTTGGAAAATAAATATGAGATACTAACTAATATAGCGCCTATATAACCAATCCAACTTATTATTTGAGCTAGTTTCCTTAATCTTATTTTTAAAGGACTGTCTTGACTTTTTTCCTGTAGTTCTTGTGCCATTTTTCCGTAGAAAGTGTCATTGCCGACCTTTGTAACCCTCATGTATGCCTCTTCCGAATAAACTACAGTTCCTCTATATAGGTTATTATTTGTGGTGGCATTCTTTTTTATTTCTTTTGTTTCACCATTAAGACTTGATTCATCTACAGAAACTGTCCCACTTATTATTACTCCGTCTGCCGGTATTTTATCACCTGTTTGAAGAAGAATTAAATCTCCAACAACAACCTCATCAATTGATATTTCTTGAATTTTATTATCCCTTTTTGCCTTACATTTAATCTTTGATGATTCCTCCTGTAGTTTTTTAAATGCTTCCTCACTACCATATTCCGAAATTGTAGATATTAAAGAAGCTACTAAAATAGCTATAACTATTCCAACAGTTTCATACCAATCAAAGTCTTTAAATAAGAAAAGAACTTTTATAGCAAGAGCAATTAGTAATATTTTTATAATAGGGTCTCCTAAAGTTTCTAAGAAAAGACTAAAAAAACTGTTTTTGTTTTTACCACTTATTTCATTACTTCCATATTTTTTTCTGCTTTCTATTACTTCTTTGTTAGTGAGTCCGTTGTACATATTATTCCTCCTAAATAAAGGTATGTTCGACTATAGTTTTATATGCACATTCGAACTAAAACGACAATATTTATGTGGCGGTAGTTTTGAATAATGAGTAATGTCAATTTAGTTTGATATTTTAAATAATTATAATTATAATATTGATGGTGGTTTGTAATGATTGATTTAAGCAATTGTAATATTTGTCCTAGAAAATGTGGTATTAATAGATATAAGTCAAATGGGTTTTGCGGAGCTAATAATAAGGTTAAAGTTGCTTATTACAGTGTTCATAAATGGGAAGAACCTATTATATCTGGAGAAAACGGAAGTGGAACAATATTCTTTTCAAATTGTAACTTGAAATGTATATTTTGCCAAAATAAAAAGATAAGTAGAGATGGATATGGAAAAGAGATATCTCTAGAAAGACTTGAGGAGATATTTTTGGAACTTCAGGACAGAAAGTGTCATAATATAAATCTTGTTACTCCGACCATGTATGTTCCCCAAATTGTGGAAGTTCTACATAAAATTAAAGGTAATCTTTTGAAAATACCAGTTGTTTATAACACTAGTAGTTATGAAAATTGCTCTACTATAAAGTATATGAACGGAATGATTGATATTTATTTGGCTGATTTAAAATATTATGATGAACAGCTTGGTGTTAAGTACTCTAATTGCAAAAACTATTTTGAAGTTGCGACCAAAGCGATTGAAGAAATGTATAAGCAGGTTGGAAAATTTAGAGCTGAAAATAATCTCCTTATTAGTGGCTTAGTAGTTAGAGTACTAGTACTTCCAGGACATGTTGATGATAGTAAAAAAATCATTTCCTATCTATATAAAACATATGGTGATAATATAATTATTAGTATAATGAATCAATATACACCTATTAATTATTGCTCTAAGTATAAGAACCTAAATAGGTGTCTTAGTGATATTGAATATGATGAAGTGGTTAATTATGCATGTGACCTTGGTATCACTAATGCATTCATTCAGGATGGGGCTACCCAAAGTGATAGTTTTATTCCTGAGTTTAATTCTGATATTGTGTGATTGGAGGTGCTATATGAAAAATTTTAGAATTAACCCCGATGAAAAGTACGTAAATATTATAATTAAGGGATTAGAAAAAAAAGATGGGCATTGTCCATGTCGTTTAAACATTGATGATACAACATTATGTCCTTGTGATGAATTTATTAAAGATGGCATTTGTAAATGTAGATTATTTGTGCCAATAGAAGATAACAATTTGAATAAGAAAGATAAATAATTTTATTTACTAGGAAATGTTATTTTAAGTCTTAAGCAACTTAGTTTTCCTATTTTTCAATATCCGACAATTATGTTTAAATTAGTTCACCATAAACTAATGAATTTTTTCTCATTAATTTACATCTTAAACTATACATGATATAATAATAAAGGATGCAAAATCATAATAGATTTGCCAAAAAAGAAAAGGAGTTATAACATGGATAGTTTAATGAAAAAATTTTTTAGGTCATCTCTTGTATCATCAATAACATTATTTATATTAGGCCTGCTAATAATATTCAAATCAGAAATAACAATTATAGCAATATCATATCTAGTAGGTGGAGCATTAATAGCACTTGGAACATTTGCGATAATACAATTTATAAAAAATATTGAAATATCAGGAAAAAACGATCTTGATATCCTATATGGAGTGGTAACAATAATTTTAGGATTACTAATAGTAAAAAATCCTAAGTTAATTGCGAGTGTACTACCAGTAATAATAGGCGTAGCAATAATTATAAACAGTGCCACAAAGCTACAATATGCTTTTGAATTAAAAAAAGAAAATAATCAGCAATGGAAGACAACTATGATTATTTCAATTATAAGTGTCATATGTGGAGTAATACTATTGTTTAATCCATTTAAAGGCGCTGTCATAATAACGCAAACAATTGGAATTTTTATGATTGTATATTCAATATTGGACATAGTATCAACAACTATAATAAAAAAGAATGTTAATTATATACAAGAAGCAATTAATAGTGAACATGAAGAAGCAACGATTATAGAAGAAAAAGAAGTAAAAAAGGAAAACAAAAAGAGTGCTTCTAAACAAAAAAAGAGCAAGCGTAAAAATGACAAGCAAGAAAAATAATTTATAATGGTAAACATTTTGAAAGAACTCAAATGTAACGCATGGTTCAAAGAGCGATGTACAGCGAAATAGAGAGATACAGCTATCAGCGGCTTTTACTGGTAACGTGTCTTAACAAGAGGTAATAATTAAATGATAAAAAATAAACAAATAATGGAAAATTTAATAATAGGCAAAAAGTATGAAATCCATAGCTATAAACATAATGGGGAAATTCATCGTTCTTGGGATGAAGCTATTTTAGCAGAAATTCACGATGACTATTTAATATTCACTAATGAAAAAACAAAAGTAACAGAATCAGATGGAAGGTCATGGCGAACAAAAGAGCCCGCAGTATTGTATTTCTTTTACAACCATTGGTTTAATATAATTGGTCAATATAAAAAAAATGGCATATACTATTATTGTAACATTGCTTCACCATTCATTATTGAGGAAAATACTATAAAATATATTGATTATGATTTAGATTTAAGAGTTTTTCCTGATGGAAGCTTCAAAGTTTTGGATAGAGGAGAGTACAGATATCATAAAAGTATAATGAAATATTCCAGCACACTGGATTACATTCTAAAAAGTGAATTGTCTGAATTGATAAATATGTTGAGAGAGAAGCAACTAGCGTTTGAGACAGGGACGGTGGAATATTATTATAAAAAGTATGGGAAGCAAAAAGTATCAAGCAATAATAGTTAATTATTAAAAAATTAATATGTAATAATAGTTCAAGAAGTAACATAAAGTAAATTAAGAGTAATATATAATTAAGATTTACTCTTTTTTTGTAAAAAAAAGAAAAAATTTCAAATTAACTGTTGACATGGCAAAAAATGTTTGTTATATTAATGGAGCAACTTGAGAAAAACACAGCA
>CAKOUW010000003.1 GCA_934120715.1 uncultured Bacilli bacterium | reverse complement strand
ATAATAATGGAAAATGTTATCTGGCAGTTGAAGATAACAAAGCTATAGGCCTAATTATGGGATGTATTTTTCCGTATGATGAATATGATTATTTAGATTATAAATGTCCTAAAAGAGGTGAAATAACTGAATTAATAGTTTCTAAAAATGTAAGAAGTAAGGGGATAGGGAATATTCTTATGAGTAAAATAGAAAATTATTTTAAATCGGTAGGCTGTGAATATGTTTTAGTAGATGTATTTGCTTATAATGAAAATGCTGTTAGATTTTATGATAAGCATGGATATCATTCAAGAATGTATACAAGTATAAAGAAAATAAAGTAATTTTTGTGGTATAAAATTATTAGATATTTATAACTTTCAATGAAAAGTTTGAGGGTTAAAATATATAAAAAGTAAAACAAACTGAAATTTATTATGGTATGACTATGGTTATTTGAATGACTAATATAAATGAAGATTATAACAACATGTGATAGTTTAAAGTTTAAAAATGAGATGCTTGATATTGCAGAAAAGATGTCTTTTTAAGACAATTGTATTTTAATAGCAATATTTATTATATCTAAAGATAATAATATAACAGGATAGTAAATCTCTAAATTTAAAAAACGATTTAAAAGAATAGAATTTAGTAATTCAATTTTAACTGTAAATGTAAATAATTATGTTGGAGATAGTACTAATCTGGAAATAGAATATGCAAAAGATTAGATAAAGGAATTGTTTTTTACACGGATTTAAAATACTAAAAATTAATAAACATAAAAAAATGAAGGAAGGATAATAATGATCATAATCAAAGAAAATGTTAATGATGTTGAAGAATATAATTTATTATATGATTTAGTTGGATGGGGTTCCTATGATAAAGAAATATCAAAAAAAGCATTAAATAATACATATTATTCAGTAAGTATTTATGATGAAAATAAGATAATAGGATATGGAAGACTTATAGGTGATGGTATTTGTTTTATGCATATTCATGATGTTATGGTTATACCCGAATATCAAAACAAAAAGATAGGTACAAGTATTATGAATAAACTATTAGAGAAGATAAAAGAAATAAAAAAAGAAAATCCAGATTTGAGAGTTTATTTGGGGGCATCAAAAGGTAAAGAAGGTTTTTATAAAAAATTTGGATTTATTGAAAGACGAAATGCTGATTTAGGTGCTGGTATGATTTATAACAAATAATATTTTTTACTGATGATTTAACTTAAAATTCATGGTATCATTTCGTCAAGAAGTGATGCCTTTTTATTATAGCAATATTAACATACAATTAAACTTATACGTTTTTATGAAGGTGCTGATGGTTTAAAGACTGGCTTTACTGATAATGCTGGTTATTGTTTAGCAGCTACTGCTAAAAAGAATAATTTAAGACTTATAGGTGTAGTATTAGGTGAAAAAGAGGGCAAAGTTAGAAATAGTGAAGCAATGAATCTTTTGGATTATGGGTATAATAATATTAGGATGAATGTATTAAAGAAAAAGGGTGAAGTTGTTCAAGAATTAAATTTAGAAAAAGCTACTTCTGAGAAGGTTAAAATAGTACTAAAAAATGATTTAGGTGTGGTTGAAATGCTTGATAATTCTTCTCATAAATATACATATCAAGTTGATGTTAAAAATTTAAAGTTACCTCTTAATTCAGGAGATAGTGTAGGTAAGATATTAGTTAAAGAAGATGGTAAAGTTATTTCTAAAGGTACTTTGACAGTTAATAAAAAAGTTGAGGCATTGAGTTATACAAAATTGTTCTTTAATAGCCTTAGTAGTATATTTAGTGGAAATATTTAATTATTTATAACCTGATTATCAGGTTTTTTTGTTATAATTAGTATAGCTTAAGGAGTTTATATGGAAAAGTATATAGCGTTATTAAGAGGGGTAAATATAAGTGGTAAAAATAAAATATCAATGTTAGATTTAAAGAATGAATTTATAGAATTAGGTTATAGTGGAGTTGTTACTTATCTTAATAGTGGTAATGTTATTTTTATGAGTAATGTGAATAATATTTATGATATTACCTCTAGTATTCATGAGATGATTAAGAATAAATTTGATATAGATATACCAATTTTTGTAATAAGTTATCATGAATTAAAAGAGCTTTTTGATAATAGACCTGGTTGGTGGGGAAGTAATGACAAAAGTATTTATGATAATATTATATTTGTAATATCACCTCATACTTGTGGAAAGATATGTGATATACTTGGTGATATAAATAGTGAATTAGAAAAGATTAAGATATATAAAAATAATATTTTTTGGTCTTATGATTTAAATAATTATAGAAAGACTAATTGGTGGAGTAGAACTGCTAGTACAAGTATTAGGGATTATATTACTATAAGGACGGCAAATACTGTTAGAAAAATATTAGAAATATGTGAAGTAGAGTGATGTATTATGAATAAGGAACAAATATATGAATATTTAGGGAGTAGAAATATCTGGTTTGAAGTTGATTCTCATAAAGCGGTTTATAATATGGCAGATCTTTTAGATGTAGATATTTCTTATCCTGAAGGTGATGCAAAGAACTTGTTTTTATGTGATGATAAGAAAATTAATTACTACTTAATAACAGTTAAAGGAGATAAAAGAGTTAACCTATCTAAGTTTAGACGTGATAATGGTACTAGGCCTTTAAGTTTTGCATCAAGTGAGGAGTTAGAAAATATAATGGGATTAATTCCAGGTTCTGTTACACCTCTTGGTATATTAAATGATAAGGATAAAAGAGTTACAGTATTCATTGATAGTGAGTTTAAGCCTTCTGATATTATTGGGGTTCATCCAAATGATAATACAGCTACTTTGTGGTTAAAAACAAAAGACTTAATAGATATTATTAAAGATAATGGTAATGTTGTTAAAGTTGTTGATATTTAGATTCATTTGATTGAATCTTTTTTATCTTATAGGAAAGTTTAAAGTAAGAAAAGAAATAAAAAATAACTAAAAATAAAAATACCAAGCATGCTAAAAGCATCTTAGTATTTTAAAAAAAACAAGATTATTTTTATTTTGTTTTTTTGCTTGGTTGTATTTTGATTTCGTGGTAAACTATTATTTGTGATAGAGAATGGAGTGTTTATATGTTTATAGGAAAGTATAATAAATCGTTAATAATAACATATTTAGGGGTTGTGTTTTCAGTTGTTGGGATGAGTTTTGCATTAGCTGGCAACCTACAGTTGACAATGATATGTATGGTTTTGGCTGGTGTTTGTGATATGTTTGATGGTAAGGTTGCTAGAGCATGTAAGAGAACTGAGGAGGAGAAAAAGTTTGGGGTGGAAGCTGATTCTCTTGCTGATATGATTTCTTTTGTGGCATTTCCAGTAGTTATTGGTTATTCAATGGGACTTAATAGTTGGTATCATATACTTGGATATATTTTATTAGTACTTGCAGGTATCACAAGATTAGGCTTTTTTAATATTTCAGTTATTGATAGTGACAAGAGTAAACCGGTTAAAACTTATAGTGGATTACCAGTTACTTCTACATCAATAATTTTACCAGCTATATGGTTCTTTTCAGAACTAGTTAAAAATGTTTCATTTAAATCATTATTTTCAGCAATTGTATATTTAACAGCATTTTTATTTGTATTTAATATTAAGATCCCTAAAATAAAAGGAAAGGCATATATCGCTATTACTTTTTTAGCAATAGTAGGAGTATTATTAATACTATTTTTAATATAATATGAAGACAGAAATAATAAATAGAAAAAATAATAAAAAGTATACTGAGAAAAGTCCTGTAGGAGCAGATGTTTTATATAAAACTTTAATAGGGGGAGTAGTTTTATTCTTTGTAACTAGAAAAGCTGTTTCAAAAGCTAGTTCTTTATATATGAATAGTAAGTCTTCTACTAGAATAATAAATAGATTTATTAAGAAAAATAAAATTGATATGAGTGATTATCCAGAGAGAGAATACTCGTCTTTTAATGATTTTTTTACTAGAAAAGTTAAGACTGGTAAGAGACCAGTTTCTAAAAATAGTAATAATTTAATTTCAGTGGCTGATTCAAAATTATTAGTTTATCCTATTAATGATAAAACAGAGATGCTAATTAAAAAAAAGAAGTATACAGTTAAAGATCTTTTAAGAAGTAAAAAGTTGGCTCTTCAATATAGTGGTGGTACTTGTTTAGTTTTTAGACTTACAGTTGATGATTATCATAGATATTGTTTTGTGGATAATGGGCGTTTAATTAAGAGTCGAAAGATTAATGGTATACTTCATACAGTAGGACCAATTGCTTTTAAGAGATATAAGGTATTTAAAGAAAACCAAAGGGAATACTCTTTACTTGATACTGAAAATTTTGGAGAAGTTATTCAGATGGAAGTTGGAGCTTTAATGGTTGGTAAAATTGTAAATCATGATATAAAAACTTTCAAACGAGGAGATGAAAAAGGTTACTTTTTATTTGGTGGGTCAACAGTAGTTTTAATTTTTAAAGAAAATGTTGTTGAAATAGATAAAGATATTTTAAATAATTCAAGGTTAGGAATTGAAACTAAAGTTAAACTTGGTGAAGTAATAGGTAATCGTGTAAACCATTAATAGTTGACAGAATATTATTTTAATGTTATTATGATGGTGAATTTGAAGAGAAAGGAGTGGAAAAATGAAGAATAATGCTGTTTTTGATATTTTTAATAATTTAAGTTGTTTAGTAGTTAGTACTGTAGTAGGAGAGCTTCTTTGTTTTTCTACTCTTAAGTAACGTTTTTTAAGTATGACTACTAATATTAATTAGTAGTCTTTTTTTGGAGGTTTATATGAATAGTTTAAAAGAATTTAAACCTCTGTTGAGGTTTGTTAAAGAAGAAAAGGGTAAATTAATTTTTGCTAGTATAATTATATTTCTATCAGGAATTTCTACTATCGCAACAGGATATTTAAATGGTGCAGCAGTAGAGGCGATAACTGTTTTAGATTTGTATCATGCTATATTGTTTCTAGGAATATATTTTCTTATAGAAATTACATTTGATGGGGTATTTATTCATTATGCTAATTCAATACTTTATAAAGTTGAAAGTATTTTAACTAGGAAGTTAGGCTTTTTTACATATAAAAAAGCTCTTGATTTACCGGCTGTTGCATATGAAGAAAAATCATCAGGTGAGATAGTCAATCGTATTATTCATGATGCTGATTCATTATCATTTTCTTTTGGTAGATTGTTAAAAACTTTTTCGTCTATAATTGGATCAGTAATAATAATGATCTATGTACTTATGAACTCATGGATAGTTGGTATTGAGATTTTAGTTTTTTTAGTAATTTTATACTTTTTATTAAAAAAATATAATCCATTATTAAAACAAGTGCATAAAGAGCGAAAAATAGGTCAAGATAGATTTACATCTTTAACGAATGAATCAATTAGGGGTATAAGAGAGATTAAGACTTTAGGAATTAAAAATAATTTATTAAATAATATAATTAATATAATGAAGGATATTTATGCTAAATCAAAAGAAGAAATTGATATACAAAAATCTTTTAATATTAGAATACGTTTTTTAAAATCTATTTTAGAAGTTGGAACTTTTATTACGTGTGTTATTTTATTATATTATAAGATGATTAATCTTACTTTCTTTGTTTCTATGACTTATTATATTTATCGTTATATGTGGTTAATTGAAGATATTAATGATTTAACACAGACTTATCAAAAAGTTGTGGTATCTTTAGGAAGAGTTAATGAAATTCTTGAGAATAGACTATATGATGATGAGGCATTTGGAAATAAGAAAATTAAGAATATTAAGGGTGAAATTGAATTTAAGAATGTATTTTTTTCATATCCGAATGAGGGTAATACATTAAATGATTTTTGTTTAAAACTTAGTCCAAATAAAAAGATTGCTATAGTAGGTAAGAGTGGACAGGGTAAGTCAACCTTATTTAACTTATTAACAAGAATATTTGATGCTAATGACGGAGAAATTTTAATAGATGGTATAAATATTGAAGATTTAACCGAAGAACAGTTAAGACAACATATATCAATTATTAGGCAAGAGCCTTTTATATTTAATAGGACAATAGAGGAAAACTTTAAATTAATTAATAATAAAATAAATATTAAGGAAATTAGAAAATATTGTAAATTGGCTTATTTAGATGATTATATTATGTCTTTACCTGATAATTATAAAACGGTATTAGGTGAAGGTGGGGTTAATTTATCAGGTGGTCAAAAACAACGTTTATCAATTGCAAGAACTTTATCTAAAAATAGTAAAATTATTTTGTTTGATGAAGCTACTTCAGCTTTAGATAATAATTCACAAGAGTATATTAAAAGGGCTATAGATAGTCTTGTGAATAATCATACAGTTATAATAGTTGCTCACAGGCTTTCTACTATTATTGATGCTGATGTTATTCATGTAGTTGATGGTGGTAGGGTTGTGGCATCTGGTAGACATGATGAATTATTAAAAACATGTAGTATTTATAAAAATTTATATCAATCTGAATCTTCAAATTCATAGGACTTTACAGTTGTAAAGTCTTTTTTTTGATTAGTTCTTTTTTTCCATTTAGACTCTGTGTTATAATGGGTCGAGAGGGATAAATATGGCGAATAAAAAGAATACAAAATATAATAGTAGACGAACTGATAGTTATAGTAAGAATTATAATAATAAAAAAACTACAGTTAGTAATTATAGTAGAAAGACAAGGTCTTTAGATCAAGATTATTCAGTAACTAAGCAACAACAATTTGATTTTGGTGGAGCACTTGATTCAATAGAAAATTTAGATGTTAGTTTTGTTGAGGAAAAAGAAAGAAAAACTGCTAGAAAGAAATTGGCTGCTGCTGATAATAAAGCAGTTGATGAGCCAAAGAAAAATACAGGAGTGGTATTTTTAGTTATGATTCTTTTGGTTATGATTATTCTATTATGTTATCTTTTTGTAAAATATAATGATTTAAAAAAAGTGAAGTATAAGGAAAAAGTAGTTACAAAAACAATTGAAGAGAAAGTAATTGATGATAATTATTTATTTTTAGGTGATTCAATTACAGATTTTTATGATTTAGATAAGTATTATGAAGGCTTACCTGTTGTTAATAGTGGGATTAGTGGAAATAAAACTACTGATATTTTAGATGATATGAAAAATAGAGTATATAGATATAATCCATCTAAGGTATTCTTACTTATTGGTATTAATGATTATTTAGATGATAGAACGGATGATGAAATTGTTGATAATATTAAAAAAATCATTGAACTTATAATGGAAAATAGACCTTATGCAAAGATCTATTTGGAGTCAATTTATCCTGTTAATAAAACAGATAATGAGAAAATATCTTTATCAATGGTTTCAATTAGAGATAATGATCGCGTTGTTGAAACAAATAAGAAATTGAAGCAACTTTGTGATGAGAAAAAAATTACATATATAGATTTATATTCTAAATTAGCAGATGATGAAGGTAACTTAAAACTTGATTATACTAAAGAGGGTCTTCATTTGTCAGATGAAGGCTATGAAGTTGTTACGGAGGAGATTTCTAAATATATTAAAAAGTAGTCAATTGTGTCATATCTTTTAATTTCTTTCATACTATATTGTATAGAAAGAGAGGAATTAATATATATGGAAATACTTAAAGTAAGTAGTAAGTCTAATCCAAACAGTGTAGCAGGAGCTCTTGCTAACGTATTTAGAGAAAAAGGTTCTGTCGAAATACAGGCTGTTGGTGCTGGGGCACTAAATCAAGCAATTAAGGCAGTAGCAATAGCTAGGGGATTTGTTGCTCCAAGTGGTAAAAACTTGGTATGTATTCCGGCTTTTCAAGATATTGCTATTGATGGCGAGGAGAGAACGGCAATTAAATTAATTATAGAGGCTAAATAGTCTCTTTTTTTTTACCTCTTTTTATGGTAGACTGGAGATAAATGATATGAGGTGATAATATAGTGAAACAAGAAGAGTTTATTTATTGTGAAAAATGTGGCAGTAAAATGAGGGCTGATCAAAGATGTTGTATTAAATGTGGACATATTAATTTTTTGAATAGAGATAATGATACAATGGGAAAATATGCTGAGGTAGCTAGAAAAGAAGAGAGTGAGAGTTTATTATCTAACAATAGATTTATTTCTGGAGGTAATAGCTCTAATATTTTCTTTGCTGATCATGCTGGAAATAGAACTATTTGTTTAATAATTAACTTTATAATATATTTTGTATCATTATACTTTTTATACTCATATAGAGCTAGTTTATTAAATCTTAATCTACCAATGGATAATAATTGTAAATTAGTTCTTTCATTTTTATTAATAACTTATTTATGGACTTTTATCTTGTCTGTACAATTTCTTTATATGAAAGCTAATAAAAAATGGTATGCTCCTTTTATCCCTATTTATAATTTATATGAGTGGTTTAATATTACTATGGGGAATGGTTGGTATTTTTTATTGATGCTTGTTCCAGGTGTTAATTTAGTCTTTCTTCTTATTTCATTTTATAATATGGGAGCTAGATTTAAGACTAATAAGTTTTTATCAACACTTTTTATGCCATTTTTATGTGTTTATATTGCCTTAAATACTGAGGTTTTATATCGAGATGTTAAATATGTTTTTAATAGAGATAGAGAAAGGGCTTTATCGTCGGAATTTAAAATAAATAGATTTATAATTAGATATTTATGTGTAATAACACTTGCTAGTTGTTGTATTTTTGCTTATTACTATTATATAAATAATGTTATGTTTATTGTTTAAATTAATTTTTTGTCTTATAATAGTATTATTGAAGAGGAGGATTTATGTTAGATATTAAATTTGTTAGAGAAAATCCGGATAAAGTAAAAGAAAATATAAAGAAAAAATTTCAGGATGCTAAACTTCCATTAGTTGATGAAGTTATTGATCTTGATAAAAAAATAAGGGAATTGAAGTTAACTGGGGATTCTTTAAGAAAAGAAAGAAATAGTATAAGTGATGAGATTGGTCTTTTATTTAGAGAAAAAAAGACAGATGAAGCTAATGAGAAAAAACGTGAGGTTGTTTCTATTAATGATAAGTTAGTTGAAATAGAAAAAGAAGAGAATGATTTATCAGAAGTTTTAAAGAGTAAAATGATGGTAATTCCTAATATAATTGATGATTCTGTACCTATAGGTAAGGATGATAGCGAAAATGTTGAAATTGAGAAATTTGGAGATCCTATTGTACCTGATTATGAAATTCCATATCATGCAGATATTTGTGATAGTTTAATGGGACTTGATAAAGAATCAGCTGGTAGAACTAGTGGTAATGGTTTCTATTATTTAATGGGTGATATAGCTAGACTTCATTCTGCTATGCTTTCTTATGCAAGAGATTTTATGATTAATAAAGGTTTTACTTATTGTGTACCACCTTTTATGATTCGTAGTGATGTTGTTAATGGAGTTATGAGTTTTGATGAGATGGATGCTATGATGTATAAAATAGAGAATGAGGATTTATATTTAATTGGAACATCTGAGCATTCTATGATTGGTAGATTTAAGGGACAACTTGTTAAGGAAAGTGAATTGCCTATAACTTTAACATCTTATTCTCCTTGCTTTAGAAAAGAAGTAGGAGCACATGGTTTAGAGGAAAGAGGGCTTTACAGAGTTCATCAATTTGAAAAACAAGAAATGGTAGTTTTATGTAAACCAGAAGAAGCAATGGATTGGTATAATAAAATGTGGAGTTATACAGTTGAATTCTTTAGAAGTCTTGATATTCCGGTTAGAACACTTGAATGTTGTAGTGGTGATTTAGCTGACTTAAAAGTTAAATCATGTGATGTTGAAGCTTGGAGTCCAAGACAAAAGAAATATTTTGAGGTTGGTTCTTGTTCAACTTTGGGTGATGCTCAAGCTAGAAGACTTGGTATTAGAGCTAAGGGAGATAAAGGTAATTATTTACTTTCAACATTAAATAATACCGTTTTAGCTACACCAAGAGGTTTGATTGCTTTCTTAGAAAATAATTATAATGAGGATGGAAGTATAAGAATACCTAAAGCATTAAGACCTTATATGGGTGGATTAGAAGTTATTGGAAAGAGGGCCTAGGCTCTTTTTTCTTTTGATAGGTGTAATTTATGAATGTCTATGATTTTGATGAAACTATATATAATGGTGATTGTAGTGTAGAATTTATTCTTTTTTTAACTAGGCGTCATCTTAAACTTCTTAAATATTATCCAGGTGCATTTGTTTCTTGTATTAAGTATTTATTTGGAATTATTGACGCTTCCAAATTAAAAAGTTCTTTTTTTAAAATGATAAGTGAAGTAGATTTAGAAAAAGAAATTGACCTTTTTTGGGATATTAAAATTTCTAAAATAAAGAAGTGGTATTTAGAGAAAAAAGAAAAAAGTGACTTAGTAATTTCAGCATCACCAGATTTTTTAGTAGGTGAAGCTTGTATGAGACTTAATATAAATAGTTTATCATCACCTGTTAATTTAAAAACAGGAGAATACATTAAAAACTTTTATGGTGATGAAAAACTTAGGCAGTTTAAGAAAAAATATTCTGGTGTGAAGATAAGAAAATTTTATAGTGATTCAAAAACAGATATATTTTTAGCTGAGATTGCTGAAGAGAGTTACTTTGTTAAGAAAAATAAGGTTATGAGATGGATCATTGATAAAAGATTAATTAATTTTAATCTTTTTTGTTGTTTTTTATAGCTGGAGTTAAGGATTATTCGGATAAGATTATGTTTCCTATGATAAGTGTATTTGAAGCAAAACAATTTGATTTTAATAACTTAGATGCAGTTTTAAGTAAAATGATAGATAAATTTATTATGTTACATACAATTAGTAGGCAGGCTCATGAAGAATTGATGGCTATGAGTTATTTGAATCAGGATATTGCGGCAATATTTCATGAGAGAGAACTTCTTGCGAGTGAGAGGATTGCTAATATACTTATTGATAATGGTTTTAAAATTAAAAATGTAGAAGAAAAAACACATATAATTTATGGGTTAATTGATAACTACTGTCATGAAGTTGTTTATCATAAACATGAATTTTTAGATTATGATGTTATGAAGAAAAATATTATTGATATAATAGTTTTTAGTTTAACTAATTGATTATTAGCCATACTATTAATGGTGATAGGATGGAATCATTAGAAAAAATTAATTTGTTAGCTAAGAAATCAGGTAAATATAACATAAATATAGATGCTAATTCAAAAAAGAAGAAGCTTCTAATAGAAGTTGTTTCGAAGAGTAAAAATAAGTAAATACTCTTCTTTTTGTATAAGAAAATATGTATTCTAGCATAATAAGATTAGAAGTCTTTGGAGGTGTTAATTTGACACAAAGGGAAAAATCTGTTAGAATATGTAAATGTCACATAAATGAAGAGGTGTTAAGGATGTTTAATGATGAGGATCGAGCGTATAGCGCATATTTAGAAGATCCAACTTTAATTTTTCAACTTATAAAACATGGATATTATGATGTTATTGATAAGTTAATAGATGAAAATAATATAGATGTAAATATGTGTGATAGTGTAGGTAATGATGTTGTTTTAAGACTTTTAAAAGCTAGACAATATGATTTAGTACTAAAACTAATAAAGAAGAAGAATTGGGATGTTAACCATCAAAATGAAGATGGTGATACATTTGGTCACATACTTGCTCTTGATAATTCAGTAATGGCTTTAAGAATAGTTTCTGATTTAGTTAAGAAGAAAAACTATATACCTAATATTAGAAATAATAAGGGTGAAACTATGTTTGATAGAGCTATTAATCATGATTATATATGTACAGCATTTAAGGTTTTAAAAGATAGAAGATTTAATGATATAGATGTTATATCTTTTAAAAGACTTTGTCGTGTTTGTTTAAATAATTCTAGTTATGGTAAGTACTCAAAGCTTAATAATTTAGAAATTATTGTTAGTAATTTGGCTAAAAAGGAACTTGTTCCTAGTATGAGAAAATTAATAGATAGTATTAGAGAAAATATGGATAATATTAAAAGAGAAATTATGTCTAATAGTTTTTCTATATTAGAGGGAATTATTAATTCAACATTAGTTGAGGCAACTGTATAGTTGTCTTTTTTATTTGCTTTTTTCTTTCTAATAAGTTATTATTATTTAGGAATGGAAGTGGTATTATGCATTTACCTGATTTTACTGATGCTAGAAAGCGTAGTTTTAAGGATTATAAGAGAATTGAATTTACAGTTAATGATGATTATAAAGATAAATATAGGGGAAAAACTTATTTTTTAAAGACATATGGTTGTCAAATGAATGAACATGATAGTGAAAATATTGCTGCTTTACTTGAGTTTCTTGGTTTTTCTAAAGTTGATTCTTATGAAGATGCTGATCTTGTATTATTAAATACTTGCTCTATTAGAGAAAATGCACATAATAAAGCTTTTGGAATGTTAGGAAGGCTTAAACATTTAAAGACTAAGAACAAAGATTTGATTATTGGGCTTTGTGGTTGTATGGCTCAAGAGGTTAAAGTTGTTAATGAGATACTGGAAAAGTATAAATGGGTTAATTTTGTTTTTGGTACTCATAATTTATTTCAATTACCTGAGATTATAGATAGGGCAATTACTGAGAATAAACAGCAAATAGAGGTCTTTTCTGAAGAGGGAGACTTAATTGAAGGTCTTCCGGTAGTTAGAGCTAATAAGTTTAAAGCATACGTTAATATTATTTATGGTTGCAACAAGTTTTGTACTTATTGTATTGTTCCTTATACTAGGGGTGGAGAACGTAGTAGAAGAAAAGAAGATATCTTAAGAGAAATTGATTCTTTAGTAGATGAGGGATACAAAGAAGTTACTTTATTAGGACAAAACGTTAATGCTTATGGTAAGGACTTATATGATGATTATAATTTAGCTAATTTACTTGAGGATATAGCAAAGAAAGATATTCCTCGTGTTAGATTTATGACTTCTCATCCTTGGGATTTTACAGATAATATGATTGATGTTATTGCTAAATACGATAATATTATGCCTAGTGTTCATTTACCTGTTCAATCTGGTTCTAGCAGAGTTTTAAGACTTATGGGAAGAAGATATACTAGAGATGAATACTTAACTTTATTTAATAAGATTAAGAATACTGTACCTAATGTTGCTATCTCTACTGATATAATTGTAGGTTTTCCAGGAGAGAGTGAAGAGGATTTTTTAGAAACTTTGTCTCTTGCTAATGAGTGTAAATATGATAATGCGTTTACGTTTATATTTTCTAAACGTAATGGAACGCCTGCTTGTAGATTAGAGGATAATACACCTTTAGAAGAAAAAGAAGAGCGACTTCAAAGATTAAATGAAGTTGTTAATAAATACTTTTTAGAAAATAATAATAAGCTTGTTGGTAAGATTGTTCCAGTATTAGTTGAGGGTAATTCCGAAAAGAAAGATATGTATTTTGGATATACTGATACAAATAAATTGATTAACTTTACAGCTTCTAGGGAAGTTCAATTAGGTGAGATTGTTAATGTTAAGGTTCTTCAGGCTAAGACTTGGAGTTTAGATGGTGAATTAGTTGAATAAGGCGATAGATGAGGTAGTTGAGGTTATTACTAGTAGTAGTGATTATAAAAATTGTATTGAATTAAAAAAGAAAATGAGTAATAACCAGGATATTTGTGAATTGGTTGAACAAATAAAAAAATTACAAAAAAAATATGTATTAGAAAATGATAGTAAAATACTTACCGAGTTAAAGTCTCTTGAAGATAGACTAAATAATATACCAATATATGTTATTTATATGCAGCATTTAGAAAAAGTAAATGAAATGATTAATTATGTTAAAGATGAACTTAATAATTATTTTTACCAAGTTTTAAACAAATAAAAATTACATTCTAGTTTGGAATGTAATTTTTTAATTCTTTTATAATTATTTGGACTGTTTTTTCTATAAAACTATTTACACTGTTTATATCAAATATATAGTTTTTTTCTTGTTTGGAGTTTTCTATAATTATACCCATTTTATCTATTAAAATGTTTAATTTATTTAGTGGTATTTCGTCTAGATTTGATTTTGGTTTTTTAAAGTCCTTATAAAATAAAGATAATTCTAGATTGTAATAGTCAATTATTTGGATGTTTAGACTGGTGTAGTCTTGATAGATCATTTTACTTATTTCTTTTTCGGTTGTATTTATTATTGTACCATCAAGTAATTTAACGGATGTGTGATAAGCTAGGCTATTTATAAATTCATTAAACCAAATTTTATCGGTATATAAATGAATATAATATCCAAGTTCAAAATCATTTTTATAAAAATATTTGTATTTATCAGTAAATTTTTTGATGTTTGGAATATTTTCTCTTGTATTATATATAAAGTGTGATTCGTGTTTTGTTCTACCTATTTGTTTTGCTAGATCTGGGGCTATTGTACCAAGATAATAATCATATTTGTTTTTTACATTTAAATATTTTTCTAGTTCTTTAGCAACTGCTAAATGGATTATTGCTGATGCCATTTTATTACCTCCTATAAAATTTTAACATATTTTTGGCAATATTTTATATATTTAGCATAAATTAAATTGAGGAGGGTACTTATGGCTAATTATAGAGAGATTGTAACTAAGGCTGTTATAGCTAAAGGTAAAAAACTTTTTACAACTGATGATAGTGTTACTGTTGATAATAAACCAACAACAGTATTAGGTTGTTGGGTAATAAATCATAATTTTAACGGTGTAAAATATAATGATCAAATTAGAATAGATGGAAGTTATGATGTTAATATTTGGTATTCTTATGATAATGATACTAAGACTGAGGTTGTACGTAAAACTAATAGCTATAGTGAGGTTGTTAAAATGAGGGCTAGGGATGATGAGACAACTGGTGAGGAGATTATTGTTAGAAGTCTAAAGCAACCTAGCTGTGTAAAAGTTGATATAGATGGTAATAAAATTAATTATACTATAGAAAAAGAATTAGGAATTGAACTAGTTGGAGATATAAAAGTTAAGATAGAAGCCGATAATGAAGAGGAGCCTTGGGAAGAAATTATTGATGAGACAAAGGCAAAAGAGGAAATTAATAATATAGATAATGAAGTAAAAGAAGAATTTATAGATGATAGTAGTATACAATAAGTAAATTTTTATAAAAATTAGATTTTTAAGTTAGTAAGTATGACTATTTCTGTCAATTGTTTGCCAGTGTATTCATGCTTTTTTATTTATATTCGAAAAGTTAGACTTACCTATTTTTATACTTGATAAAATTTAAAAAAAATAATAAAATAGTTTATAGGATATGTGTTGGTATTCGGAGAATTGAATTGTATTTTGGAGGGAAAATGTAATATATAGGAAAAATAAAGTATTCTCTATATTACATAGGTACAAAGGAGAGTGAAAAAATGGCTGTAATGATAGATAATAAAACGTGTTATGCTACGACAAAGTCTGGAAATAGTATATCAAAAAAAGCTGAATCTGCAAGCAATATAATAGATTATAAGGGAATAGAAAAAGCTTGTGATAATATTATAAAAGTTGCAAATGATGGTATGAAGGATATTTCAGATGCAATAAATAAAGTTGAGATAGGTTCGGAAGCATTAGCTATTGCCGATAAAAATATGGAACCCATATTGGAAGAGGTTAGTAATTCTATAAAATCATTACCAGAACAAAGTGGAATGTGTGCGTTAATAGATAGTATCAAAGAAAAAGCTTTACAAGCTTATAACCGTAAACAAGTTGAACTAAATGATAGAGCACAGAAGGAAATAAACGCGGAAGCACAAAGCGTAGAAATAATATAGGAGAAAGTTATGGGAATGTGGAATAAATTTACAACTTGGTTTACAGGAAGAAATGGCATTTACAAAGATCAAAGTAAGGTAGATGATGCAGTAGCACAATTAAATGCAATTACATCATCTAATGGTAAAATTGAAGAAACAAAAGAAAACATCCAAGAGGCAATAAGAAGACTACAGGATTGTACGGGATTTGAACAATATGTTGGCCATCTTGAAAGTGGTTCTTTTGATTATATTGTAGATAGTGCTAAAGATGGTGTAGATTTAGTTATAAAACAAATAGAACAAAAAGTAATGGAAATTGATGAATATGATAAAGGAACTGCTGTCCAAAAAATTGGAGGAACAGTATCTTTACTTGCTGGAAAACTTGGAGAGGGATTTTTAAGTGTTTTTGAAGGTATTGGTGATGCTGCCATAACAGTAGGTGCTTGGGTAACAAATATTCCTAAATTATGGACCGGAGAAGATACAAATGCATCAAAAGTATTGCAGTCGGCTGTTGCTTTTGATGTTTCAGCAGCACTAATGGAACCATTAACTTCAAATTCTTGGGCATCAAAATATAGTGCTGTGACAAAGGATAGTGGAGCAGCGTCAATAGTAAATGGAGCAGGTAAAGCTCTAGGATATGCAACTTTAGCTGGATATATATCAGGAGCAAGTGAAGCTTTAACGGTTGCTGGAAAAGTTGGCAAGATTGGTAAGGCGGCTAAAATATTAACATCAACTACGAATAGTGCTACTTTAGTAGCTGGTATTAGTGGTTTTGGTCAGGGTACTCAGACTGGATTACAGAGTGGCAACGGTTTAGAAGTTTCTACTCTTCAAGGACTTATTCAAGGTGGAACAGAAGCAGCACTTGCCTATGGAGCAGGTAAGCTTGGGGAACATAGTCAAATTAAAGCAAATAATAAACAAATAGATTCCAAATTAAATGCCGGTAAGTATACAGAAAGAGGAGCAAAAGCACAGAAAACAATACGAGCAAATCAAGTCAAAAAAACTGGTGGATATACGGATAAAGTTACAATGAATGCAGTGGAAAAAGGAAAAACAAATATGCAGTCAATTCTTAATTTACGTAAAGCTGGATCTGGAAAGGCAGAAAGTATACTGAAGGCAACAAGAACAAATTTGGTAAAGGACGCAAAGGCAACTTTTTCTAGTGTAAAAAGTAATGTTGTAAACAACTTTAAGGATGGGTCTCTACTGAATGCACATAAAGGGGTAAATGTGGGAAGAGCATTAAAAGGAGGAATTATAACTTCATGGGATGCATTAAGTATAGCTCCAAAATTTGTAAAAGCAGGTGTTACAAAAGTAGAAGGTGGAATTGCTGCAGGAGCGGCCGCAAGACTAGTAACTGAATCTACACTAGGAGGAGCAAGTAATGCTATTGATAGAGCAACTAATCTTAATATAAATTCTGATATTGCCGAATATCAATTTCAAGCAAGAAAAGCAGTAAAAGATAATTTTGAATATCCTGGTGAAGCTGAATTTCAATTTGAAGAAGTTAATGATGCTAATGATAACACCGCTGAAGACATGAATCAAAGTGGACAGAATGTGTCTGCATCTGGTGATAATCAAACTACATCAAATAATTCATCTACGCCAAGTAATTCAACAACACCAAATAATTCATTTATGCCAAATAATTCATCGGCACCAAGTAATTCAACAACGCCAAATAATTCATTAACACCAAGTAATCCATCTACGCCGAATAATCCATCGACACCAAGTAACCCATCTACGCCAAGTAATCCATCTATGCCGAATAATCCATCCACACCAAGTAATCCATCTATGCCGAATAATCCATCCACACCAAGTAATCCATCTATGCCGAATAATCCATCCACACCAAGTAATCCATCCACACCAAGTAATCCATCTACGCCAAGTAATCCATCTACGCCAAGTAATCCATCCACACCAAGTAATCCATCGACACCAAGTAATCCGGCAACGCCAATTGATTCACCATCACAAGATAGTCAACCAACTCCTCCAAATAATCAGAATACATCAAATAATCAAAATCCATCGGATGACTTTACGAGGCTGTCAAATGATGTTTCATCTAATAGTAATGGAAATGAACATGCTGGATATGATAATTCATTATATCCAAAAAATTTCGATGGTGATAATAATGGACAGTTAAATTCTGATGCTATAGAAGTATTAGAAGACAACAAAGAAGATGATTTGTTTAGCAACATGAAAGACGGTTCTGAAAATGTGGATGAACCATATGATGAACCATATATAGTATCTTCACCAACTGACACAACAACTACACCAAAGAAAAAGAGTATGGTTGGACCTATTTTAACGGGAATCGGTTTGGCTGGTGCGGCAGGTGTTGGAGCTAAAGTATATTTAGATAAGAAAAAGCAAAATGAATCAGGAGAATTTGATGAAACGGTGGAAGAAGATTCAGATGACTCAATTGTAGCTGATGAGTGGCAAGATGACAGTGAAAATAATGAAGAATATGAAGGCAACAATTTAGAATATGAAGACGATACAAAGGATTATGAATATCCTATTGATTAATAGATAAGTAAGGAGATAATATTATGAAAGAAAAATTTTTGCCAATAGGTACGATAGTTTTATTGAAAAATGGTAAAAAAGAAGTAATGATTTTAAGTTATGGTTTAATGCCACAAGGCACAGTTTATGAAAAAGGAGAAAAGGTAAGCGGATTTGGAAAAATTTACGATTACGGTGGATGTACATACCCAGAGGGATTGATATCAAGTGAACAAATTTTAGGATTTAATCATGAACAAATAGAAAAAATATGTTATCCAGGATATTCGACTCCAATTTTTAATGAGTATAACAAGGTTTTGAAAGAAAGTTTTGATAAAGTAAAAGAACAAATTTCAAAAATGAAAGTAGCTAATGGCCAGAACGTTTCTTCATCAAGTAGTGTTGATGAAAGACTTTGATAAAATATAAGAGGATGATGAGAATCATTCTTTTATTATGACTTTAATTAAGAATATTTTTTAACTGGGGGGTTCATAATTATTTAATTATTCTGTATAAATTATTAGTATACAAAGTTAAAAAATTTAAATGTAATGAATTCATTAATTTACATCTTGAATTATATATGATACAATTAATCAGAATAGGGGTGGTTCAAGGTAGTGCTGATGTTTAACTTTCCTTACTATTCGTATAAAAACAAATGAGAGGTGGAAAATGAAAGTGTCTATTAGTAGATTATATGATGTTTTCTTCGGACAATTTAAAAAGGAGGTAATTAGTTTATGAATTGTCAAAATTGTGGGATGAGTAATGATGTTAATGCTAAATTTTGTGTTAAATGCGGAAGTAGTTTGGGTAATGTTCAGCCCCAAATATTACAACAAGTTCCAGCAGAGACTGAAACTTTGTTTCAAAGTGATGGTGTAAATAATTCTGTGAATCAAGGGGCTAGTGTTCCTACGAGTCAAAGTGCAGATAGTGTTCAAAGTGTAAATACAGCTACTGTTATGACTCCAAATGTAAGTGAACCTGTAGTAAATACTGTTCCTTTACAACAGGGTTCAAGTGTATCTACAAATGTGAACGCTGAAGTTACTGCTATACCATTTGGTCAATATTTCTTTATAATGTTAGCTGTTATATTAAAACCATTTACTACTTTTAAAGAGGAATTAAAAAAGTTTAGTAGTTTTAAAAATTCAGCTATTATTACTGCACTTGTATCTGGTCTTGTGGCAATAATTAGATTAGTAGTATCAATGATTAGTGCAGTTGTAGTTAAGAATTATGATTGGTCATCAGCTAGTTATAAAACTACTTTTGTTTGGGATAATTTAAAAAATATAAGTTATTTTAAAATCCTTGGTAGAAGTTTCTTAATATTTTTAGGTATTATTATTGTTGTCGCAGCTGTATATTATATTGCTAGTTTAATTGCTAAAAAGCAAACAAGTTTTTCAAGATTATTAGGTGTATCTGCTTTATCTATGGTACCGGTAGTAGTTTGTTCATTAGTTTTATCACCTATATTATCATTAATATGGGATAAATTAACAGTTCCTGTTATTTTAATTGGTGTTGTATATACACTTATTATTTTATATGAAGGTATGAATAGTGAAGTTTCATTAGATGGTGATGCTAAATATTATTTAAATTTAATTTGTTTTTCAATTTTAGGTATTGCGCTTTATTATTTGGTTGCTAAATTAGTTGTTAGTTCAATTTCTACTGGATTTTCGGATGCAATGAATTTGTTTTAATTATAGGGTGAGATTATGAATAATGATTATAATTTTGATCCTGTAACAGGACAATCAATTCAGCAACCACAGCAACCATTTAATTATCAACAACAACCTGTACAGCCACAGGTGAATGTTACTCCTATGCAACAGCCTAAGAAAACCAATAAAAAAATTATAATGGCGTTAATATTAATTATCTTTGCAATTGTAGCAGGGATAGGTTCTTTTGTGTTTTTTAAGTTTTTTAAGAATGGTGCTTCAGCAGCAAATTTGAATTCAATTTTTGATCCTAAGAAACCTATTATTATAAAGAATAATGGTAAATATGGATATATTACTTCAGAAGGTAAAACAATGATAGAGCCCAAGTATAATAAAGCGGATAATTTTGCTGGTGATTATGCCGTTGTAAATGTTGATAATACAGGAACAGAATTTTATAGTAAAACAATATATCAATTAATTGATAAAAAGGGCGATGTAAAATTGTCTACTGATGATTATTCTAAGCCTCAGTATTATTCAGATTATGATGTTTGGTTAGTTGGACGTGTTTTATATGATTCTAACTTAAAAAAAATATCGCCAGAGGGAGCAACTGTTGATTATATTAAGTATGGATATTTTCAATATGTCGATATAAATAAAAATGAATCTGGAATTATGACATATAAAGGCAAGAAGGTATTTGCTATACAAGCTACGTCATTATATATTTCAATATCGGCTAATGAATACAATGACGATGATTTATATGCTTGTGTAAGTGTCTATGGGGCCGCTGATATAAAGAAAAAACTAATTGTCTCATTAAAGACAGGTGACATTTTATTTACATTAGAGGATGATGGTTATTATATAGCAAATGATGATA
This sequence comes from uncultured Bacilli bacterium, assembly GCA_934120715.1. Taxonomy (GTDB): domain Bacteria; phylum Bacillota_I; class Bacilli_A; order RF39; family UBA660; genus CAG-877. The sequence continues at coordinate 92,371 of CAKOUW010000003.1, read as the reverse complement.
ATGGTATCTTCTATTACTACAATATGTCGTTAGCTGATGGATTTAAAGACAGAAAATTTTTATTCTTTATAAATGGTAAATTGGCTTATCAACCAACTGATAAAGTTGATGACTTAACTATCTATGATTATCAAAAACAAATATTAGAAATAGATTATGGATATAATTATACTGAACTTGGAAAAAATCAACGTTGGTATTATTATGATGTAGGGAATAAAAAGATGTTAGATGTAAAGCCAAATTCCTCAACAACATTGGAGGATTTACAATTAGGCTTATTAGAAAAACAGTATGGATTTAAAGAATACTCAAGTTCTGATAAATATGGATTGATGTCAGGTGACAAGGTAGTTGTTCCAGCTGAGTATGATGATATTAAGTATTTAGAAGTTAGTTTATTTAATTATATGAAATCAAAGGGTAAAAGTTTATTTTTATTAGAAAAAGATGACAGCCTAATTTTATATGATTTGAAGAGTTCTAAAGCTATTACAACGTTTAATCATTCTTTCGTTACTAGTTATGATAATAGTACTTTTATTAAAGTTGGAATACATGCAGAAAATAATTATACAACAACAGGATATAAGATATATAATTTATTATCAAATAAATCAATGGATTTTAATCTTGGGGATACAATATCAATTGGTTCAAATTATGTAACCGTAGAAAAGAATGATAAGACGGTATATTATAATACAGATTTTAAACAAATATATTCTACAGCAAATTAGTATATTCGGTATATATATATTTAGGAGAGACTTATGAAAAAAGTATTGTATTTTTCTTTAATGATGATGCTTGTATTTTGTGTTTCTGGTTGTGGCAGTGAAAAAAGTAAGATTAATAGTGACAGTAAATTAGTGGCAGCTAAGAAAACTATGATTGAAAATTTAAATAATTATAGTTACGATGTAAAAATGACTGCTAAAACGGGGTATGTAGATGTTACTGCTAATATGAGTTGCACTGATGATAGAAAGAATCAAATAGGTCATTGTTCAATGTCTACTTATGGTGTTGAAACAGAAGAATACTTTGATTATAAGAATATGGTTGTTTATTCAAAAATGACAACTGCTTTTGGTGGAGATTCATCAAATGGTAAATGGATTTCTGCAAAGTACAATGGTGGAAATACAAATACATGGCTTAATTTGAATGATTATGTATTTAATATAGCAGAAGAGAGTAAAGATGGTGGAACTTATTATACTGGTACTATTGATAGTAAAAAATTGGCTGCTGCTATGTCAGAAATGAATTCAGATGTGGATACATCAAATATTGTAAGTGATGATATAAATATTAGGGTATTTGTAAATTCATCTAATTATATTGAAAAAATGACTTTTACAATTGAAATTATGGGTATTGAAGAGATGGTTGAGATAAATTATAAGGAATTTAATACTTCTGATGATATAGTTATTCCATCTGAAGCTATTAAAAGTCAGAGCTGATAACTAATTTGATTAGTTATCTTTTTTGAAATACTTGGTTAATTAGTAAATATTTATAGAAAAATATATAATAGGTGTGAGGTGGTAAAATATGTTTTGCCCTAACTGTGGAAATAAGTTGAATGGTAGTGAGGAATTTTGCTCTAATTGTGGGAATAAGATGACAGAAACAATGAAACAAAGTATTGATAGCAAAGAAGTAAATTCATCACAACAAAATGGTGCTACAATGTCTGAAATGATGTCTAAAAAAAGTCAAAATTTCATGAAAATTATTATTCAAAAACTAAAAAGCTTTATTGTTAAGTATAAAAAACAGTGCTTAATTGGTTTTGGTGGAGTAACAGTTTTGATTGTAGGGCTTGTGTTATTTAACAATTTCTTTGGATTTGATAAATTAAGTTGGAACGAAGAATATTCAGATTTTAAATTAGAATATGTTTCTCAAACAAATATTAAATTGGGTATTAACTTTGAAAATGAGGAAAGAGTTAAAGATATAAAATATGATGTTACTTGTGGTGAAGCCCAAAATAACGGCTTAGAAGTTAATTGGAATTTATCAGAATCAACAGGACAATGTAAAATTACGGCATCATATAAATTGAGAAAGATTAGTAAAAAATTTAAAATTATTAATTTTAATACAAGTGAACAAGAATTAGCATTAGATTATAAAGTAGATTTAGATTCTGATGAGGATTTAGATTTTGATGGGTTAACCAACAAACAGGAAAAAGAATATAGGACAAGTCCAATATTATCTGATACTGATATGGACGGCTTGGATGATTATTATGAGATTTTCACTAGTAAAACAGATCCATTAAAAGCGGATACTGATGGTGATGGATTAAATGATTATGATGAAATACAATTAGGTCTTGATCCATTAAAAGCTGATTCAAAAGGTGATGGTGTTAAAGATGGAAAAAGAATGATGACATACAATCTTGAATCTAATAATTTAAAAGTATCAATAACAGGTGCTGGTAATATTGCCAGTACAATAGCTGAAGTTAATACAAATACTAAAATCAGTAGTAAAACAGGATTAATTGATAATCTATATACATTTTATACTGATGGAACAATAACTGAGGCGGTTATTACAATAACATATACTGACGAAGAGTTAGTAAAATATGGATTGAACGAAGATAATTTGTCAATTTATTATTATAATGAAAAAGAAGCAAAATATGAAAAAGTAGAAACAGTCATAGATAAGGAAAACAATACTTTAACAGCTACTTTAAAGCATTTCTCAAATTATGTTGTTGGTGATACTACATTAGTTAAGGAAACTACAACAACACAAGTATTATTTGTATTAGATAATTCTTGGAGTATGTATACTAATGAACAGTATAAAAATATAACAGGTGAAGAATATTCTGGTGGATTATTTGGTTCATCTAAATTAGATGGTTTTGATGCAGATGGAGTAAGATTTACGCTAACAAGTGATTTAATTACTAGATTATCTAAAAAGAGTTATCAAATTGGTTTATCAGAATTTAGAAGTGATTATGCAAATGCTTTAAAAATTGGTACTGATGCCAATGCATTGAAATCAAAATTAAAAACAATGAATGGAAGGTTTATTACAACTAGTGCTGGTACTAATATTAGTAATGCTTTAACTAGTGGTATAAGGGAATTTTCTAAGGATAGTGATAACAGATATATTGTTATCTTAACAGACGGACAGGATTCATCTTTAAGCAATCAAACTAAAAAAATAATAGAGAAGGCAACTGAAAGTAAAGTTAAAATCTGCTCAATTGGATTTGGTGGAGGTTCATATAATACGGAGTTGTCTAATATATCTAATGGAACGGGATGCAAATTTTACTCATCTGGTAATGTTGATGGCCTTACTGAATTATTTGAAAATATTGGTGCTGAATTAGATGATGATTTAGTTGATATAGATGGAGATAGTGAAGCAGATGGAATTCTTATTGCTGACAGTGGCTTTATTGTAAATAGGGATGGATTCTCATTCGGTAATTATGGGACAAATTTATCTTCAGGTGGTCATTGCTATGGTATGGCAACATTTGCACAATTATATTATAAAAAACAATTACCGCTAACAGTTGCTTCTAAAACTGTAGGTGATCAGAAGTCTTATGCTTATGACTTATCTGATACATATTTTAAAAGTTATAATAATTTATATGATTATAAATTACAAACTAATGCTTTAAAATATACTTTTGGATATGATATTTTTGGAGAAATGCAACCGGCAGATTTAAGAACTCTTGATGGAACAAAATTAACTTTTACTGAAAAGTATAAAAAAGAAATTGGTGATTCTGGTATTTATGATATGCAAGAGCAAAAAACAGGATTATCAAAAGAAAAACAACTCGAAAGATGGGGAGTAAATTACAAGACATCTGACAATCTTTATTTAAATGAAGATAAAATGCAAACAAGTAAAGCTATGAAAAAAGATGATACTCAAATGTTTAATGCTATCTGGACAGGATTTATCAGACAAGATACAACTATGCATTATTCATCTGGCTTAAACTTTGTATTATGGTTAAGAAATGTAATAGGAACAGAAACAACTGATTATACTGGTGCACAAGGATTTATTAATATACTTAAATCAAGATTAAATGATAGAGATGCTCCAGTTATATCATCTAGTTATAGTGGTGGACTACATGCGATAAATGCTATTAGTTTAGTTCAAGATATTGAAAATCCTAATTATTATTATATTGGTGTTTATGATAATAATTATCCAGGAGAAAAAAGATATGTTGATATAAAATGTAATAAATATACTTGTTCAACTGTCGCAAATGATTATTATACCGAATCAGGGCAACCTATTAGAATTACACCATCACTTGAATATGATTTAGCTTATTATAAATAATTAATTATAAGAAAGGAAATAGAATGAAAAATAACTTGCTATTTAAAATATTATCAAGTTTACCAATAATTTTAATTTCATTATATTTTATTCCTTTTTTAGGAGTATGCTTAATATTATTGAGATACTTTATATATGATAATAAAAAAAGAATTTCAACTCCAATATATATTGTTGGAATTGGAATCTTAATATTAATTCCTAAAGCATTAAATTTAATTTTAGATGTTGCAAAGGTAGATATAACTACTATTCCATGTTTAAAAGATATTATTGGTGCAGAATTATATAATGTAGATTTTATTAATTATAGTAAACGACTTATATGTGTTGGAGTAATATTTTTAATTATTTCGTTTGTATTGAATACTATTTTTGATAAAGTAAGTAGTAAATTAAATAGTGGAATCAGAGATTATATTAACGAAACACAAAAAAGAGATGCAGAAATCTCAAAAAAAAATGATATGGAAATAAAAATCAAACAAGAAAAAGCAAAGAACACAAGTTATGTAAAGTGTCCTAATTGTGGTTCTGATAATCTTTTAGGAGAAAAATATGGAACTTGTAAATATTGTAGAAGTAAATTAGTAAATGAAAACTATAAAGGTTAGGAGGTGAAAAGATGAATCAAAATAATAATATAATAGGGTACGACTCTCAAACAGGACAACCAATATACGGAAATCAAAATACAAATATACAACAACCAACACAACCACAAACGAATACAGGATATACACAACAGTCAGTACAAACTCAGCTACCTAAAAATAGTAAAAAAGGTCCTGTTATAATAGCTGTATTGGCTATTATAATAATAATTGCAGGAATAGTATTTAATAATCAAGTCAAGAAGGAAACAACTAATAACGAAACTTCTAATAACTCAAAAGTGGAAAATAATAATGAACAAAAAAACAATAATTCAACTGGAAGTGTTGAAGCAGGAACAAATACTACTTATGATGAGAATGGTGCATTTTTATTTAGTATAGAAGATATATTTACTATCACAGGTAGAGGTACTGTTGTAACTGGTATGATAGAAAGAGGTAAAGTTAAAGTAGGCGATACAGTTCAAATTGTTGGATTAAGTGAAGAAATTCTAACAACAGAAGTGACAGGAATAGAAATGTTTAGAGAACAAAAAGATGAAGCAATTGTTGGGGATAATGTTGCAATCCTTTTAAAAGATATTACAAGTGAACAAGTACAAAAGGGTCAAGTGTTGGCAAAACCAAACTCTATTGTAGCGGCAACAAAATTTGATGCAGATGTACATATTTTATCAAAAGAAGAAGGCGGAAGACATACTCCTTTCTTTGATGGTTATAGACCACAATTTTATTTTAGAGCCACTGATATAACAGGAGTTATTGATTTACCAGATAATATTGTAATGGTAAATCCAGGTGAAGATGTTTCATTTACTACTACTTTAGTATCGAATGTTGCTATGGAAGTAGGAACCGAATTTTCTATCAGAGAAGGTGGGATAACTGTTGGAAAGGGAACTGTTACTAAAGTGTATTAACGGAGGAAGTTAAATGGAAATAGAAGAAATTATAGTTGGAGTAGTTTTTGTTATTATATTTGTTGCGGAAATATTTTTTAATGTAGCTGTATGGGTATTTATATTTAAAACTATTAGTAATATTATAAAGAGAAAGTCAACTCATAATTATTTTAAAAATAATATTGTATCTAATACAAATATAGATGAAATTGGGCAGGGTACTAAATATCAAAAAACATATAATGATGTTTCTAAAAGTGATTTAGCTAAATTTAATACTGATGATATTAATGCTTTAAAAGATTATTTTTATGATATATTCTTAGACTTTGAAAATGCTTATAATAATTTAGATTATAATATTATGAAAATTTTAAGTACTAAGAGAATGTATCAGAATTATTATACTGGTATAAGTCTTGATCTTAAGAGTGGAAATAAGAGAGTAATTAAAGATATAGAAAGAAAAAAAGTAGTTATTTTTGAATTAGATAGTACAATTGCTAAACAAGTGGCATCTGTAATGATAGAAATATCATATATTAATTATATGATGGATAAGAATGGTTATATATCAAGTGGAAGTAGAGACAATAAAGCAACTGAGAAATTTGAGGTTGTGTTTAGAAAGGACTTTAATCAGAAAAGTGAAATAACTAAATGTCCTAATTGTGGTGCAGAAGTGGATGGTGTTAGATGTAGCTTTTGTCGTTCACGTATCAAAACTGTTGAATTTAAAATTGATTCTATTAAGAAAATAGTAAATAATTAAATAATTTGATAGTGTTATCAAAAAAAGGTTGACATATATTTTTAACTATATTATAATTTGTTATGTGTTGAGAGAAGGAGGAAGAAAATTATGGCAGTAAAAATTAGATTAACAAGAATAGGTGCTAAAAAAAGACCTACTTACAGAATAGTTGCTACTGATTCTAGACGTCCTAGAGATGGACAATATCTTGAACTTATTGGAACATATGCTCCAGTTGGTGAGGGAAGCGTTAAAATAAATGAAGAATTAGCTATGAAATGGTTAAATAATGGTGCAGTTCCTACTGATACTGTTAGAAACTTATTTAGTAAGCAAGGAATTATGGCTAAATATGCTTCACAAAAAGTAGAAAAGGATAAGTAATATGGATTTAGTTAAGTTAACTGAGGAGGTTGTAAAATCTTTGGTTGTTAATACTGAAGCAGTTAGTGTAAAAGAATTTCCTACTGATGAAGATAATGTAATACTTATTCAAGTAATTGTTGCATCTGAAGATATGGGAAGAGTAATAGGTAAAAACGGAAAGTGTGCTAATGCGCTTAGAACTTTAGTTCAGGCTAGTAGTAGTTTGAATGATAATAAGTATGTAAAAATAGACATTGATAAATTTTAGAAAGTCGTTTTGGACTTTCTTTTTTATTTTCTTTGTTATATAATGAACTAGAGGTATTAAAATATGAAAAATGAACAATTGATTATGCCACAACATGTGGGAATTATTATGGATGGCAATAGAAGATGGGCTACCTCCAGGGGATTAAAAAGTGTTAAGGGCCATCAAGCTGGTGCTAAAAATTTAAAAAAATTATGTATTCATGCTAATAAGATGGGTCTTAAATATCTTTCTATTTATGCATTTTCAACAGAAAATTTTAAGAGGGCTAAAGAAGAAGTAGATTTTTTAATGGATTTATTTATTACTGGTTTTAAGAAAGAATTTAAGGATGTAGATAATATAAAGATAATTTTTTCTGGAAAGAGAGAACCATTGCCTGATAAGGTATGGGATGCTATGCAAGAGATAACTGAAGCTACAAAGAATAATACGGGCCTTGTGTTGAATGTTTGTCTTAACTATGGTGGACATAGTGAGATAGTTGATATGACAAAGAAAGTTTGCCAACTATATAAAAACAATGAAATTACTCTTGATGATATTAATGAGACTTTTGTACAAAAACATTTATATCAGGATTTACCTTTATTAGATCTAGTTATTAGAACGAGTGGAGAAATGAGGCTTAGTAACTTTATGTTATACCAAGCTAGTTATGCAGAATTTTATTTTTCTAATATTTATTTTCCTGATTTTAATGAAGATAAATTTGATGAAGCTATATTAGAGTTTAATCATAGGAATCGTAGATTTGGAGGAAATTTATGAAAAAAAGAGTTTTAAGTGCTATTGTTATGATTTTAGTATTTGTACCAATACTAATTATTGGAGGAAAATGGTTTGCAGGTTTATGTACATTACTTGCTATGCTTGGCTTTTATGAACTTATTCATATTAGGGAAAGTAAGAAGAAGTTTCCAACATTTATTAAAATACTTGGATATTTATTTGTAGTTTTCTTTGCTTTAAATAATTTTGATTCTATTGAATTTTTATATGATGTTAATTATAAAGTAATGGCACTGATCATTTTTGCATTTTTAGCTCCGATAGTATTTATTAATGATAATAAACGATATAATTTAAATGATGCTTTATTTATAATGGGGTCAGTTTTATTTATTGGACTTAGCTTTAATTTGTTAATTATTACTCGTAATTTTAATATTAACTATATCATATATTTATTATTGATAACTACTATGACTGATACATTTGCATTATTTACTGGAATGCTTATTGGTAAGAATAAATTAGCTCCACTTATTTCACCTAAGAAAACTATAGAAGGAGCAATTGGCGGATCATTAATCGCAACATTTGTGGGAACAATGTTTTATATAACAGTTATTAGTCATAGCGTTTCTTTAGTTTTAGTTATATTTGTGACTTTATTCTTAAGTTTTGTTGGTCAAGTTGGGGATTTAGTGTTTTCGGCAATTAAAAGATATTATGATAGAAAAGACTTTTCTAATTTGATTCCTGGACATGGTGGTATACTTGATAGATGTGATAGTATTATATTTGTAACTTTGGCTTTTATATTAGTACTTGGGCTTATTTAAGGAGGAATTTATTTGTCTATTATATTAAATCTTATTATATTTATTTTAATTTTAGGTTTTATAGTTTTTGTTCATGAATTTGGGCACTTTATATTTGCAAAAATGAATGGTGTTTATGTTTATGAATTTGCTTTAGGTATGGGTCCTAAATTATTTAGTAAAAAGGGGCGTGAAACTGAATATTCTCTAAGGGCAATTCCAATAGGTGGTTTTTGTCAATTAGCTGGAGAAAATATTGATGATGATGATATTAAAAAAGTACCAAAGAATAGAAGATTACAAGATAAAACAGCTTTTCAAAGATTTTTAATTATGTTTTTTGGTGCTGGTAATAACTTTATTTCAGCTATATTAATATTATTTCTAATAGCTCTTATTTGGGGTGGATCAACTATGGATCCTGTTATTTCATCTGTTGATAATAAATATCCTGCTTATGCAGCTGGGATTAGAAAAAATGATAAGATTGTTTCAATAAATGGGCATCATATAAGTACTAGCGATGATATTTCTTTATATTTAGCTATAAGTAATCCTAAAACTAAAAATACTATTACAGTTGATAGAGATGGTAGTAAGAAGACTTTTAAAGTAAAACCAAAAGAGGTTAAATCTGGTGAAGAAGTTAGTTATCGTTATGGTATGGTTATTAGTCAGAAGAAAACTAAAGGTTTTGTTAATGCAATTAAATATACTTTTAAGAAGACTGGATCAATATTTAAGCAAATGGCTGTTACAGTTAAATGCTTGTTTACTGGTGGAGTTAAATTAACTCAGCTTTCTGGTCCTGTTGGTATATATTCTATTGTTGGTGAACAGAGTAAATCTGGACTTAGTAGTATTTTATATTTAGTAGCATTTTTAAGTATAAATGTTGGATTTATTAATTTATTTCCATTACCTGCCTTTGATGGAGGACATATCTTATTTATCATAATTGAAAAAATTAAAGGATCACCAGTCAGTCCTGAACTTGAGGCTAAAATTCATACAGCTGGACTTATTGTTTTAATGCTTCTAATGTTATTTATTACTATCAATGATATTATAAAATTATTTTAATTGGTTATAATAGTAAAAGAATAGAGGGATTTTTATGATAGTGGTGTATATAATACTTGGAATTATTATTATTGGATCATTTGTTTCTGGAATTGTATTAATAATTAAAGAAAAAGACAATAAACCAAATAATACAGATATTTTATATGATGATCCTAAGGAATTACTTGATGATTCTAATGATGATAATGAAAAAATAAATAATTTAGGAAATGTTAGTTCTACTGATGATTCATTTGATGATGAGATTATTTAGTTAGAAAAATATTTTAAGTAATAAGAGCTATTGTGGCTCTTTTTTCATTTATAAGGAATTTTCTTTTTATAAAGAACAGTATTAACTAATGGAATATATTAAAAGAATATATTGTTAAAATAATTAAGAAGTAAAGTAAAATAAAAAAGTATGGTAACGACTATCAAAATTTAAGCCTATTGGTAATAGATGATATTCTATCTATGAAGTAGAAATGTTGATCGGTAATGACCAATGCGATAAATTTTAATTTGTCATTTGTTCTTGAGTCATTGACATTGTTAGGGTTCAATGCTAATCTTTAGTTATTGGGAGGTATGTATGGTAGTTGGCGTATTAGTTGAATTGTCTAATAAAAATATTGATAGAGTCTTTGATTATGCTGTTCCTTCTGATTATGTTAATAAAATAAAGAAGGGTATTAAAGTAAAAGTACCTTTTTCTAGGCAAATTTTAGAAGGATTTGTTGTTGAAATTAAAGATTCTAGTGATAGTAATATTAAACTTAGGGAAATAATTGATATAGTTGATGATGAAGTTATTTTAAATGATGAATTACTTGAACTTGGTAGAAAGATTCAAAAAATGACTTTGGCTACTCTTATTAGCTGCTACCAAGTTATGCTTCCTAAAGCTTTAAAGGCTAAAATTGGTACTAGTGTTAATATAAAATATGATACTTGTTATAGACTTAATAGTGTTGATTTGAGTAAGTTTAGGCTTACTTTAGGTCAACAAAAGATAATTGAATTGTTTAATGATCGGGAGTTGGTTTTAAGAGATGATGCTAAAGCTATTTCTCTTAGTAGTTTGAATAGTCTTTTAAATAAGGAAATCTTAACTGAAGAAAAGTGTGAGCATTATAGATTAAATTATAATAAGGGTAGTTATAATAAAAAGACTTTGACTAATGATCAAAGCTTAGTTGTTAACTCAGTTGACTTAAATAAATATTTTCCATATTTACTTTATGGTGTTACTGGTAGTGGTAAAACTGAGGTGTATATGGAACTTATTGAAAAGGTTCTTGCTGCTGGTAAAACTAGTATTGTGCTTGTCCCAGAAATTAGTCTTACTCCGCAGATGGTATCTAGATTTGAGGAGAGATTTGGTAAGAAGATTGCGGCTCTTCATTCGGCTTTATCTGATGGGGAAAGATATGATGAGTGGAGAAGAATTGCTAGAGGGGAAGCCTCAATTGTTATAGGGGCTAGGAGTGCCATTTTTGCACCTTTAAAAAATATTGGAATTATAATTATAGATGAGGAACACAGTGATTCTTATAAACAAGATGATACTAATCCCAGATATAGTGCTAAAGAAGTGGCTTTATTAAGAGGAAAGTATCATAATTGTCCTGTATTAATGGGAAGTGCTACTCCTACCTTGGATTCTTATGCTAGAGCAAGTAAAGGTGTTTATAAATTACTTACTTTACCTAATAGAATAAATGGAAAGTCATTACCTAATGTTTCAATTATTGATATGAATCAGGAATTTAAAACTAGTAGGGGACATTTTTCTTCAGAGCTTATTAAGGCTATAGAGGAGAGATTAGAAAAAGAGGAACAGATTATTTTGTTTTTAAATAGACGAGGTTATGCTTCATTTATAACTTGTAAAAATTGTGGTTATACCTTCAAATGCCCTGATTGTGATATTACACTTACTTATCATAAAAGTAGTAATACACTTAGATGCCATTATTGTGGATATGGTACTAAAGTTTATAATACTTGCCCTAATTGTGGAGAAGATTCTATAAATGATTTGGGTGTTGGAACAGAAAAAATAGAAGAGGAATTAAATGGTCTTTTTCCGGCTGCTAAGGTTTTAAGAATGGATTTTGATACAACAACTAAAAAGGGTTCGCACGAAGCAATGATTAAAGCTTTTAGAAATCATGAATATGATATTTTACTTGGGACACAAATTGTTGCGAAGGGACTAGATTTTGATAATGTTACTTTAGTTGGTGTAATTAATGGAGATACTAGTTTGATGATTCCTGATTTTAGGAGTAGTGAAAATACTTTTGATCTTCTTTCACAAGTGGCTGGTAGAAGTGGCAGAAGTAATAAAAAAGGAGAAGTTATTATTCAGACTTTTAATCCTAATCATTATGCTATTATGTATGCTAAAGGTCATGATTATGTAGGCTTTTATAATCAAGAAATGCTGGTTCGTAAAAAGTTAAAATATCCACCATACTATTATATTTGTTATTTAAGAGTTAGTGGACTAGATAATAATCTTATATTAACTGAGGCTTCTAAAATTAAGCGCTCTTTAGCTAGAAATTTAGCTGATGAAATAATTTTAGGGCCATCTCCTTGTAGTGTTTCAAGAGTTAGAAAAATGTATAGATATGGTATTATTATAAAATATAAGAGTGATACATTACTTATTAATATACTTGATAAAATAATAGATCATTATAAAGCAAATAATAAAGTTACTATAGATATTGATTTTAATCCTAGTCATTTTTAGAAAAATGTGATATTCTAATATTGGTATAGACTAGTAAAGGGTGAGGTTTCTATATCTAGGTGGTGATGTTAGTGTTAGAGAGAGTATTTAGTAGAAAAGATGTTTGCTTTTTAATAAATGAAATTACTAATAATCTTTCATATCAAAATAAAGATGGACGATTGTTTTTAAAATATAATTGTTCATACCAGACACTATTTACTTTATATGATGCTTTATTTAAGTACTGTATAATTATTAAAGATACTAGATACTTAGATAATTATGTTTTACAAGTTGGTAAGATGTTTAGAAAATTTAATAATATTTATGATATAGAAAAAGCTATTAATATTCTTATTATTAATATTTGTTCTGAGAAGTTAGGTATTAGTGATAGGAGTAGTTATACTAGTAAAAAAATGATATTACGATATATATATGAAAAATATATTAATGATGGATATTTATTTCATGGCTTTTCGGGTATTTATAAAAATAATATAGAACGAGATGGTTTTGTACCAGAAGAATATTATAATAACTATGCAGCTTTTGTTGATGTTGATAAAATATTTACTAAGCATAGAGTATTTAATATTATGAATAAGAATTTTTATAATAGTGATATATATTTAACTGATAACTTTTCTAATGCTTGTTTTTATGGAGCTAATAGTCCTATGTATTTTTATCATTTGTTATGTGATAATATAGTTATTAGTTCTACTGAAAGTAGTAATTTATATTTAAAGAATGATTATTATCAGTGTTTTAAAAATTTGGGAGAAGTTATAAAAAAGGCAGATCTTAATAATGCTGAAAAGAAATTTGTTATGAAGTCTTGTTTGGAAGAGTGGAAATTACTTAATAAAAGTAATGCTAATATTAATGTTTTACTTGTTAAAAGAAGATTATTTGGGTATGATAAGATTGATTTTGTTGAGGATATATTAATTAATGATAAAGATTTTGTTCTTAATGATGTCATATTTAGTTTATTATATTGTAATAATGATAGGATACCTATAAAAACGCGAATTGATAGTAAAGATATTGAATTTGTTTCAATACCTAATCATATTTATAAATATTCTTGTAAGAAGAGTGATTCAGAAGATGAGCTTTTAGATGTATATGGTAAAGTATCTATTTTAGTTTTATTGGGTTCTATTTTCATTACATTAGGAGTTATAGTAACAATAATAATGTTTATCGGGGGAAAATAATTATGGATATAAGAGTTGTTTTTATGGGAACGCCGGATTTTGCGGCTTTGGTATTATCTGGGCTTATAGATAAGTATAATGTGGTTGGAGTTGTTAGTCAGCCAGATAAAATTATTGGTAGAGGTAAGGATAAGACTTTTACACCAGTTAAAAAGTTGGCTATTGAAAATAACATTACTGTTTTACAGCCAGAAAAAGTTAGAAATGATTATGATGGTATTTTAGCACTTAAACCTGATATTATAATTACTTGTGCTTATGGTCAAATTATACCTAAGGCTCTTTTGGATTATCCAAAGTATGGTTGTATTAATGTGCATGCTTCACTTTTGCCTAAATTGAGAGGTGGAGCACCTATACATAGAGCTATAATTGAAGGATATGAAAAAACAGGTATAACAATTATGTATATGGATGAAGCAATGGATAATGGAGATATTATTTCGCAAGCTGAGACTGATATATTGGATACTGATAATTTAGAATCTTTAAGTAATAGATTAAGTGTGATGGGAAGGGATTTATTACTTGAGACTCTTCCTAGTATAATTTCAGGAACAAATAAAAGAATTAAACAAGATTTATCACAAGTAACTTATGCTTATAATATAAAAAGAGAAGAAGAGCATTTAGATTTTTCTAAAACTAGTAGGGAGATTTTGAATAAAATAAAGGGACTTTATCCAGTACCAGCTGCTAATGTTATTTTTAATGATTTAGAAATGAAAGTATATGATGCTTATATTTCTGATAAGAAATTTTTGAATAAAAAACCTGGTGATATAAGTGGATTATATAAAAAAGGTATTGGTGTTGTAACTGGTGATGGAGAAATTATTTTAACAGATATTAAACCTTTTGGTAAAAAAAGAATGAATGCTTTTAGTTATATTAATGGATTAAGAGATAAGGATAAAATAAATAGGGTATATTAATATGATGGATAAGATTAAAAAGTTTATAAAATTATTAAAAGATTTTAATAATAATCCTAGGGGAAAAGCAGTTTTGTTTTTTGGTTTTTATGCAATATTTTTTATAGCCTTATTTATTTTTATGGCTATTGGTAGAAGCAAAAATTATAATTCAAATAATATTAATTATAATACTAGTAAGATTTCATTTGCATCTTTAAAAGGTGATTTTGAGTATTCTTATAAATTTTATATTGATGAAGATATTTCTATATATAATGGTAAAAGAAAGAATAATGATGAGATATTTATTTTTAATAATTTAGAATATTATAATGCTGATGGTACTTTTTATCAAAAGAGTAATGGTAATTATGTTACTGTAGATAATCCATATATTTATAGAGAATTTATGGATATTGATATAATAAAAAATCTTATTGATGTTTCATCATTTTTTTCTAAGACGGAATATGAAAATGGGGATATAATGTACAATTATAAAATAACAACTTCTACTATTATAAAAGAATTAGAAAATTTAAATACTGATATAGATGATATTCCTAATGAGATATCTGTTTATATGTCTAAGGATAGGAACATTAAGAATATTAAATTTAATCTTAATAGTTATGGTTTGTTTAAACATATTAGTACGAATAGGTTTGAAATTGTGCTAAATTATTTTAATTATGGGGAAGTTACTGATTTTAATGTTTTAGGAAACTAGAGTGGAGTGGTTTTTTTGAATATATATGATTTAACATTAGAGGAAATGGAAGATTATTTTGTTTCTCTTTCATCTGGGAAGTTTCATGCTACACAACTTTTTGATTTTTTATATGTAAAGAGAATAAAAGACTATGATCAAGTTTTTGGAATAAAGAAAGAGATTATTAATAAACTTAGAGAGAATTTTAGTATATCTAGACTTAAAATTGTTGATATTCAAAAAGATGTTGATGTTTCTAAGTATTTATTTGAACTTTCTGATTCTGAACATGTTGAAGCTGTTCTTATGAGACATGATTATGGCAATAGTATTTGTATATCTTCGCAAGTTGGTTGTAATATGGGATGTAAGTTTTGTGAGTCTGGGAGAAGAAAAAAAGTTAGAAATCTTTTAGTTCATGAGATGGTTTTACAAGTTTTAATGATAGAAGAAGAAATTGGGGAACGTATAAGTCATGTTGTAGTTATGGGAATTGGTGAACCTTTTGATAACTATGATAATTTAGTTAAGTTTTTAAAAATAATTAATAATCCTAAGGGACTTGCGATTGGATCTAGACATATAACAGTATCTACTTGTGGCATTATTCCTAAGATAGAAGAATTTTCTAATATTGGTTTACAATTTAATTTAGCTATTAGTTTACATGCTCCAAATAATGAGATTAGAAATAAGATTATGCCTATTAATAAAGTATATCCTTTGGAAGATTTGATGGTAGCATTAAAAAAATATTTTGAAAAGACTAATAGAAGGATTACTTTTGAATATGTTTTATTAGAAGGAGTTAACGATAGTCTTGACAATGCTCGTGAACTTAGTAATTTGGTTAAGGGATTAAATTGTTATATTAATTTAATACCATATAATGAGACAAATAATTTAGGTTTTAAAAGAAGTAGTACTGTTCAAATTATGAGATTTTATGATATACTAAAAAAGAATGGTATAGGTGTTACTATTAGACGAGAGTTTGGTGGTAATATTAGTGCTGCTTGTGGACAACTTAGAAGTAAGAAGGAGGGTTTATGAAATCTTTTTATTTGACTGATTCAGGAAAAGTTAGAGATCATAATGAAGACAGTGTTATTATTGTTAAAAATAATGGAAATGATTATTTAATGGCTATCGCTGATGGAATGGGGGGACATTCAGCAGGGGAAGTGGCTTCATCTATTGCGATTAGTTATTTAGGTAAACATTTTAAAGATACTTTTTTAAATATGAGTAAAGTTGATGCTGTTAACTGGATAAGAAATACAGTTGATGAAATTAATACACTTATATTTCAACATGAAAAAACGCATCCTGAAAGTAAGGGAATGGGAACAACTTTAGTTCTTGCTGTTCTTACTAAGGATTATTTACTATTTGGAAATGTAGGTGATTCTAGTGGCTTTGTCTTAAAAGATGATAAACTTCATAAAGTTACATATGATCATACACTTGTTAATTTACTTGTTAGTGCTGGAGAATTAACTCAGGAGGAGGCTAATGTTCATCCAAAGAAGAATGTACTTATGAAGGCTTTAGGAGCATCTCTTGAGGTTGATGTAGATATATTTGATTGTGATATGGATATTTCACAAATTTTATTATCAAGTGATGGACTTACTAATATGTTAGATAAAGATCAAATTGAAAAAGTTTTGGTTAGTGATGCATCTATAGAGGATAAAGTCATTAAGCTAATTAATAAAGCTAATAATAGGGGTGGAACTGATAATATTTCGGTTGCTTATTTGATACGTGAAGAAGGTGACGAGTAATGATAACAAAGGGGCAAAAAATTAATGATCGTTATGAAATTATTAGATCTATAGGCGAAGGTGGTATGGCCAATGTTTATCTAGGATATGATACTATTTTAGATAGAAATGTGGCAATTAAAGTTTTACGTGGAGATTTATCTGGTGATGAGAAGTTTGTTAGAAGATTTCAAAGAGAAGCATTGTCAGCGTCTTCTTTAGCTCATCCTAATATTGTTGAGATGTATGATGTTGGTGAAGATAATGGACTTTATTATATAGTTATGGAGTATATTGAAGGAAAAACTTTGAAACAATTACTTAAGAAAAGAGGTAGCTTAACATTATCTGAGGCAATTGATATTATGCTTCAAATTACAGATGGTATTGCTCATGCACATGACTCTTATATAATTCATAGAGATTTAAAACCACAAAATATTATGATAAAAGATGATGGGCAAATTAAAATTACTGATTTTGGTATTGCAATGGCACTTAATTCAACACAACTTACACAGACTAATTCAGTTATGGGCTCTGTTCATTATTTACCACCAGAACAAGCTAGTGGTAAAGGATGTACAATTAAAAGTGATATTTATTCAATAGGAATTATTTTCTATGAACTTCTTAGTGGAAGTCTTCCTTTTAAGGGAGATAACGCTGTTGAAATAGCATTAAAGCATATGAGAGATCCACTTCCTAATTTAAGAGATGATAATCCGGCTATTCCACAAAGTATTGAAAATATCATTTTAAAAGCTACTGCTAAAAACCCTAAAAATAGATATGATGATGCTAGAAGTATGCATCAAGATTTACTTACAGCATTAGATGATGATAGAATGAATGAAGAGGTTTATCAATATAAATATCCGGAACATGAAAATGAAAATACTAAGCGTATTAAAAAGTTAGAAAACATTGAAGAAGTTAATCAAGATGATAGTGATGTAGCAGTTAAATTGGATGATGAAGAGGAAAAGAAAGGCAATAAGATTATTATTATATTAGCCATTATTTTTACTATTTTAGTTGTTGCACTTTTAACAGTATTCTTTATTGTTCCAAAGTTTACAAATTCTAAACCAGTTACTGTTCCTGATTGTGAAAATTTAAAAGTTAGTCAATGTGAAAAAAAGTTACAAGCTTTAGGTTTTGAAGTGAATACAACTATTAAATCAGAGGCATCTTCTAAAGTTGATAAGAATAAGGTTACGAGAACGGATCCTGAAGCTTCTAGAAGTGTTAAAAAGGGTACTAAGATCACGATATATAAGTCAGCTGGTGAAGAAGTTTTTAAAATAGAAGATTATACTGGTAAGAATTACATTGAGGTTCAAACTATACTTGAGACCAATTATGGTTTAAAAGTTTCTATTGAAAAAAAGGAACCAACTGATACTTCTAAAGAGTATGATGAACAAGAAATTATTGGTCAATCTTTAGATGCTGGATCTGAGGTTGTAAGAGGAGACTCTATTACGTTATATATTCCAAATATTGTTGATAGTTTTCCTGATATGTATGGGGAAGGTTGGAGTCTAGATGATGCTAAGGCTTTCTGTGATAAATATAACTTAACAATAGAAGTTTCTTATCAAGAGTCAAGTGTTGATGAAGAGGGTAAAATTATATCTCAGAGTAGAGCAGCTGGTAGTCCAATAGTTAAGGGAACTACGCTTAAAGTTGTTGTTGCTAAAAAGCCAACTGAAAAAACTCCTGATAAAGATAGCGATAAAGACAAAAATAGTGACAAAGATACTAGTAAGGATACTGATAAGGATAAAGAAACTAATAATAATCAAAATAAAACTGAATAAGGGAGCAGGTTATGAGGGGACAGATAGTTGAAATTGTTAGCGATTTACATTACGTTAGTTATAATGATTCTGTTTATGCATGTAAATGTAGAGGAATATTTAGAAAAGAACATATTGTACCATTAGTTGGGGACTATGTTCTTTTTGATGCTAAAAAAAGAGTAATTGAGAAAGTTTTAGATAGAAAGAATGAATTTAAGCGACCTAAAGTTTCTAATATTGATCAAGCTTTTATCGTAACTAGTTTAGTGGAGCCTGACTTTTCTTTGAATTTATTGGATAAATTGTTGGTGCTTATGGAAACTAAAGGTGTTAAATCTATTATCTGTATAACTAAGAGTGATCTTGTTGATTCTAGGAAATTAAATTATTACAATACTATTTTAGATTATTATAAAAAGATTGGCTATTCTGTTATATTTAACACTGATATTTCGAAAATAAAAAAATTAATTTCTGGTCGGACTAGTGTGTTTACTGGTCAAACAGGAGCTGGTAAAAGTACACTATTAAATAAACTTAATCCTGGTTGGGATTTAGAAACTGGTGAGATTTCTACGGCTTTAGGTAGAGGAAGACATACTACAAGAGTAGTTAAGTTATTTAATATATTTGGTGGTAAAGTTATGGATACTCCTGGTTTTTCAGCACTTGATTTTAATTCTTCTCGGAAGGAAGATATAAGAGATAGTTTTATTGAATTTAAGAATTTTCCTTGTCCTTATAAAGATTGTATGCATACTAGGGAAAAAGTTTGTGGTGTTAAGGAAGCAGTTTTTGCGAATAATATATTAGAAAGTAGATATGATAATTATTTAAGTTTTATAGGAGAGGATAAATATGAAAAAAATTAGTGCTTCTTTTTTGAGTTGTAAAGATGTAGTTTTAGGACTAAAAAAATTAAACGAGACAGATGTTGATTTTATACATGTTGATATAATGGATGGTAAGTTTGTTAAAAACAAGACTATGCCATTTAGAGAGATGAGAAATATTTACAAGTATACATCAAAACGATTAGATGTTCATTTAATGGTTGTTGATCCTATCAAGTATATTCCTTTATATGCTGAACTAAATACAGAGTATATTACTTTTCATATAGAGGCACCATGTGATATACAAAAGGGTTTGGAACTTATAAAAAAGTATTCAATTAAAGCTGGTTTGGCAATAAAACCTGATACAAATGTTAAAGAGTTAGTTCCATATTTGCCATATTTGGATTTAATTTTGGTTATGAGTGTAGAACCTGGTGCTGGAGGACAATCATTTATTAAGGAATGTGCTGATAAGATAGATGAGGTTTCATGCCTATTAAAAGAATATAATAGTCAAGCTTTAATTAATGTTGATGGAGGAGTAAACTATAATACTAAAGATTATTGTAGTAATGCCGATATTTTAACTTCTGGAAGTTATATTGTGAATAGTGATGATTTTCAGGAAAAAATAACTAGTTTACGATAAATATTTGTGTTATACTTTTTATGATAGGAGTGATGGTATGAATAATAACAATAATAATTTTGATACTCTTAGTTCTACTAATAATGTTAATAATACAAATGTAGTTGGTAATAATCCTGGTACTACTATGCCTGTTAATAATGGTCAAAATATGGGAGTTGAGACTATTTCTAGTTCAAATGCTCCTGTTAATAACTCAGTTAATAATAGTGTGTCTAGTCAAGTAAATGTACCAATAAATAATAATGTAGCTCCTATTAATAATCAAAATAATACTGAGATTTTAGGAGAGAGTAATAGTAATTCTAGTACTGTTAATACTTCAAATAATAATACTGATGATAATTATGTATATACTCCACCAAGTAAATTTAAATATTTTTTACTTGTTTTGTTTTTCTTTTTATTACTTGGGATAATAATATTTTTACCAGAATTAACACAGTTTGTTAATTTGAAATTATCTGGTAGAAGTAATCAACCTGAAGTAATAGTGGATGGTACCCTTGAATGTACTTTAAAAAAGACTGGTACTAGTTTAGATACTGTTTTTAATGCTAAGTTTAGTTTTACTGATCAAAAGTTGGATAAGTTAACTTTTACAACGACTACTAAAGGGGATTCTGAGCAAGATAGTGAAGTATTTAATGATAGTTATAATAAATGTCAAATACTTAAAGATTCGATGACTGATATTAGTGGAGTTTCTATAAGGTGTGATTTAGAGTCTTCTTCCGTTTCAACTGTTGAGATTGTTAATTATAATACTGTTGATTTAACTAAAGCTACTTCAGCCTTTGCAGAAGCTGGAGGAACATTTCCTGAATTTGAAGCGAGAGAAGATATTAGTAAAATTGAAAGAGAAATGAATGCTTCTGGTTATACTTGTAGCAAGTACAAATAATGTAAATCAAAATGTAAATATAGTAAAGTGGTTGTAAACTTCTTGTAAATGTGATATACTTACATCTATGAGGAGTTTTTATATGAAGAAAATTTTATGGTTTATAAATATAGTTTTACTTATAGTAGCAGTAGCTCTTAATTTTGTTTCTCTTGATGAAGATAATGTTTCTGTTAAACTAACTACTAAACAAATTAAGAGTGATGCTTTTGTTAGTAATATAAATATAGATAACAATAGTGATGATAATACTAGTATTGCAAGTGATAGTGATTCTGATACTAATTCTTATTTGGTTTCAGATAATGAGAAAAATACTACAACTGATAAGGATTATTTAGTTGATTCTTCTATTAATGATGAAGATACAACTATTGATAAAGAGCCTGATCAAACAGTTTTAGATCCTATAGTTTCTAATGAAGACAAAGTACTTGAAGTACAAAAGGGGCGACTTAGTGCTTATGGACCAGATTGCGTTGGTTGTAGTGGTTATCTAGCAAGTGGTAGATATGTGGGGGATGATATTTATTATAATGATCCACAATATGGAGTTGTTAGAATTGTGGCAGGTGATAGAGGCTACAAATATGGTACAATTGTTAGAATTAAGTCCGATAAAATAGGAAATGATATTTTGGCTATTGTTTTGGACAGGGGTGGCGTTGGACTATCAAATAAATTTATGTTTGATTTATTGTTTAAATCAGAAAGCGAAGCTTCAAAGTTTGGAAGTTTTTCTGATGTTGTGTTTGAAATTTTAAGATATGGATATTAGAGGTGCATAATGAATAATGATATTATTAATGATATAGCAAATAGTTTAAATATTACTTCAAAACAGGTCGATGTTGTTTTAAATCTTTTAAGTGAGGGAAATACTATTCCTTTTATAGCAAGATATAGAAAAGAAGCAACAGGGGCTTTATCTGAAGAGGAAATTAGATCTATTAATGATGTTTATGAATATCAAGTTAATTTGTTAAAACGTAAAGAAGATGTTATTAGATTAATTGATGAAAAGGGTTTATTAACTGATGAATTAAAGAATGATATTTTAAAGTGTACTAAATTAGTAGAAGTAGAAGATCTATATAGACCTTATAAAGAGAAGAAAAAGACTAAGGCAACTGAGGCTATTAAAATGGGACTTGAACCTTTAGCAAAAATAATTATGAGTTTTCCTACTAATGGTTCTATTAATGATATTGTAGCTAAATTTATTAAAGATGATCTTTCTTTTGACAAGTGTATTGAAGGAGCTAAATATATTATTGCTGAATGGGTTAGTGATAATGCTAGTTATAGAAAATGGATTAGAAGTTATTTTTATAAAAATGGTGTTATTGTAACGAAAGTTAAAAAAGATGCTGATGATCCTGGTAAAGTATATGAGATGTATTATGAGTTTAGTGAAGAAGTAAAAAGAATAAAACCTCATAGGGTACTAGCCATAAATAGAGGAGAAAAAGAAAAGGTTTTAAATGTTAGTATAGATGTTTCTAAGGATGATATTTTATCATTTTTAAATAAGAAAATAATTAAAAATGATAAGTCTTTTGTTACTTGTTATGTAGAAGAGGCTATTGCTGATAGTTATAAAAGATTAATTGAGCCATCAATTGAAAGAGAAGTTAGAAGTGATTTAACAGAACGTGGTGATTTAGCCGCAATAGATAATTTTGGTAAGAATTTGGAGGCATTACTTTTGACTCCTCCTATGAAAGAGAAAGTTATATTAGCTTTTGATCCTGGATTTGTTAATGGGTGTAAGTTGGCTGTTATAGATAGAACTGGAAAATACTTGGATTCAACTGTTATTAAACCTTTTTTAAAGAATAATGGTGATGGAGAAATTAATTCATGTATGGAGACTGTTGTTAAATTAATTAAGAAATATAATGTTGATATTATAGCTATAGGAAATGGAACAGCATCTCGTGAATCAGAAAAGTTTTGTGCTGATATGATTAAGGAATATAATCTTTCTTGTAAATATATAATTGTTTCAGAAGCAGGGGCATCTATTTATAGTGCTAGTCCAGTTGCGATAGAAGAATTTCCAGATCTTGCAGTTGAAAAGAGAAGTGCTGTAAGTATTGGAAGAAGAGTACAAGATCCTTTAGCTGAATTAGTTAAAATACCACCAGATGGTATTGGGGTTGGATTATATCAACATGATGTTTCTCAAAAAAAGCTATCTGAATCATTAGACTTTGTAGTTGAAAAATGTGTTAATAGTGTTGGTGTAAATGTAAATACAGCATCGTCTTGTTTATTAAAATATGTTTCTGGTCTTACAAAAAAGGCAATTGAAAAGATTATTTCTTATCGTGAAAAAGTTGGTAAAATTATGTCTCGAGATGAAATCATTAAAAACAAAGTTTTATCTGATAAGGCGTATGAACAAGCAGTTGGTTTTTTACGTGTTGTAGATGGAGAAAATATTTTAGATTCTACTGCAATACATCCAGAAAGTTATAATGTAGCAGTTAAATTATTAGAAGATTTAGGTTTTACTATTAAAGATATTGGTACTAAGAATTTAATTGATAAACTAGATAGTATTGATGTTGGTCTTTATTCTGATAAATTAAAAGTTGATAGTTATACATTAGAAGATGTTATTGCTTCATTAAAAAAACCTAATTTGGATCCTAGAGATGAAATGCCACAACCACTTTTAAAGAGTGATATTTTAGACATAAAGGATTTAAGTATAGGAATGAAGTTACAAGGTACAGTTCGTAATGTTGTTGACTTTGGTGCCTTTATTGATATTGGTCTTCATAATGATGGTCTTGCCCATATTTCTAAACTTACTACTAAATATATTAAACATCCTAGTGAAGTTGTTAGTGTTGGTGATATAGTTGATTGCTATGTAGATGATATTTCGTTAGAAAAGGGCAAAGTAAGTCTTAGATTGATAAAATAGAGGCTACTATTTAATAAAATTTTTTGTTAGTTAAGAACTTCCATATGTTTTTTATGGGAGTTTTTTTGATCTAGGTATTTTATGCTCAACAACAAATGCCTGTTGCGAGAGAGTCAATAGAAAAGAACTTTTTTGATTAAAGTTCTTTTTTTATAGAATAGTAATTTTTTTTCCATCTCTTTCAATAATCTTTTCATTTTCCATTTTCTTTAATTCTCTCATTAAATTACTTCTATCAACACAGATGTAGTCTGCTATAGCGGTATATGAAGTAGTAACATTAAATATATTATTAGAATTAGTTCTGTTTTTTAAAAAGAATAGTAATTTTTCTCTGACTGTTCTTTTTGAAAGTAGTTCTATTTTTTCGTTTTGTTGTTTATTATCTCTTATTAGTAATTCAAATAGTGTTAAAACTAATTTATTATGAAATGGGCATCTTTTGGTACAATCTTTTAATATTGAATTGTAATCAATAAATACTACTTCTGTTTCTTTATTACTAATTATATATATATCGTCTTCTGAATCCCCAAAAAATAAATTAGAAAAGATGTCGTTTTGTTTTAATTCACGCATTATAGTAGTATTACCATTAATATCTGTTTTAATTATTGAGGCTTTTCCATATATTATAAAGCCAATTCTTTTTTTTGTTGGACTATTACTTATTATTAGATCTTTATTTGAAAAAGTAGTGTGTTTTGCATTGACACATTTTGACAATTGATTTTGGAATGTTAAAAGTTCTTGTCTTTCAATGTTTTCTATCATACTTATCACTTCCTATTAACTAGATTATATAAGATTTTTAATGTTGTTGCAAATGCAACAGCAATATTTTTTAAATTTAGTTAAACTTTTATTTAAGGTGGTGCAGTAATTATGGAAAAAGAGGATATAAAAATAGTTAAGAAGAATGGTAATTTAGAATATTTTAATTTTAATAAGATAAAAGATGCAATTAATTCTAGTGCTGAGAGAGTTATGATTAATTTAACAGATGAAGCAATTAATGAAGTTATAGATATAGTTAGAAAACTTTTAAATACGCAGACTACTGATCCTAGTATTGAACAGGTTCATAGTTGTGTAGAGGCTGCCTTAGAACAAGTTAATCCTTTAGTTGCGAAAAGTTATAGAGAGTATAGGGATTATCGTAAGGATTTGGGACATCTTTTAGAGAAGGTTTATAAAAGAAGTCAGGCTATTTCATTTATTGGGGATAAAGAATGTTCTAATATGGATAGTGCTTTAGTAACTACACAGAGATGTTTAATTTATAATTGTTTAAATAAAGAATTGTATAAAAAGTTCTTTTTGACTAGTCATGAAATTGAGGCTTGTAAAGATGGGTATATTTATATTCATGATATGAGTTATAGAAGAGACACAATGAATTGTTGTTTATTTGATATGGCTAATGTTTTAAAAGATGGTTTTGAAATGAGTAATATTTGGTATACTGAACCTAAGTCATTACAAGCGGCTTTTTGTGTTATGGGAGATGTTATTTTAAATACTACTGCTATGCAGTATGGGGGATTTACAGTACCAGAGGTTGATACTGTTTTAAAGAAGTATGCTAGAATGTCATATAAAAAATACTATAATGAATATTTAGAGATTAAGGGTAGTGAGTATACAGATGAAGCTTCTTCTTATGCACTTAAAAAGGTCAAAAGAGAATGTGAACAAGGATATCAGGGAATAGAATATAAATTAAATACAGTTGGATCTAGTAGAGGAGATTATCCCTTTGTTACTTTTACATTTGGTGTTGATAGTGATGAATTTGCAGTATTAATTACTAAGACTATGCTTGAGGTTCATGGAAATGGACAAGGTAAAAAAGGACAGAAGAGACCTACTTTATTTCCTAAATTGGTATTTTTATATGATAAGAAGGTTCATGGTACTGGAGGGATATTAAGAGATAGTTTTCTTACTGCTATAAAGTGTAGTCAAAAGGCAATGTATCCAGATTATTTATCTTTATCAGGTAAGGGATATGTACCAGAAATGTATAAAAAATATAAGAGAATTGTTAGTCCAATGGGATGTAGGGCATTTTTATCACCATGGTATGAGAAGGGTGGAATAAATCCACTTGATAAAGATGATAAACCTGTTTATATAGGTAGATTTAATATAGGAGCAATTTCTTTGCATTTACCAATGATACTTGCTAAAGCAAGAGAGGAACAAAAAGATTTTTATGAGGTATTAGATTATTACTTAGAAATGGTTAGAAAGATTCATATTCGTACTTATCGTTATTTAGGTAAGAAGAAAGCTTCAACTAATCCACTTGCTTATTGTCAGGGAGGATTTTACGGAGGAAATTTAAAACCTGATGATGAAATTGAACCTATACTTAAGAGTTCTACTGCTTCTTATGGAATAACTGCTTTAAATGAATTGCAAGTTTTATATAATGGTAAGAGTATTGTAGAAGATGGGGAGTTTGCGATTGAAGTATTAAAATATATTAATAAGAAGATATTAGAATATCGTGATGAAGATGGTATTTTATATGCTATATATGGTACTCCAGCTGAGAACTTATGTGGATTACAAATTAAGCAATTTAGAAATAAATATGGAATAATTGAAGGTGTTAGTTCTAGGGAATATGTTTCTAATAGTTTCCACTGTGGAGTATGGGAAGATATTAATGGTATAGAAAAGCAGGATTTAGAAGAGCGATTCTGGGACTTATTTAAAGGTGGTAGAATCCAATATGTTAGATATAATTTAAATTATAATACTAAGGCTATGATTACTTATGTTGAAAGGGCAATGGAGAAAGGTTTTTATGAAGGTGTTAATTTAAGTCTTGCGTATTGCAATAATTGTGGACATGAAGAATTAGATATGGATGTTTGTCCTAAATGTGGTAGTAGTGATCTTACAAAGATAGATAGAATGAATGGATATCTTTCATATTCAAGGGTTCATGGAGATACGATGCTAAGTAATGCTAAAATGGTTGAAATATCAGAAAGGAAGTCTATGTAGTATGAGGTATCATAATATAACTAAAGCAGATATGTTAAATGGGGAAGGACTTAGAGTAGTTTTATGGACTTCTGGTTGTTCACATCATTGTCATGCTTGTCAGAATCCTATTACTTGGGATCAGAAGAAGGGACTTATATTTGATGATGCTGCGAAAAAAGAAATTTTTGATGAGTTGGAACATGATTGGTGTAGTGGTTTAACTTTATCAGGAGGGGATCCACTTTATTTAGGAAATCGTGAGGATATTAAAAGTTTAGTTTTAGAAATAAGAGATAAATATCCAGATAAAAGTATTTGGTGCTATACTGGATATACATGGGATGAGTTATTGGAACAAGCTCATGATGATATGAATCTTAAATTAATCTTAGAAAATATTGATGTTTTATTAGATGGAGAATTTGTTTTAGCAAAAGCAGATTATAAGTTAAATTATGTTGGTAGTAGTAATCAAAAGATTATAGACGTTAAGAAGAGTTTAGATGAGAAAAGAGAAATATTATATATAGATAATGATAAGGTACTTAAAGATAGTAATTTATAGAGGAGGATAATTATGAGAAAAAGAGGATTTGAAATTGCTAAGGGGTATGAGGATAAAAATATAAATTTACCAGTAAGAAAGACGGCTCATTCTGCTGGTTATGATGTTGAGGCAGCTGAGGATATTATTATTCCAATGTATAAACCTGGTATTAAGCCTACACTTATTCCTACAGGCTTAAAAGCTTATTGTATGGAGGATGAGTGTTTTTTACTATTAAATAGGTCTAGTGGCCCTAAAAAAGGTTTTTTAATGGCTAATAGTGTAGGATTAGTTGATTCTGATTATTATGGAAATGAAGATAATGATGGTCATTTTTACTTTGCTTATTTTAATTGTAGTGACCATGATATTGAAGTTAAAAAAGGTGACGTTATAGGACAGGTTGTTTTTACTAAATATTTGATTTGCGATGGCGATAATGCTGCTGGAACTAGGAGAGGTGGCTTCGGCTCAACTGATGCAGAAATTAAAAAAATGTAAAAATCATTTTTTTTATTTTTTAAAAAATTTACTTTTTGTAAACTACTGATTTATTGAAAAATAAGGAAAATAATAAAACTTTTTTTGCTAAAAATACTTTTTTTGAGAAAAGTATTTTTTTTAAATGTATAAAAAATGTCAATTGTCGTAAATCGAACAAAAAAATTTTTTGGCTGTTTTATTGATATATCAACGGATTAGAAAAAATGGTAAAAAAAGTATCTTTTTTTCTATTGATTTTTTATGAAAGAGTTTCTAAAATTTAATTATAAGTTACTTATAGTGGAGGTTTTTGTATGGTAGATGTAAGCAACAAATTAGATGAGTTAATGGTTATTAAAAGAAATGGTAAAAAGGTTCCTTTTGATGAGACTAAAATTGCTCTTGCGATTAAAAAGGGTTTTGACAGTGTTGAGGTAGATGATGGTGAAGACGAAAGAACTCCAAGAAAATATGACACTAAGGATATTCAAAAAGTTTATCAAGCTGTTTTAAAAAAGATTGAAAAGGCTTCTAAAGATACAGATAAATTTAAGATTGAACAAATTCAAGATCTTATTGAAGAGGAATTATCTGCTAAAGGGTATCAAGATGTTTATAAATCATTTTCAGAATATCGTGAGAGAAGAGCTCAATCTAGAAAGTCTTTCTTTGATGATAAGAAGACTCATAAGTTTTTAAAGTCCTTAGAAAATTTAGGGTTAAAATCAGCAAATGAAGAAGATGCTAAAAGAGAAAATGCTAATATTGATGGTAATAGTCCAATGGGTACAATGCTTCAATATGGTTCAACTGTTTCAAGAGAATTTGCTAAGGCGTATTTAATGAAACCAGAATTTGCTAAGATGCATGATGAGGGTGAGATTCACATTCATGATATGGACTTTTTAGCAATGGGTACTACTACTTGTTGTCAAATAGATTTAGCAAAATTATTTAAGAATGGATTTGATACAGGGCATGGATATGTAAGACCTCCACAAGATATTTCTACTTATGGTTCACTTGCTGCTATAGTTATTCAAGCTAATCAAAATGATCAACATGGTGGTCAATCTATACCAGCACTTGATTACTATTTAGCTCCTGGAGTTTTGAAAACTTTTAAGAAACAGTTTAAACAGACGATATATGATTTCCTAGATTTAGATGGTTTTATTGGAGTTATTAATATAGATAGAATTATTAGAGAAATTGATAAAATTGATAGTATAGATGTTAATTTAGAAGAATTTTCTGATTATCAAAAAAGTTCTGAGCGAGTAAAAGAAATATTTAAATTAGCAAATGAGAAAGCTTTACAAAAAACAGATAGAGCTACACAACAAGCAATGGAAGCATTTGTACATAATTTAAATACAATGCATTCAAGAGCTGGAGCTCAGGTACCGTTCTCATCTGTTAACTTTGGTACTGATACTACTCCAGAAGGTAGAATGGTTATTAAAAATTTACTTTTATCAATTGATAGAGGTTTAGGTAATGGAGAAACACCAATCTTCCCAGTATCAATATTTAAGGTTAAAGATGGGGTTAACTATAATAAAGAAGATCCAAATTATGATTTATTTAGATTGGCTTGTAAAGTATCTGCTAAAAGACTTTTCCCTAACTTTGCATTTGTGGATGCACCATTTAATTTGCAATATTATAAACCAGGAGACGTTAATACAGAAATAGCTTATATGGGTTGTCGTACAAGAGTTTTTGCTGATGTAACATCACCTGATAATCAAGTTGTTACTGGAAGAGGTAATTTATCATTTACAACAATTAATTTACCTAGACTTGGTATAAAATATGGAATTGCTTTAAAAGAACGTGATAAAGCTGATATGAAGGGCTTTTATAATGAACTTGGTGAAATTATGGATAAGGTTCGTGATCAATTACTTGAAAGGTTTGAAGTTCAATGCAGTAAGCATTCTTATAATTTTCCATTCTTGTTAGGACAAGGTGTTTGGACTAATGGTGAAAAATTAAAACCTACTGATCGTTTAAGAAAAGTTTGGAAACATGGTTCATTATCTACTGGTTTTATTGGTTTAGCAGAGTGTTTAAAGGCTTTAACTGGTGAACATCATGGTGAAAGTAAAGCTAGTCAAAAGTTGGGCCTTGAAATTATTAAATTCATGCGTAAAAAGTGTGATGAAAACTGTGAAAAGTATAATCTTAATTTTACTTGTTTAGCT
The DNA here is from genome assembly GCA_934120715.1 of uncultured Bacilli bacterium. Taxonomy (GTDB): domain Bacteria; phylum Bacillota_I; class Bacilli_A; order RF39; family UBA660; genus CAG-877. The sequence continues at coordinate 61,721 of CAKOUW010000003.1, read as the reverse complement.
ACTCCAGCTGAAGGATTATCTGGTAGATTTACAGCAATAGATAGAGCGATTTATGGAAAAATTAAGGGTGTTACTGATAGAGAATATTATACAAATTCATTCCATGTACCAGTTTATTACAATATTAGTATTACTGATAAGATTAAGACTGAGGCTCCTTATCATGAACTTACTAATGGTGGACATATTTCTTATATTGAATTAGATGGAGATGTTGCTAGCAACGTTGATGCATTTGAAAAGGTTATCCGTATTATGAAGGAATCTGGTATTGGATATGGTGCAGTTAACCATCCGGTAGATAGAGATCCAGTATGTGGATATGTTGGTGTTATTAATGATGTTTGTCCTGGATGTGGCAGACATGAATTTGAGGGGATTCCAATGGAAAAAATTACATCACCAGAGTGTTGTGGAAGATAATATAAAAGAATTAGAATAGGAGGAAAAATTTATGGAAAAAATAGTTGGAGAAGGAGAAAAATTCGAAAGAATTAGAAGAGTTACCGGATATTTAGCAGGAGATGTTTCAAGATTTAATAATGGTAAAAGAGCTGAAGAAAAAGATCGTGTTAAGCATTCTGGCATTAGAGAACTATTAAAAGAGACAAAGTAAATGAAAATTAGACTAGCCGCAGATTTACAACCTGATTCTATTGTTGATGGAGAAGGAATAAGGACAGTTGTATGGACTCAAGGGTGTCCACATAATTGTAAGGGCTGCCATAACCCAGGAACACATGATTTTGACGGAGGCTATTTAGTAGATGTTGATGAAGTTATTGAAGAATTAAAAAATATAGATGGTCAAGATGGAATAACTTTGTCAGGAGGAGATCCTGTTTGTCAGAGTGATGCCTGCATAGAAATATGTAAGGCAGCCCATGCAATGGGACTTAATGTTTGGTGTTATACTGGTTTTACTTACGAGTCTATGCTTTTAAATCCAAAACATAGAAAATTATTGGAAGAAATAGATGTTTTGGTTGATGGGAAGTTTATTCTCGAAGAAAAAAGCTTAGATATTTATTTTAGAGGTTCTAGAAATCAAAGAATAATTGATGTAGCAAAAAGTTTAGCTGAGGAAAAGGTTGTTTTAGTTCCAGAATATATTGATGATAAAAGTGTTACTGTATACAAAAAGCCAGAATATATGTTTATATAGTCATATTAGAAATAATATGGCTTTTTATTATTAATAATCTTTCTTTGATGTGTAAAGTTATTTACATATAGGTTGTTAGTTTTTGTTAATTATGCTATCCTTGTATTAGAATATTTATGATATGGAGTGATATTATGGGATTATATAGTGACAAAGATTTTGAAAATTTTGATGGATATGAGTATGATGGAAAAACTAAAGATCCTAGTTATTGGGTAAAAAAAAGTAGAGAAAACAGTGTTGGTAAAAAGTCTCCTGCTAAACTTTCTGATAGTAAAGAAGAAGAAAATGGTACAATAAACATGATTATTGCTGGTGTTCTAGCTGTGGTATTATTTGCACTTGGATGTGGGTTAGGAAAATGGTTTGAAGGAGCAAAACAAAGAAAAGAAGATAATAGTATTGTATATGAATTTCTTAAGAATGAAATGTATACGCCAATTGTTTGGAATAATACGCACCCAACAGATGGTCCTAATGGAGGTTATTGGTACGATATCTGGCAAATGGGAAAGGAAGTTGCTAATAGTGATGACTTGACACTTGCTCTTTATGGAGTTTATTCAGGATTGAAATATGATCCTATAAATAATATGAATGAAGTTTTCTCATATGCTAAGCGATTTTATGAAGGCCAGGAAGAAAATAATTCAAATGCTGCTTTTTTAAATTCTGACACATTTGATGAATATGTTGTAAATTTAGGTTTTACTACTGATAATGAAAAAGGCGAACCAGATTATAATGCTTATAATGATTCAATGAAGCAAATAATTTTAGCTAAATCTATGCTTGAAGATGCCACTAAAGATGCTACTTTTGGCAATGAAGCTAGTACTGGCAAAGGAGGAAAATAAAAATATTATGGAAAAAGTTTATTCTTTAGAAATAGATGGAAAACAGTATTTAATTATTGATCGTATTAAAGATGAAAATAGTGAGTTTATATACTTTTCTAATAAGAGTGATCCAAAAGATTTTTGTATTAGAAAGCTAGCAAAAGATGATAATGACTTACTTATTGGACTTGATTCAAATGAAGAATTTGATTATGCTTTAAAACTTTTTATTGCTAAGCATAAAGATATTATATAGAAAGAGGAATCTTTCTTTTTTTTGTCGTTTTTTGTCTATTGAAAAAAATGTAATGTTTTGTCGAATTGGTTGATTAATATTCTATTTATCTTTATAGTCTATGTGTGAGAGGTGAATATTTTGTTTGAACTCAGTGTGAATGTAGTAAGGGGAGTTATGTTAATTGATTTTGATGGGGAGTTAAATAGTACTAATTTTAGTATGCTTGATCAGGAACTTAATTATTTAATTTATAAACAGGGTATGCATTATTACATTTTTAATTTTAGTAATTTACTTAATTTTGATAATACTATTTTAAATAAATTACAAAATAAGATAATAGAGATATTTTTGAATTGTGGTAGAGTTGTTATGTGTGGGGTTAATAATATTTTAAAAGATAAGTTAGGATTTAAGGGACAGTTATCGTATGTTAATAATGAGATAGAGGCTTTTAAATATTTTAGTATATAAAGGAGGATAATGACTAGTTTAGCGGAGTATGATGCTTTAGTTTTTAGTGTTGTTGGAGATTATGTTAAGTACTTTGATAGGGATGATTTACTTCAAGCTGGAAGGGAAGGACTTGTTAAGGCTTATAAAAAGTATGATGAATCTAGAAATATTAAGTTTTCTACATACGCATATAAATATATATTGGGAGAAGTTGTTAAGTATATTAAGGGTGCTAGTCCTGTTAAAGTAGGTAAGGATTTAATAAAACTGAATAGTTCAGTAGAGCGTGCTAAAGACTTAATGAGACAAAGACTTGGAAGGGAACCATCAATTGAAGAGGTGAGTTTATTTTTAGAGGTTGATGTTAAGCAAATTGAAGAGGCTGCTTTAGCTACTTCTGATGTTAAAAGTCTAGATGCTACTTATGATATAGATGGTGAAGGTAGTGAATTCTATAATTCAATAGGAACAACTGATCAAAATATGGATTTAGATTTTATTGATTTAAGAAGTGAAATTAGTAAACTAGATAGTGAAGAAAGAGATTTAATTATTTCTAGATACTATTACGATTTGACGCAACAAGAAACTAGTAGTGTACTAGGAATTAGTCAAGTACAAACTTCTAGAAAAGAAAAAAAAGTCTTAGAAAAATTAAGACAACGTTTAACTTAGGTGATTCCTAAGTTTTTTTGTATAAAAAATAATAATTGGTTAATTCTATTAATGGTGATGAAATTATGAGAAATGTTAAATATGAAAAAATTGCTGATTTTCATAAAGCAGAAGAGCAAAGGGGGAAGAATGCTTTTATAGCGTTTGTTTCTGGCGGTATTGTTGGATTAATAGCTGAAGCCATTATTGAGATTTTATGTGGTTGTTTTCATATTTCTAGAAGTGAAGCATCAACTTTTATGATTATGATAATGATATTTGTGGCTAGTTTTTCAACAGCTTTAGGTTTTTTTGATAAGCTTGTTACAAAGTTTAAGTGTGGACTATTAATTCCTATTACTGGATTTGCTCATTCAATGACTAGTGCAGCGCTTGATTATAGGAAGGAAGGTCCAATCTATGGAATTGGTTCTAATATGTTTAAATTGGCTGGTTCTGTTATTTTGTATGGAGTAGTTTCTGCTTGGTTCTTTGGTATGATTAGGTTTATTATTGGAGGTGGAGCATGACTTTTAAGTATAATAATGCATATATAAAAGATGCTGCTACTGTAGCGGGACCTTATGAAAAGAAAGGACCACTTAGACAGTATTTTGATAAAACTTATGATGATTTATATTTTGGAGAAGATTCTTGGGAAAAAGCAGAGATAAAATTAGTTAGAGATAGTCTTGATATTTTACTTAGGAAAGTATCTTTTACAAAGAATGATGTTGATTTAGTTATAGGTGGCGACTTATTAAATCAAATTTCGGCATCTACCTATGGGGCTAATGGTTATGGAAAGTCATTTATAGGTATTTATGGAGCTTGTAGTAGTAGTGTTTTGGGGATGATTATAGGAAGTAATTTTGTAGATGATAAAAGGGTTAGTAATGCTATTGTAACTATTTCATCTCATAATATGAGTAGTGAAAAGCAGTTTCGTAATCCAACTGAATATGGTGCACCTAAACCTAAAAGTGCTACATTTACGGCGACTGGTTCGGCTTCTGTTATGATAACAAATGAAAAAAATAATATTAGGATAGAAAGTGCTACTTTAGGTAGAATTATTGACTATGAACAAAATGATCCTAATGACATGGGAAGGGTTATGGCTCCAGCAGCAATTGACACATTGAAGAGGCATCTAGATGATTTGGGTAGAAAAGCTGATTATTATGATTTAATTTTAACTGGTGATTTGGGCAGATATGGTAAAGATATACTGAAAGATTATATGGCAGTAAATTATGATATGGAGCTTAATAATTATGATGACTGTGGAGCTATGCTTTATGATTATGAAAACCAGGAAGAAGTTTTAGCTGGTGGTTCTGGTCCTGTTTGTAGTGCTTTAGTTAATTTTGGTTATATTTTTAATCAAATGAGAACAAAAAAATTAAAAAGAGTTTTATTGATTGCAACAGGAGCACTATTTTCGCCAACACTTTTATATCAAAAACAAAATATTAATTCTATTGCTCATGCAATAAGTTTGGAGGTGCTATAATGTTATTATTTAATTCGTTTATATTTTGTGGTTTTATATGTTTAATTTCACAACTTATTTTAGATAATAGTAAGTTAACACCTGGACATATTACTAGTATTTTAGTTGTAGTTGGAGCATTTTTAGATAGTTTTAGTTTATATGATCAAATAATTAAAATGGTTGGTGGAGGAGCTTTGGTTCCAATTACTAGTTTTGGTCATTCATTAATACATGGTGCTTTAGCAAAAGCTAATGCTTATGGAATTGTTGGAATTTTAATGGGAATGTTTGATTTAACTGCAACAGGTATTACATGTGCCATTATATTTTCATTTGTATTTGCTCTTATTTTTAAACCTAAAAACTAAAAAAGGGTTTAGTACCCTTTACTAGATATAGAAATTATTTCATCTATATTATCGTCTTTAGCGGCAATATTTTTATGATATTGACCGCATTTTTGACATTTATAAACTATTTTGTAAGTATCTTTATATTTTTCTATTCCTACTGGTTCTAGAAGACCATGACATTTATTTTCTCTATCTCCTGGATTTATATCAACATGTTTTGAATAAAGGCAATTAGGGCAATGATCTCTAGCACTATATTTTAATTGTTTAACATCATGATGACAGTTTTCACATATAAAATTTTCGTCTATCATATTAAACTTTTTCAAAAAACCACCTCGTTTTAAGTAATACTATAAAATTATAACATAACTTTATTATTTTGTGTTATAATTGGACTAGAGTTTTGATGGTGATAGTTATGAATTTTAAAATTAATGAGTTTGAAGGTCCACTTGACTTACTTCTTCATCTTATTAAGGAAAGCAAGATGGATATTATGAATATCGAGATAGAAAAGATTACGGAACAGTATATGGCTTATCTTGATCTTCAAGAAAAAATGAATTTAGAAGTTGCGAGTGAGTATTTAGTTTTAGCATCTGAATTAGTTGAAATTAAGTCTAAGATGCTACTTCCTGTTACTAAAAATGATAGTGAAGAAGAGGAAGAGGATCCGAGAGAGGAATTAGTTAATAGATTAATTGAATATCAAACTTATAAAGAAATAACAAAGGTATTACATGAAAAGGAATGTGTAAGAAGAGAAATATATACAAAGTCACCAGAAAATGTTAAAAACTATGTTGAGGAAAGTATTGTTAATACTGATATAAGCTTGGATGATTTAGTTGAGGCATTTAAAAGATATTTAAAGAGAAAAAAAGCTAATAAGCCTTTGGATACTAAGGTTACTGTAAATGAGATTAGTGTTTCTTCACGTTGTTTTGAGATTAAAAATTTGTTAAGACAAAAGGGAAAAGTTTCTTTTTTTGAACTTTTTCCTGTAGTAACAAAAGAATATATTATTGCAACTTTCTTGGCTATTTTGGAGATGGCTAAATTAGGTGAATTAGTAATAATTCAAGATAATACTTTTGATAATATAATTTGTGAGGTGGCTAATGAATAAAAAAGCAATTTTGGAGGGACTTTTATTTGTAGTAGGTGAAGAAGGACTAACTTTTTCACAAATAGGGGAAGTTTTAGAAATTAGTGAAGAAGAGGCTAAGGAATTGTTAATGGATCTAAAAAAGGACTATGAAGATGATTCTAGGGGGCTTAGAATTGATTTTTTAGGTAATAGATTTAAGCTTACGACTAAGTTTGAGCATAAAAAGTATTATCAAAAATTACTTGAAAATCCTGAAACTAATTTTTTGAGTCAATCAGCTTTAGAAACTTTAGCTATTATTGCTTATAATGAACCTGTCACTAGAGTACAAGTAGATGCGCTTAGAGGAGTAGGAAGTGTCCAAATTATTAGGAAATTGGTTGCGAAAGGTTTTATAAAAGAGGTTGGTAGAAGTGATTTACCAGGTAGACCTATTCTTTATGAGACTACTAGTGAATTTTTAGATTATTTTGGTCTTTCTACAATAGATGATTTACCAAATATGGAAGAGTTTATTAAAGATAGTGAAGCAAGTGATGATTTGAGTAGTGATTTATATACTTCTAAATATAAAGAGGAAGTGTAGTATATGAAAAATAAAATTATTAGTATTATTATCTTAGGTGGCTGTGGTTTCCTTTTCATAGTTGGAATAATTATTTTGATGTCTTTATTTTTATTATCTGACTTTGATTTATTATTAACAATATTATATATTTTATTGGGAATTGGTATTTGTTGTTTTTTATATGGCTGGATTGTTTGTATTATTCATGTGTTTCATAATGACTATTTGAGTGGTCTTAAGAAGTTTGGAAATATTTTGTTATTAATACTATTAAATATATTTTATATACCAATATATTATACAAAGTATATTGTGGGTATAAGAGTAATTTATGGAGTAGTTAATTCACTACTTTATGTTGGAATTGTTGTTTTAGGTATTTATTTTGTCTTTGATTTTAAAATTTTAAAGGAAGGGGAAACCTCTTTATATAAGTCTAATGATGATATAATTTCTTTAAATATTAATAAAACCTGGATTTGTACTACTGAGAATGTAGCTGGTAATAACTTGTATTGTTATAAAAAGTATGCTAAAGACTCACTTGGAATATTTAATTATACTGATAGACATGATACTGATGTACTTGTTAAGTTTCATGTTGAACAATCAATTAATATACTAAAAGAGCAGGGATATAAGTTTTTAAAAAGTAATATTGATAGTAAATATGGATTTACCAAGGCTATTTTGACGAAAGATAATAAAAGAATTTATGCTATAACGGCTGTTAGATTTGAAGAGGAAGATTATATTACTATAGTTAATTATTATGGATTTAGTGTTAAAGAATTTTTGGAAATCTTTGATAATATTTCATTAGTGAGTGCATAAAAAAACTACAGACTCGGTGTAGTTTTTTTTCTTTATTGTCTTATTGGCTCATAAACAGTTCCAATAAACCAAATTTCAGAAGTGTTTTTATCTCTTATTATGTACATGTATGGTTTATCAAAAGTAAGATCAATTTCTTCAATTGGGACTTCATATAAGTGCTCAAAAGCACAAGTTGCAGCTCCACTACCACCTACCTGAGTAGCAGCAGCAGCCTTTATTCCTTCGTTAGAAAATTCAATATTTGCTTTATGCTCTGCTGTATTTATATATGTACCTTTTTGACTTGTTATATTTGATAGATCGGCTTTTTTCTTATCAAAGACATTAGTAATTCCTATTTTTTCTAAATCTGCTTTTAATTTTAATTGATAATCATATTTAAATAGCGGAAGGTATCCTGTTATTTTTGTTATTTTTCCTTCAGTAAAATTATTATTATCAATTGTTTTTAGGCTTTTAATAATATCATTTAGATCAGTATTTTTAATATTTTTAACATAGCTATCTAATTCTTCATTCTTTGGCATTATTCCTACATATTGTAATGTCGTTTGATTATATGTTTTTAAATCTTTAGCAAATACTTTTATATTGTCATCATTATACATTAGAAAATCTGTTGAACTTTTTTTCTTTTTATAGTTTTGATTTAAGTCTTTAATGAAGTTATCAACATAAGTATCTACATCTTCTTGACTTTCTTTTGGACCGCAGGCTTCTTCTGCTAACCATTCTTCATATTCTTTACTGATGGTATTACGAATATTTTCTTCTCCTAGCTCTTTTACAATATCATAGTTATTAATTGATGCTCCAATTTCAACTGATTTAGCATTGATGTTATTATTAAATGACATTGTATGGTATTCACTTTCTCCTAAAACTGGTATATATGTTGAGTAATTTTCGTGACTATAACTTACAAAATATCTGTCATTTTGGGCAGTTGTTGTCTGAATTAATTTGTTCCATTCCATATTAATTGCTAGGGCATTTACTAGGAAGAAGTCATTTTCTGATACCGTTGCATCATCAAATAAATTATCGATTAAACCTAGTGTTTTATCATTTACCCATTTATTTAGATTGTTGGCTGTTGCGAATGAGTCATATATGATTGAAGCATCATATTTATTGCTTAAATTATCTGCATATGATTTTTTAATATTATCTTTAAAACTTTCTCTAATAAACATGGCGTTTGCGAATGACATATTTTCAGTGTTAATATATTTTTTATACTTATAATCACCAATTAATTCATCAATTTGTTTTTTGGAATCTCCATTAGTTCCTTCACTTAGCATGGCTAGTGAATATTTGATTGATAACGGACTGTATAATGTGTTCTTTTTTTCATTTTCTAGTTTTAAAAAGGCAAGATCAAAGTTTTCTATTCCGTTGCTTGACATTTTGTATGGTTGGTAAACTTCTTTTGAATCATTTTTGATATTAGCGTTATCTTCCTTTTTCTTATTATCTTTTTTGTTACAAGTTAGAAATACGATTATTAGAGAAGCAGTGAGTATGATTAGTATTACTGCAATAATAATATTTCTTTTTTTAGAATTTTTCTTGTGAGTACTTACTATTTCTTTCTTATTATTCATAAATTATATCCTCCTATTTTATAGTTTAAGTATATAAGATATGAATTAAAAAGGCAATATTTTTAATTTTATTGATTATTGTTTATCAATTGTTCTCTCTTAAATAACAAAAAACCAACTATTTCTTTTTATTAATCTGGTGCCTTAATCTTTCTTATACACGAAAAATTATACTCTCAAGATTGATTAAACTATATATATAAATATCTATTAATGTTGAAAACAATAAAAGAAATTAGTATAATTAGAATGGTATTTTTAGTGAATTAAATCTAATCACTAAATAGTAATTTGTTTAAATGGAGTGATAATTATGAATGAAGAAATTAAAAATGCTATGGTAGAATTGGAAAATTGGCTTTCTGATCCACAAGAACTTGGAAAAAAGCCAGTAAAGATTGAATATGCAAATTCTTTTGAAGATGAAGATGGCATAAGATGTATAATTTTTAAATATAAAAAGAATATATTAGGCAAATGGCTTTTAGGAATTGTTAGTGAATCAGGAACATTTAGTGAAATGAAAGAATATAACCAGAAAAGCGAAATTGAGGATGCAAAACAAATATTAGAAATGTTGAAGAATTACTGGAAAGAAATGTCTAAAAAAATGCAATAATAAATTGCAACCAATGGAGGATGTTTATTATGGGATTATTTAATAAGTTTAAGAAAAAAGAAAAAGACGATTGGAAAAATGCTTATATGGGGAACCCAAATTTTTATAAAGGTAAAGATGGTAAGCCGTTTGGTGCATTTGCACTAACAGAAAATACCTTAACTTCACTTCCAAAGAATCCCAAAGCATTATATAAAATTGATGATACAGAAGTTGATGAATGGAAATTAATGCTTGTAAGTACAACTAATAATGGAGTTTTAGGAGATATAGATTATTATAAGGCAATAAATAAACTAATGAAGTTTGTTATTGATGAAAAGGATAATAATATTTTGATTAGAGAACTATCATTAAAAGAATTAAATGAAGTATTGAAATAATTACAAATTACAATTTATTATATAAATTTAAAAATAAAAAGACAATCTAGATCATTATTACTTAGATTGTCTTTTTATTTTGCATGTCTTTTGAAATGCATCCCATAGAGTAGACAGTATGGAAAGCAAATATAAGTTAAATTATGGTAGAAAACTATTTTCAAGTTGAGGTGAAAGTAGTTTTTATATTGTCTCGAAAGGTTCGAGTTATCAATCAGTCTGGTGCTTGCGGAGGGAATCGAACCCTCATGGTCGCAAAACCGCAGCATTTTGAGTGCTGTGCGTCTACCAATTCCGCCACGCAAGCAGGTACACGTTCATTATAACATACATTTTTAAAATTTGTTCCAATAAATTATAAAAATAAGGGGAAAAGTTAATAATTTTCTTCTTCTTTTCTTTTATGCTATCTATATTTCAATAAGATTTATTTTAATGCTAGGTGGTATAGATAATATATTTATGTAATGATTCCATCTTTTATTACATATCTTTTATTATGAGAACAATAATACATGATTTAAAGGATACATCACACTTAAAATTAAATAGTGATGATATTTTAGTGAATGAAGTGGAAAATAATTGTATAGGGTGCTTTTCTTGTTGGGTAAAGCATCCTCTTAATTGTATTTTTAATGATAAAATTAGAAATAATGGTAAACGTATATTAGAGAGTGATGAGTTAATTATTATAAGTAAGTGTATAAATGGCTCTTATAGTAGTGAAGTAAAAAGAATTTTAGAAAGAAGTATTTCCTATGTTTTACCTTTTTTTACAATAAGAAATAATAGAATACATCATAAAGTAAGAATAAAGAAAAAATTGAAGTTTAAAGTATACTTCTATGGGAATGATATAACAGAATTTGATGAATATGTAGCTATTAGGTTTGTTAATGCTAATAGTGATAATTTAAATACAGTTGAACCTAAAATATATTTTTATAAATATTATGGAGATATTAATATATGAAATTATTTATAAATGGGAGTCCAAAATTGGATAAGAGTAATTCATTTTATTTTTTAAGTATGATAAATGATAATAGTAAAATTAGATTTTTATATAAGGATGACTTTGATAATATATTAAGAGATATTAATAAAATTAGTACTATTATCTTTAGTTTTCCATTATATGTAGATGGACCTCCAAATAAAGTAATAGAATTTATGGATTATATAAATGATAATAAAATAGATATTAAAGATAAGAAAATATATTGTATTATTAATTGTGGTTTTTTTGAGGCAAAACAAAATGAAATAGCTGCCTTAATTATTAAGAATTTTGCCATTAGTAATAGGGCTAAATATATGGGGAGTTTTAATATAGGGGCAGGTGAAATAGTAGGCAAGCGGAATAGAAAAATTTTATATAAGATTATATCAATTCCATTTTATTTTAAGATAAAGAAATTTAAAAATAGTATAAATAAGGGGCTAAAAGTTAATTTAAATACGACTATAAGACCTATGAGTAAAAAACTTTATGTATTTTTAGCTAATATAAGTTGGAGAAAAAAGATGAGGGAAAATAAAATTATAAAATAGTTTGTTGCGATTATACTGTTATTTAGGAATTAGTAAATAAAAGCTATGTTACGTTTTTCTCATATAGAGTAAATGCGTGTGCTGGCTTTTTTTATTTATACTTTAACAGTAACCAATGATTTATATTTTTAAAAAATCATTACTAATTATTTATTATAAATTCTTTTCATGGTATACTATTAATAGTTAATAATTTAGTATAGTAGAGGAATGTGTTATGAAGGTAAAAAAGAGAATGGATAAATCAGGTAAAAAGAAAGTTATTATAATTATTTTGGTTGTTGTTTTGGTTATATTAATTGCACTTGCTGGTGTTTTCATCTATTTAAAATATAAGGACAATAAATTATTGGAGAGTATTAAGAATCATTATGGTAATAGTATAGAGGTTGTTAATAATACTAAACTTTATACTAAGAATAAAAAAGCTATTGGTAAGGCTTATAAAGGATTATTTTTAGAATTAGATAAAAAATCTATTAAAGATAGTAAAGATCAATATTTTAAAATTAAGAATACTGATTATTATATATTTTATAATGATGTTAAACGTACTAAAGCTGTGGTTAATGAGACTATTAATTCTAAGTATATTGTATTTAATAAAAATTTGAATTTAAATAAGGCATTATTTTATAAGAATAATAAAAAAATTTTGGAAGTTAATGGAGAATTTAGTTTTCCTATTCAATATATGGATACTGAGTATTATTATGTTTCGTATTTAAATAACCTTTTTCAAGTTAAAAAGGGGGATAATGACAATATAGTTGATGCAGAAAATACAAGTGATAATGAGGCTTCTTATATAAGTGTTCTTAGTTATGATCAAATTGATAGTTGTAATAAAAACACTTGTGTTTCTATTGATAAAGTTAGGGAACAATTAAAATATTTAAAAGAGGCTGGTTTTTATAGTATTACTATAAATGAATATGGCCAATGGTTAGACGGAAATATTAGACTTAGAGAGGGAGCTATTTTAGTTACTACAAATACTAATAATAGTAATCTTGGGGTTATTAATACTGAGTCTGATATTAAAATTGAACTTTTAGATAATTCTTCCTTAAAGTTTAGTGTTGCGAATAGAAAGTCTACGAAGTCTAGTCCTAAAGATAATATTGAATCATATTTAGTTAAGAATAGTACTAGTTTGGAAGATTTTAAAAAGATGAGTAAAGGCGAAGATGTAGTTGAATATGTGGCTCCAAGTAATTCTGAACAAAAAATTGCTGTTTTGAATTATCACTTTTTTTATGATCCAACTATTGGTGAGACTTGTGATGAAAATATTTGCTTGGAAGTTAGTAAATTTAGGGAACATTTGGATTATTTAAAAAACAATGGTTACAGAACTTTAAAGATGTCTGAATTTAAACAGTGGATGTATGGTGAGATAGAATTACCTGACAAGTCTGTTTTAATTACTGTAGATGATGGTGCTATGGGAACTGGTGCTCATAATGGTAATAAGTTGATTCCTATTCTAGAAGAATATAATATGAATGCTACATTATTTTTAATATCTGGTTGGTGGGATATTAATAATTATCGTTCAAAAAATTTGGATGTTCAATCTCATACTTTTGATATGCATTTATATGGTTCTTGTGGTCGTGGGCAACTAGTTTGTGCGAGTAAGGAAGAGGCTGTTGCTGACTTGACTAAATCTTTACAAATTGTTGATAATAACGATTCCTTTTGTTATCCATTCTACAGTTATAGTGATGTAGCAATAAGTGCTGTAAAAGAAGCTGGATTTAAATTAGCTTTTGCTGGTGGTAGTAGAAAAGCTAGACGTAGCAATAATAAATATCTTATACCTAGATATCCAATTCATAAATCAATAACTTTAGATCAATTTATTGGTATGGTGAGTTAATGAAAGATAATACTTTAAAAGATCAATTTAAATATTTAGTTGGGGGATATTTTGGTATCAGGGAAATAGATGAATATGAACTAAAGGTATATATTTTAAAAGAAGTTGAAGATTATATAACAGACTTTGTTTTAAAAAATCCTATTGCTAATTTTAATTATAGACAAGAAGCACTTCAAATAGAAGAAAATATGAGTCTGAAAACAAAACTTCAAGATGAATTAATTGTTTTGCATAAAATAAATGCACCTATGGAGATTATATTTATTGTTAAAAGTCGTTTAAAATCGATTAATACTTGATTTTAGGGGACTTTTTTTGTATAATATGCCTTATTCAGGGGTGGTTAAATGATAAATTGTATATTATATTTAATTTTTGCAGTTGTTTTATTTATTTTAGTAGATATTTTTGATAAAAAGTATTCATTTACTAATAGCCAAAAAATAATTTTTAAGTTAATTTATTTAATTATTTTAGCTGGTATTTTTTCATATTTAGGAATTGGTAAAGCTAATAAAAATATATTTATGATTATTGTTATTGAGTTTATTTTTAGAATGATTTATTCATTGTATTTTTTAGGAGAAGATTTTTTTAGAAAAGAAGATAAAAATATATATAAATTTTTTATAACTCTTTTTTCTTCAATTATTATTAATCAATATTTTATAAATGAACTTGATACTGTTTTTTTAACAGCTAGTGAGTTAAAGATAATTATTTGGTTAATTATTATTATATGTATTTATAAATTTATGAGCAAAGATGAAAAGAGTGTTATTGTTAATTCTTTTCAAAATAAAACTATTGGTGCTAAGGCGATTGTTGTTAATTATGCTAAACTTAAATTAGAATATGGTGATGATATAAGTTTAAATGATAAGAATTTATTAACTATTTTGTATTCTATTATGATATATGAAAATTATTCTAGGCCAAAATTTTTGAGAAAATTCGATAATTTATTGTTTAAGATTAATGGTGGTAAAAGAAAACTTGGTATTATGCAAGTAACAAGCAAAAAATATATAAGTGATTTAGATAGTATAGAAGTTGTCTCTAAAAGACTTGATAAGTTGTTTAGTAAGTATAAAAATGATGATAATTGTTATGAGAAGGTACTTGAGGCTTATAATAAAGATAAATTTTTAGAAATAAATAATATATATAAAGAATTGGAGAAGTTTATTAATTTATAAACTTCTTTGTTTTAAAATAATTGAAGTTATGATATATTTTTACTAGAGGATTGTGATTATATGAAAAAAATATTTTATTTTACTTTGTTGATTATTTTATGTTTTTTTATTACTGGATGTAAGGGTAATATTACTAGAACTATAAGACATTCTGGGTTTAATCTTTCAACTTCTGATTTTGTTTGTGATTATTTTGTTTCTAAAGATGAAAATAATTTTTATAATAAGAAAATGAAATTTTTAGCTTCTAATTTTATTATCGATGAGGATGGACAGGTTTATGATATGTCTTTAACTAGACTATATTCAAATGGCCAAAATTGTCGTATTAGTAGTTTTTCAGTACCAATAGTTGCTCTTCTTGATAGTAGTGTTGGTATGGGAAATGACTTGAAATATTATTATATGAATGCTAATAATAATTCTAGTGCTTATTCTGAAGTTGATATTTCTGATAATTCTTATGGTTTATATGATGTATTATTTAAAATTCCATTAGTTGTTAAAATAGTTACAGTTAATCAGAATTCAGGTCTTTACTATGTACTTAAGAGTGATGGAAATGTTTATAAATATGTTATTACTAGAGGTGGTTCACAGAATTCTTTTGCAATAGTATCTAATGAAATTGTTTATAGTAAAGAAGAGTATGGATTTATTACTGATTTTAATTATAGTAATAGTGCTATTGGTACTACTTATATTTTGAGTAATGAAAAATTTTATAAAATGGTAATGACAAATAGAAATGAATGTAGTAAATATGCTGATGTGGAGTGCAAGTATGAATTAAAAAATGATGAGGATTTGCTTGCACAAAAAAAGTATATTTCTGGTTATAATGGTGGTTTATTAATTACTAATTATGGAAAAGTATTTAATGTAGCTAGTTAGTTTGGAGTGATTGATTATGATAGTTTCTGATAAGTGGAAAGATTATGAGATTTTAGATACGTCTAATGGTATGAAACTTGAAAGATGGGGAAAATACTATTTACTTAGACCTGATCCACAGATTATTTGGGATAATGGTGATTTACTTACTAAATATAAATCTTTAATTGATGCAGTTTATTTCCGTAGTAATAAGGGTGGAGGACATTGGGAAAATTTAAAAAGTATTCCTGGCAGTTGGACTATTGGTTATGAAAATTTAAGATTTAATATAAAGCAAATGGGATTTAAACATACTGGGTTATTTCCTGAACAGGCTGTTAACTGGGATTTTATGATTAATAAAATTAAAGGTGCAAATAGAAAAATAAAAGTTTTAAATTTATTTGCTTATACTGGGGGAGCAAGTGTAGCTTGTCTTTCTGCAGGGGCTAGTGTTGTTCATGTTGACTCTTCTAGGGGAATGATTGATTGGTGTAAAGAAAATGTTAAGTCTAATGGTTATGAAAATGCTGAAATTAGATATTTGGTTGATGATGTTGTAAAGTTTGTGCAAAGAGAAATTCGTCGTGGTAATCATTATGATGCTATTATTATGGATCCGCCTAGTTATGGAAGAGGAGCCAATGGTGAAGTATGGAATATAGAAAAAGATTTAAGTAATTTAATTGAGCTTTGTAGTCAAATTTTGAGCGATGAACCATTGTTTTTCTTGATTAATTCATATACTACAGGTCTTTCACCAACTGTACTTTCTAATTTGCTTAAAGTGACTATAGGAAGAAAATATACTGGAACGGTTAGCTGTGGTGAAGTTGGGCTTCCTATAACTAATCAAGAGTTAATTTTACCATGTGGTATTTATGGAAGATGGGAAAATAATGAGTAATTTAAATGTTTTATATGAAGATAATCATATTATTGTTGTAGAAAAGCCAGTTAATGTTTTAAGCCAATCTGATTCTACTGGTGATATTGATTTGCTTACTATGGTTAAGAGTTACATTAAGAAAGAATATAATAAACCAGGCAATGTATATATAGGATTAGTACATAGACTTGATAGACCGGTTGGTGGGGTTATGGTTTTTGCTAGAACATCTAAAGCGGCATCTAGACTTAATGAACAGATAAAAAAGCATCAAATGAGAAAAAAATATATGGCTGTTGTTAATGGTAATTTTAGCGATAAAACGGGACAGTTTCATGATTTCTTGAAAAAACTTCCAGATGGTAATACTGTTGTTGATCCAAGTGGAAAAGAAGCTATTTTGAATTATGAAGTTTTAGGTTTTAATCAAAATACGGGTCATACACTTGTATCTATTTCGCTGATAACTGGTAGACATCATCAAATTAGGGTACAGTTTTCATCAAGAGGTCATACTTTGTGTGGAGATCAAAGATATGGGACATTTGATGGCACTCAAATTGCCTTATTTGCATATGAACTTAGTTTTTATCATCCTATAACAAAGGAGCTTTTAACTTTTAAGGTTTTGCCACCTAGGAGTGGCTATTGGACAGAGTTTACTTTGTAAACTATTTGTAAATATCATAAAAAGTTTGCAATTGCGGACTTTTTTTGTTATCATGGTAATAGATTAATAATAATAAAAAAGGGGACAGATTTTATGAATTTTGATTTAAGTTGGTTTACAACTGTACCAGGTTTGTTGATTTCTTGTGGGGTTTTGTTGCTATTTGTAGCGTTGATTGTATTTATAGTGTCATCAGCTAAAAAGAAAAAAGAAAAGAATCCATTGGATGATGGTTCTCAAGGAAATGTAGCAGCTATGCCACAGGGAAAGCCTAGTAATGTTAATGTGGAAACTCCTAGTACAGATTTTGCTGCACAATATAATAATGTTACAGCTGTATCACAGCAAGGAATTGTTCCACCAGTTGGAACTGTTACTCCAAGTCCAGTTGTTGAAAATACTATTCCTGAGCAACCAGTTATGCCGGCAGTTGAGCCAGTAATGCCTACTGTTGAATCAGTTATGCCTCAACAGTCTGTACCAGTGGTAGAATCTGTTATGCCAGCTGTTGAGCCAGTAATGCCACAACAAACCATGCCAGTGGTAGAGCCTGTTATGCCAACAGTTGAACCAGTAATGCCACAGCAGGCTATGCCAGTAGTTGAACCTGTTATGCCAGCAGTTGAACCTGTTATGCCACAGCAGGCTATGCCTACTGTTGAATCAGTTATGCCTCAACAGTCTGTACCAGCGGTAGAACCTGTTATGCCAGCAGTTGGGCCAGTAATGCCACAACAAGTAATGCCAGCAACTGAGCCAGTTGTTCCAGAATCAATTATGCCACAGCAGACAATGCCAGCAGTTGAACCAGTAATGCCACAACAAATGATGCCAACAGTTGAGCCAGCAATGCCACAACAAGTAATGCCAGCAACTGAGCCAGTTGTACCACAAACAGTAATGCCAGCAGTTGAATCAATTGTTCCAGAGCAACCCGTAGTTTCAGTTCCTGAAGCTCCAGTTGCATCACAACCTGTAATATATGGTGGTGCTAATCCAAGTATTGGAAATATTGAGTTTAATCAAAATGCTAATCATCAAATATATGGTGGCGCTAATCCATTAGAAAATACTCAACCTATTTCTATAGGTGTTGTTCCAAGCGTTCAACCTGTTGTTAATAATGATCCTACTATTGTTCAGCCTCAAACTGTTCCTTATACTAGTAATGAAACTTTACAATAGATTTAGTGATATATTTTAAGCTTTGACTTTTGTCAAAGCTTTTCTTTTTTTATGATGATGAAAGTGAAAATTCTATTTTGTATTTATCATAGTATTTTACAACTTTAATTATATATGTTATATTATATGTGTAGGTGAGTCTTTATGAAAAAGGTATCTATTTTGGCATTGCATTTAAATTACGGTGGTATTGAGAAATCAATTGCTGCTCTTGCTAATATGTTATGTGAGAATTATGATGTTGAAATTGCTTGTTGTTATAAGTTACTTGATGAACCGGCTTTTTTTATTGATAAGAGAGTTAAAATTAAATATTTACTTGGTGCTATGGCTCCTAATAAAGATAAATTTCGTAAGACTTTAAGAGAAAAAAAATTCGTAACTGCTTTTAAAGAGGGATTATATAGTATTCAGGTACTGCATCATAGAAAAAAGGAAATGGTATCTTATATATTAAATTCGGATTCTGATGTTATAATTGCTACAAGAGATATTTTTGATGAGTGGCTTGGAGAGTATGGCCCTAGTAAGGCTTTAAAAATTGGGTGGGAACATAACCATTATCATAACAATTTTAAATATGCTAGAAATATTGTTAGATCTGCTAATAATTTAGACTATTTAGTTCTTGTTTCTAAGGAACTAAAAGGCTTTTATTCTAAGAAGCTTATTAATAGTAAGTGTAAATGCGTTTATATTCCTAATGTTATTGATGATTTGCCAAAAAAGAAGTCTTCATTAAATGAAAAAAGGTTAGTTTCAGTTGGAAGATTATCTCCTGAAAAAGGTTTTATTGATTTGTTAAAGGTATTTAACTTCCTTTTGAAGAAACAACCTGATTGGAAGCTGGATATTATTGGTGATGGTTCAGAGAGGAATAGTCTTGAATTGTTTATTAAGGAACATGAGCTTGATAATAGTGTTCGCTTACATGGATTTCAAAATAAGGATTATATAGATAAAGTACTTAGAAAATCATCTGTATATGTTATGACTTCTTTTACGGAATCTTTTGGTATCGTTTTAATTGAAGCTATGTCTTATGGAATTCCTTGTGTAGCGTTTGATTCAGCTGAGGGAGCTAGAGAAATAATTAATAGTGGGTCTAATGGCTTTTTAATAAAAAGTAGAAGCTTTTTATCAATAGCTAGGGCAATAGAAAAATTAATGAATGATAGAGAAGTACGAGTTAAATTTGGTAATCAGGCGCGAGAAGATTCTAAAAAATATACTAGTGCAGTTGTCTCAAAGTATTGGCTTGACTTACTTAAGAAGAGGTGATTTTATGAAAAAAAGTGTTTTATTTATATCTTCAACAGGTGGACATTTATCTGAAATGCTACAACTTAGTGATTTGTTTAATAAATATGATTACTATATTATTACAGAAAAGACAAAGTCTAATCTATCATTGAAGGATAAGTATAAAAATAGAGTAGGTTTTTTAGCTTTTGGTACGAAAGATCATATGCTTACGTATCCATTTAAGTTGTTATTTAATTGTATAAAAAGTGTGTACTTTTATATAAAAGTTCATCCTGATTATATTATAACTACTGGTGCTCATACAGCTGGGCCAATGTGTTATATTGGAAAAATTCTGGGAAGTAGAATTATCTATATTGAAAGTTTTGCCAATATAAGTACTAAAACTATTACGGGTAAATTAGTTTATCCAATAGCTGATAGATTTTATGTTCAATGGGAAGATATGAAAAAATTGTATCCAGATGCAGTATATGAGGGGTGGATATTTTGATTTTAGTTACTCTTGGTACCCAGGATAAGGGATTTGAAAGACTTTTAAAACAAGTAGAAGCAGAAATTGAAAAGAAAAATATAACTGAGAAGGTTGTAGTACAGACAGGACATACAAAATATAAATCCGATAAAATGGAGATATTTGATTTTGTATCTAGTCAGGAATTAGAAAAACTTGTGGATTCTAGTAGGATTATTATTACACACGGTGGCGTTGGCTCTATTCTAATGGGGTTAAAAAAGAATAAGATTGTTATTGCGGCACCTAGATTAAAAAAATATAGGGAACATACTAATGATCACCAAAAACAAATTGTTAGTGAATTTTCTAAAAGAGGTTATATTTTAGAACTTAAAGATTTTTCTAAGTTGGGTAAATTATTATTAAAAGCAGATACTTTTAGACCTAAAAAGTTTGTAAGTAATACACCTAATTTTGTTAATAAAATTGAAAACTATATAGAAGAAGATAATCATACTTCTTGGTATAATAAAATAAAAGAAATTTTATGGTATGGATTTTTTGGTGTTCTTACTACAGTTATTAACATAATAAGTTTTTACTTTTTAGATAAGCTTGGTCTTAATACATATCTTAGTAATTTTATTGCATGGTTTTTCTCGGTTTTATTTGCTTTTATTACTAATAAATTCTTTGTATTTAATTCTAAATTTTCATCAATGGCATCTTTCTTTAAAGAAATGTTTTCATTCTTTTTATTTAGAATTTTATCATTAGGAATTGATATGGGAGGATTATTTGTTCTTTTGGACGTATTTAAGTTGAAAAAGATAATTGCTAAAGTTGTGGTTAATATAATTGTTATTATTGTTAATTATATTTTTAGTAAATTGTTTGTTTTTAAGGGAAAGAGCAATTAATAGGAGTTGTTATGAAGAAGGATAAAATATCAATTATTGTACCTTGCTATAATGAGCAGGAGTCATTACCAATTTTTTATAAGGAAATAGCTAAAATTTCGAAGGAAATGGAAGATGTTGATTTTGAATTTTTATTTGTAAATGATGGAAGTAAAGATAAAACATTTGATATTCTAAAGAGGTTAGCAAAAAAAGATGATAGAGTTAGGTTTATCTCATTTTCTAGAAATTTCGGTAAAGAAGCTGGAATGTATGCTGGCCTTGAAAATGCAACAGGTGATTATGTGGCAATAATGGATGCCGATATGCAAGATCCACCTAGTATGGTTAAAACAATGTATCGTGATATAAAAGAGGAAGGATATGATTGTGTAGCGTTGTGTAGTCCGCAACATATTGGCTATGGTTTTATAAGAAAGACTTTTACAAATTGTTGGTATAAGCTAATAGCTAAAATTTCTTCAACTCCACAGGTTCCAGGGGCTAGGGATTTTAGATTAATGAAAAGAAAAATGGTAGATGCCATAGTTAATATGAGAGAATATAATAGATATTCAAAGGGAATTTTTTCTTTTGTAGGATTTAATACAAAATGGATTGAATATAATGCTCCAGATAGAGTTGCAGGGGAATCAAAGTTTAATTTTTGGAAGTTATTTAAATATGCTTTAGAAGGAATTTTAGCGTTTTCAACTATGCCGCTTGTTATGGCAACTATTGTGGGACTTATATTTTGCTTAATTGCTTTTATTTCGATTATAGTGATTATTGTAAAATCTCTTGTATTTAAAGTTTCAGCTGGTGACACTTTAAGTCTTACATGTATCATAATGTTTGTAAGTGGTGTACAATTGTTCTTCTTGGGGATAGTTGGAATGTATTTATCAAAAGCATATTTAGAGATTAAAAATAGACCTATATATATAATTTCAGAAACGGAAAATGATTTAAAAAAATAATGTACAAATTGTAAAAAATTTGTTATATTTTTAGAAGGTGGTACTGTGAAAAAGAAAGTTAAAAAGAATAATGATGGTAATAGGGTTGGTAAAACTAAAATATTGATTATAATATTAGTTACAGTTTTTGTTATATTTTGTTTATTAATTAGTTTATTTATCATTGATTTGAAAAAAGATAAGGAACAAACTAGGGGACAAATGACAAAAGTATTAGATTCTTATGAAGAATTTAGTACAGAAATAGATAACTTTAATGATGCAAGAAATCAATTGTATTTGGCTGTTTTTGAGAATACTTATTATGATACACTTAGTAATAATGATACTCAATTTAAAGAGATGTTTGCAAATTATGAAAAAATTGTGGATAAGGTTGTAACTGGGGCTTTACGTCTAGAAAAGTATTGTAAGAATGTTTATTATACAGATAGTAAAGTTAATGCTAAATGTATGGAATATGGTGAAGTTTATGAACAAGTTATTAATGCATTTGTTTCTGATGTTAAACTTTATAATAAAAATATAACTAGTTATAATAAATATCAGTCCGAAAATGGTGGAACTTTATTTTTAAATTCTTATGTTACTAAGAAAAAGTATTTAGATTATAATGGGGATAAAAAATATCAAGGCAAGGAAGAATGAGGATGTTATGAGAAAAAAATGGTCGTTGAAAAAGAAGTTAATTGTTATTTTTAGTTCTCTTTTTGTTCTTGGTGTTTCAGCTTTTCTTTTCCTTTTTTATGGTCCAATAGATAGCTTTAGAAATTTTTGGATTACTAGTGCTATGACTACTATGAGTCATCAATATTTAGCTACTTGGTTTTATAGTGATGAGACTATTGAAAAGGTGTTAAAAAATAATAGTATCTTAGAGGTGGATGAGGTTTCTAATCCTGATATGATAAAGATAAAGCAGTTTACGGGTAAAACTATATATAAAAACAAGTATGAAAAGGAAATTTTAACTAAGGATGAGGGTAATGATTTATATAAAGTTATTGATATTGAGGGCGGTTCATATCGAGGCTTTTTAGTAGCTCTATATGATCCTTCAAGGATTTTTATAGCAACAACTAAGTATTTACGTACAAGAGGTGAATCAATTTTAACTGTTTCTAAAAGAGAAAATGCTATAATAGCTATGAATGCAGGTGGCTTTTATGATCCGGATTGGAATTCTAATGGGGCTTTACCTCATGGAACAGTAATTCAGGATGGTAAAGTAGTTAGTGATTATGAAGATGCTAGAATGGGTGGTGGCTTTATTGGCTTCACATATGATAATAAATTAGTTTTAGGAAGAATGAGCAAAGAAGAGGCTCTAAAAGTTGGTTATCGTGATGCTATTGAGTTTGGACCTTATTTAATTGTTAATGGTAAAAGTTCATTTATAAAAGGAAATGGTGGTTGGGGTATTGCACCTAGAACTGCTATTGGTCAAAGAAAAGATGGTATAGTTTTAATGTTGGTTATTAATGGACGAATTCCTTCGAGTATTGGTGCTGATATGGTTGATTTAACAGAGATAATGGAAAATTATGGTGCTTATAATGCTGCTAATCTTGATGGTGGTTCTTCTTCTGAACTTGTTATAAATAATAAAATTATTAATACGCCTGTAGCAGGTGGTACTAATGGTCTTAGAGATATGTCAACATTTTGGGTTGTAAAATAATTTAGGGAGGTGTTTTGATGACAGCTGGTCAATTGGTAGAAATTTGTGGGGATGCTGGACTTGCACATATTTTGGTAATAGTAAGAAGGTTTTTAAACGTTGTTTACATTATTGGTCCGATTGTTGCTTTATTAGGCTTAACTTATCATTTAGTAAAGCTTGTATTTAGTCCTGATGGTAAAAAGAATAAACAATCAATTAAGAATTGGTTAATAGCCTTTCTTATGCTTTTCCTTGTTCCAATATTAATAAATATTGTTCTTGGACTTTTTGACAATAAATTTCAATTTGCTTCTTGCTGGACTCATGCAAATGAAGTTGATTATGGTTCTATGGATGATTATTTTGAAGATACTACTGATGATTAATTACTGTTGATTCTGTAATAGCATATGAAGGAAGAGCTCCTTTTAAATGAGAAAGGAGCTAGTATTTGTTTCATATTAGAGTTAATAATTTTTTTGTTCCAATTGGAACTTTTTTAATTTAATTTGCTTTTTACTGGTACTTGTTAAAATAATATAAAGTGTTGTAAAATATACTTAGTGTATAATAGTTAATGGAGGATGATTCATTTGAAAAGAATAATGGATGGAAATGAAGCGTGTAGTTATGTTTCTTATAATTTTACCGAAATATCGGGTATATATCCTATTACGCCTGCTTCACCAATGGCGGAGCTTACTGATAAATGGAGTAATGAGGGAAAACTTAATTTTTTTAACCAGCCAGTTAAAATTGTTGAAATGGAGTCTGAAGCTGGGGCTATTGGAATGGTTCATGGTTCTTTGCAATCTGGATGTTTAGCTACTACTTATACAGCTAGTCAAGGTTTGCTTTTAATGATTCCTAATATGTATAGAATAGCAGGTGAGCTTTTACCTTGTGTTATAAATGTAGCCGCAAGATCTCTAGCTACACATGCTTTATCAATATTTGGAGATCATCAAGATATATATGCAACTAGAACAACAGGTTTTGCTATTTTGGCATCTTCATCTGTACAGCAGGTTATGGATTTAACAGGCGTTGCTCATTTAACAACAATTAAAGGAAGAGTACCATTCATTAACTTTTTTGATGGATTTAGAACTAGTCACGAGCTTCAAAAAATTGATGTTATTGATACTAATAAATTAAAAGAATTAATTGATGAAAAGAGTTTAAATGAATTTAGGAATAGAGCTCTTAATAATATTAACCCTGTTATTAGAGGTACTGCACAGAATGAAGATATTTATTTTCAAGCTACTGAAGTTAGAAATGAATACTATAATCAATTACCTGATATAGTTGCTTCATATATGAATGAAATTAATAAAATTACGGGTAATAATTATCAACCTTTTAATTACTATGGTAGTAAAAATGCTAATAAGGTTATTATAGCTATGGGTTCTGTTTGTGAAACCGTTCGTGAGGTGGTTGATTATTTAACTTCAGAAAAACATGAAAATGTTGGCTTGTTAGAGGTTCATTTATATAGACCATTTAGTGCAAAGCACTTTTTAAAAGTTTTACCAAAATCAGTAAAGAAGATTGCTGTTTTAGATAAGACTAAAGAGGCTGGTAGTAGTGGTGAACCATTATATCTTGATGTTGTTAAAACGATAAAGGATATAGATGCTAGAGTTAGTGTTTATGGTGGTAGATATGGTCTTTCTAATAAGAATACTACTCCGGCTATGATTAAGGGTGTATATGATTTTTTAGATACTAGAGATGTTCATAATAATTTTACGGTTGGTATAGTTGATGATGTTACTAATTTATCTATAAAGTATGATAGTGGTTTTCGTTTACCAAATGATAATGTTGAGTTTTTGGTATATGGATTTGGTAGTGATGGTATGGTTAGTGCTTCTAAAGATTTATTAAAAATTACTGGTAGTTATTCAAATGCCTATGTTCAAGGATATTTTCAATATGATTCTAAAAAATCTGGAGGGGTTACTATTTCTCATATGCGATTTGGAAAAGGACCAATTACTTCCCCATATTATATAGAAAAACCTTCTCTTGTTGTTTGTACTAAAGATTCTTATTTAAAGAGACTTAGAATTCTAGATAAAATAAAAGATAAGGGTGTATTTGTTTTAAATACTAATAAAAATCCTGATCAGGTTATTGCGATGCTTACTAATCATGATAAGAAGATATTAAGAAATAGAAATATTAAAATGTTTATAATTGATGCTAATGGTATTGCCTCTAATAATGGACTTGGCAATAAGATTAGTGCTGTTATGGAAGTATTAATATTTAAGATAGGAAAAGTAATTAATTTTGACTTTGCGCTTGGAAAAGTAAAAGAAAATTTAGCGATTAAATTTGGAAATAAAAGTGGAGATATAGTCTCTAAAAATATTAAGGCTATTGAAGATAGTTTGGATAGTTTAGTTCCTGTTAAGATTCCTAATGCTAATTTTGAAGAGTATCCTACAGCAGCCAAGAGTATGTTTGAAATTATTGATAGTATGGAGGGTGACAATTTACCTGTAAGCAGTTTTTTGAATATGGTTGATGGTAGTTTTGAGGCTGGTACTAGTAAGCTTGATAAAAGAGATGTTTCTTCAACTGCTCCATGTTATATAGCTGAAAATTGTATTTCTTGTAATTTATGTTCCCTAGTTTGCCCACATGCAGTTATTAGACCATTTTTATTAGATGAAAAAGAACAGTTAGATGCTGTTAGTTCTTTGAATGGTAAGCTTATTCCTTCAAATATTAAAGATCAAAATTTAAAATATACTATAGGTGTTAGTATACCTGATTGTACTGGTTGTGGTCTTTGTGTTGATGCTTGTCCTGGTAAAAAAGGTGCTAAAGCATTGATAATGAAGGCTAAAGAAGAGCTATTAAAGGAAAAATTAGATGATTCCTATAAATATTTATTTAATGAGGTATCTGAAAAGAGGGTTATGCCAATATCAACAGTTAAGGGTAGTCAATTTAGATATCCTAAATTTGAATTTCCTGGGGCTTGCGCTGGGTGTGGAGAAACAGCCTATTTAAAACTTTTAACTCAGCTATTTGGAGATAATATGGTTATTGCTAATGCTACTGGCTGTTCTTCTATATATGGAGCTTCTGTTCCTTCTATGCCATATTCTATTCCATGGCAAAATTCTTTATTTGAAGATAACGCAGAATTTGGTTATGGTATGAAGATTGCTGATCTTACTATGAAGGAGAGAATTATTTCCCTTATTAAAAGCAATATAGATTTAGTTAAGAAAAGTGAAAGAAATATTTATTTGAATTATGTCAATAACATTAGTGAAGATACTGCTAATGACTTACTTAAAATTATTGATTCTACAAAAATTACAGAGTTATTATCATTAAAGAAATTTATTAGTCCAAAATCTGTCTGGATGATAGGCGGCGATGGTTGGGCATATGATATTGGTTTTGGTGGAGTGGATCATGTTTTATCTACTAGAGAAAATACTAATATTTTAGTTTTAGATACAGAGGTTTATTCAAATACAGGTGGGCAAACTTCTAAGTCTACTAGAATAGGAGCTATTGCTAAATTCTCATCAGCAGGAAAAAGAAATGCTAAAAAAGATCTAGCAAGAATTGCACTTAGTTATTCTCATGTTTATGTTGGTACTATTTCACTTGGAGCTAATCCTAATCAAGCTATAAAAGTTTTAAGAGAAGCTGCTAATTATGATGGACCATCAATAGTTATTGCTTATGCTCCTTGTATTGCACATGGTATTATTAAAGGATTAAACTCACTAAAAGAAGAAAGGGCTGCAGTCGAGTCTGGATATTATCCTTTATTCCACTACAATCCTGATAATGGAGAATTTATTATTGATAGTAAAGCTGATTTTTCTAAATATGATGAATTTATTTTGGGAGAAGATCGCTATAAATCACTTACTAAGATTACTAAAAATAGTACTAGTTTGTTGGAACAAAATAAAAATAATGCTATTGATAGATATGAATATTATAAGAGTTTGAGTGATAATAAATAATATAAATAAAAATACACAAAAAAAGACGTCGGCAAACGTCTTTTTAGTTTTTAATCTAAGAGGCTGTTCCCCCTGAGGACAGCCTCTAAAAAGAATAAAAAGGGGTTGGCTAGTGTGATACTAGCGACCAATTCGCCTAATTCCGAATTGGTAGTTATTATACTAACCTAAAGTTCTATTTTTGTCAACAAAAAAATATAAAAAAATACAAAAATTTAATATTCAGTAATTTTATGTAAAATTAGTGTATTAAATATAAATTATTTGTCAAAAAAGAAGTAAATTTATGATATAATATGCCAAGAAGGAAGTGGTATTATGATGGATTTAAAAGATATAAAAGGTGTTGGTCCTAAAGCCATTTCTTTACTAAATAAATTAAATATTTATACGGTTGATGATTTAGTTACACATTATCCTTTTAGATATGATATTTTACAGCAAACAAATTTGACTACTGCTTTAGATGGGGATAGAGTTGTAGTTGATGGTAAAATTGAAAGTATGCCTATTTTAATGCGTTTTAAAGCAGGACTTAATAAAATGAATTTTAGACTTGTTAGTTTTTTTGGGGTAGTTGGAGTGTCTATATTTAATAGAGCTTTTTTAAAGAGTCAATTGACTGTAGGTACTAGTGTTATTGTTATAGGTAAATTTGATAAGACTAAGAATGTTATTACGGCATCTGATATTAAAACTGGTCTTTTAATGGGAAAGACAAAGATAGAGCCAATATATCATTGTACTAGTGGACTTACTAATAAAAATTTATCTACTTTTATAAATATGGCATTACTTGTATGTGGTAGGGATATTAGTGATTTTATACCTAGTATGTATATTGAAAAGTATAATTTTTTAAATAAAAAGACAGCTTTAAATATCATTCATAATCCTTCAACTTTAGAAAAATTAAAAGAGGTAAAAATTAGATTAAAATATGAAGAATTATTTGTATTTATGTTTAAAATTAATTATTTACGATTACAAAATAGGAAAAAGAATAATGGTTTAAGTAGGGTTATTGATAGAGAAAAAATTAATAATTTTATAAAAGGATTGCCTTTTGAATTAACAGCTGATCAGAATAGGGCAATTGATGAGATTATTATGGATATGGAAATGCCTAGTAGAATGAATAGGCTATTACAGGGTGATGTTGGTAGTGGTAAGACAATAGTGGCATTTATTGCGATGATCGCTAATAGTTTTAGTGGGCATCAGAGTGCTTTAATGGCACCAACAGAAATTTTGGCTTGTCAACATTATAACAATTTGTTGAATATTACTAAGGGTATGAATATAAATATAGAATTATTAACCGGATCTACTTCTAAAAAAGATAAAGCTAGGATATATTCTGGTTTAAATGATGGTACTATTTCTATGGTAATTGGTACACATGCTCTTATTCAAGATGAAGTTAGTTATAGTAATTTAGGTTTAGTAATTACTGATGAACAGCACCGTTTTGGAGTACATCAGAGAGCTAATTTGCAGAATAAGGGTAAAAAGCCGGATGTTTTATATATGAGTGCTACTCCAATACCAAGAACTTATGCACTTACAATCTTTGGTGATATGGATGTTTCTAATATTAAAGAACGTCCTAAGGGCAGACAAAAGGTTGATACTATTGTTAAAAAGAATAGTGAAATTAAAGATGTATTGCAAGAGATGTTGGCTGAACTAAAGAAAAAACATCAAATATATGTAATTGCTCCGTTAATTGAAGAAAGTGAGAATTCTGATTTAGCAACTGTTTGTAAACTAAGGGATCAAATGAAATTGGCTTTTGGTGAATATTACAGAATTGATATCGTTCATGGGAAGATGGCAAGTGGGGCTAAAGATATAATTATGGAACAATTTAAAAATAATGAAATTCAAATTCTTATTTCTACTACTGTTGTGGAAGTTGGTGTTGATGTAGCTAATGCTACTACAATGGTTATATTTGATGCAGATAGGTTTGGTCTTTCTACACTTCATCAATTAAGAGGTCGTGTTGGTAGAGGTAGTGATAAGTCTAAATGTATTTTAATTAGTGATAGTGATACAGAGAGACTAAAAATAATGGAAAAAGTAGATGATGGTTTTATAATTAGTGAAGAAGATTTTAAATTAAGAGGTCATGGTGATCTTTTTGGAACTAGGCAAAGTGGGGATATGAATTTTAAAATTGCAGATATACGATCTGATTATAAAATCTTGTTACAAGCTAAAAAAGATTCTAAAGAGTATTTATTAAATAAAGATTTTGATGATGATCCTTTGAAAGTAAAACTTATTGAGTCTATTACCCAAGGTTAAAGAGAAGGAGTTGAGCTATATGATTATATATCCAAGTAATGTTAAGAGTATTGCTAATGTCTATTCAGCATTTGAAAGATATTTTGGTATGAAGCCTAATTATTCATGTTTGAGAAAGATAGAACAATTATTAAAAGAAGAAGAATATAAAAATATTATAATTTTAAATTATGATGGTTTAAGTACTTCTCATTTAGATAATTTGAGTATTGATAGTATTCTTGTTAAAAACTTGGCTTATATAACAACTGTAGCTCCTCATTTTTTTGATATAGATGTAAAAAAAGTTTATAGGGAATTTCCTAGTAAGTTAGTTGAAAATGTTAATATAAATACTGATTATAATGCCTATGGCATTTTTCCTTATGGGCTTGGGGCTTATAAGTCAAGTGATGAAGCTTATCAGCGTATTATAAATTTATCAAGTGGTTCTAATAAAAAAGTGATATATGCTTCTTTTGAAGATTTGGTTGAAGCTAATGGTTTGAATTTGGCAACTTTAAAAAATAAATTGGAAAGGATAAATGATTCTATTTCTAGCCTGGCTGATTCTATTCAAGATAGTTTGATTTTTATTGTTAGTAATTTTGGTAGTGTAGTAAAAAAGCATATTAATTTAGCTGATTATTCTGATATATTTGGGTTGATTGATGATATTAAATATATAAATAATAATTCATGTTTTGTTAAAATGGAAGATAGTCTTTTTAAAGAATTTAAAATGAGACTAGTAAATGAATTTGGTAATTCTTTTTTAGTTTTGCCAAAGAAAGTTGCAGTTGAGAGAAAACTTTTTAAGGAAGATAGTAAATTTTTTGGTGATTATTTAATTGTATCAGTTAGTGATATTGGTTTTATTAGTGATATTAGTGGTAATGGCTTATCAAAAGAAGAAGCTATGGTACCTATAATATCTATAAAAAAGAGACCTTATAGGGAAGAGATAAGAAGGTCTAGGGTAGAAGACTATGAAGTTGTTATTAGGGCGATGAGAGGGGTTCAAAGAGAACGGTTTAAGTTACGACGTGATATATTTTTAAGCCTTGGCGGTCTTGGCAGGTTGGAATTTGCATCTTTATGTGATAGAACCATTTCTAATAATTGTTTTGTATATGATATAAATGGCAAAATAGCTGGTTTTATAATCACCAAAATAGAGTCTGCTGATACTAATGGTTCTTATTTGGATCATGATTATTTTACTATTCAATTCTTGTATGTGTTTGAGGAATATCGTAGAAAAGGAATTGGTACTAAGCTATATAAGGAGGCTGTTAGGTACGCAAAAAAGTTACACTTTACAAGAGTTGAAATTCCATTTTGGTATATTGATCAAGATATGGAGAAGTTTATTGTTCATTTAGAACCTCATTTATTATATAAGATTTATGAATTTTATATTTAGTTTGTAATGTATATATTAGTGTCAAATTAATTAAAATTTTAGATATTTTTCTTAAACAATTGACAATTTTTAAAATATAATTTATGATTAAGGTGCGTGATGTTAATCACGCCGATATCTCTCACGATTATGTGTGGGAGTATATTCAACCGAACCCCCTGAAGAGAGCATTTAACCGTGCTCTCATTTTTTATGCCCATTTTATAAGGGTTTGCGAGGTATCGATATTGCTAAAATAATTTTAGGTACAATTTAGGTACAAAAAAATCTAGTTTTAAGAATAGTTCATTGAAGAAAAGTGCCAAAAGTGGCAAAAATCTTCAATGGATTTTTATTTTTAACAATGTTACGGACAAAATATAAAATATGCGTATGACTATAAAATATAGTATTATTCCACAAATGGTATAAAATATATTGACATATTATTCCGGAAACGGTATAATCTATATATAGAGGTGAGAACTATGCATATTAAAGATGTGAAAGATATTAGTGATATTGCTAAAGATATTAAAGATCTAACAGAGCAAAAGAAAAATCCAACAAGAGAAGGCATGGAAAAAGTAATAAAAAGTGTTAGAGAACATTTAATATTAGAAACAGAAGTATATGAGGATACTTTGTGTGTAGCTAATAATAGTACTAAAGTGAATATAGAGAGCATTGATAGTAATGTGTTATATGATCGATTAAACGCTTATAAAACTATATGCTTAGGTTATTTATTAAATAAGTATGGTAAAGAAGTATTTGATAAAATTATTAAAGAATACAATTTGGAGGTGTAAAAATGAAATTTATGACAATAAAAGAAGCAAGTGAAAAATGGAATATTAGTGAAAGAAGGATAAGACAACTTATTCAAGATGGAAGAATTGAAGGTGCTGAAAAAATAGGTACAACATGGAATATTCCAGATGATACTAATAAACCAATCGATAAAAGGGTAAAAGATGAAATTGAATTTAAAATTGATCTACCAGAAGATTATTTTAAAGAAGTTGATGAAAAACTTGCTAAGCTAAATAGTAAGAGGCCATTATCAAAAGAAGCCACTGAGTCATTACAAAATGCAATTAATCTAGAATGGACATATAACAGTAATGGTATTGAAGGTAATACTTTAACATTAAAAGAAACTAAAGTAGTGTTGGAAGGAATTACTATTGGTGGTAAGTCTGTAAAAGAACACTTAGAAGCTATTAATCATGAAAATGCTATTGAATATCTAGAAGAATTAATTGGCACAAAAAGTGAAATATCTGAATGGAACATTAAAGGATTACATCAGTTAATTTTAAAAGGTATAGATGATGATAATGCTGGAAGATATAGAAATCATAATGTTATTATAAGTGGGGCAAAGCACAGGCCACCAGAATACATAAAAGTTCCAGAATTAATGGAGAAGTTAATGATAAACTATGATGATTGGGATAAATATCATCCAATAGTAAGAGCATCTTTGTTACATGGAGAGTTAGTTAAAATCCATCCATTTATTGATGGAAATGGTAGAACATCTAGATTAATAATGAACATGGATTTAATGAGAAGTGGATATGTACCAGTTATTATAAAAAAAGATAATAGATTAAAATATTATGAAGCACTTGATAAGGCACATATAACAGGTGATTACACTGATTTTATTAAATTAGTGACAGAAGCAGAAAATGAAATGTTAGATAGATATTTAGAAGTATTAGGGGATTAGTTTTGGAGGTAGTAAAATGAAATTGATTAAAATTGAAGCTCAAAATTTTAAAGGAATAGAACATATTGAATTAAACTTAGATAATGCTCCATTTAATAATGTTTTTACATTAGTAGGAATTAATGAGAGTGGTAAAACAACAATACTGGAAGCAATTAATTCATTTGAATATAATGAAGAAAAGAATTTATCATTAATAAGTAATGCAATATTACCATCAAAAGAAAAAATAATTCCAATAAAGGATAAAATAAACTTTAATGGTTCAATAAAGATTGCTTTTACTTTATTATTAAATGAAAATGATAAAAAAGAATTAAAAGAGTACTTGTTAAAACAATTTGATTTTGAACTTTTAGAAGAAATAGATGTTATAACAACAGAACAGATTTATAATTATAAGAATTCTAATTATGAAAACACTTCATACAAATGGAATATGCCATTAAGAGGAAAACCACAAAAAAGTAGAACAAAAAAGATGGCAGATTTAGGAGAAGAGGAATGGAAAAAGACAGTAGAATTTATAAAAACTAAAATGCCTAAAATTTTATATTTTCCAACTGCGTTGTTTGATTTGCCTGATAAAATATATTTAGATCCAATAAATGATCAAGATTATAAGAGTAAATTTTATAGTTTGGTTGTACAGGATATATTAGATTCATTAAATGAGCAATTAAATATTAAAGAGCATTTGGTAGATCGAATAAATTCAGCAAATCCAACTGATAAAGATCATGTTAAGCAGGTGTGTTTAAGAATAGGAAGAGTTCTTTCATCAGAAATTTTGAAAACGTGGTCAACAGTATTGACAAATAAAGCTAAAGGTATTGCGGTTGATGTTGACAAAGATGAGAAAGGAATTTTTATTGAATTTAAAATAGAAGGAGAAGATGGATTCTTTCATCTAAGTGACAGATCTCTGGGTTTTAGATGGTTTTTTGTATTTCTATTATTAACTCAATTTAGAGGAAAAAGAAAAAATGAAGATAAACATATAATATTCTTGTTTGATGAACCAGCTGCCAATCTTTCTCAGAAAGCCCAAAAGCAACTAATTGAAAGCCTTGAGAAAATAAGTGATAAGTGTACAATTATATATACAACGCATAGTCAACATTTAATAAATCCAGCATGGCTTGAAGGAGCATATATTGTAACAAATGATGCATATAATGGTGAAGACGAAGATTTTGTTGTGCAAGATACAAATATAAATATTTATAGATATAGAGAGTTTGTAAATTTGTTCCCACAAAAAGTTAGCTACTTCCAACCAATATTGGATGTTTTAGAATATGTACCTAATGAGTTAGATATGTGTGATAATGCTATAATACTTGAAGGTAAAAATGACTATTATACACTAAACTATTTTTTTAAAGTTTTATTAGAAAAAAAAGACCTTATTTTATTACCTGGTATGAGCTGTTCAAATGCTGATAGTCTAATATCACTATATAGTGGATGGGGAAAAGAATTTGGTGTTTTACTTGATTCAGATGAAGCAGCAAAATCAAGCAAAAAAAGATATGAGGAGAAGTTTGGATTTATTGTAAATGATAGAATTATAACTTTAAAAGATATTAATTCAAAATGGACTAACAAAAATATGGAAACCATTTTGAGTGCAAGCGATAGATTAAAAATACAGAAAGAATGTTTCCCAGATAGTAAGAATTTTTCAAAAAATATGTATAATAAATCTATACAAGAATTATTAATGCGTAATAAAAAGATTGAAGTATCTGATGAAGTGAAAAACACTTTTGAAGATATATACAATGCATTAGTTAATTTAATAAAAAAATAGCTTAGTCATCTTCTAAGCTATCTATAACAGAAACAACAGAGTCGAGGGCAGTGCTAAACATATGTGAATATGTATTTAGTGTTTCCTCGATTTTTGTATGTCCTAAATATTTGGCAACTAATGTAACATTAGCACCATTGTTAATAAGGTGTGATGCACATGAATGTCTAAAGTCATGGATCCTAATAACTTTTAAACCAGCAAGATTAGCTAGTTTAGTTCTTCTAAGATATATATTAGAATCCGCTATAGGTTTAGCATCTGAAACAACAAAGAAATCATCATTAAATCCATAGTAATGAGTCTGTAAATAATTTTGTGTAAAGTTAAAATCCTTTCTATGGTAATATAGAAATATATAGAACCAAGGAAGGATTTTTAAATGAAAGAAAATAAAAATAAAGAAGTAGTAAAATATTTATTAGAAAATTATGATATAAAAAATGCAAACGATATTGCTGATGCCTTAAAAGACATGTTTAAAGACACAATACAAACAATGATGAATACAGAATTTAATTCATCTATGGGATATGAAAAAAGTAATAATAAAATAGAAAAAACAAATTATAGAAATGGCTATTCAACGAAGAATGTAAAAAGTAAATTCGGAGAATTTGAACTTTCTGTACCAAGAGATAGAAATGCAGAATTTGAACCACAGATAGTACCTAAAAAATAAAAGAGATATTTCTGGAATAGAAGAAAAAGTAATAAACCTTTATGGAAAAGGTTTATCAACACGAGAAATAAGTGATTCAATTGAGGATATATATTGAGTATATTATGGTAATACTGAAGGTGAAAGATTCTATTATTAAAATACAGTTGTAACATTTTTGTATATAAATAATTTAAGCAAAATGGATATAATAGCGTATCCATTTTGTTTATTAATACAAGCTCAATTCTATTTAGATATGTAAATCAATTAATTCAATTTGGGTATGAATATGCAAAAGTAATAGTTACTATTCCTTTTTATCAATTACTTTCATAATCATTATTTTGACAAAGAAACTTGATAATGCTATGGGAGTTTATAACTGTAGAAGTAGGTATAATTAACTAGTATTGTTTATAAATAACCATAAAGTAAAGCAATTACTATTCAGTGATGAAGAGTAATAAGGAATATAATATATATGACTCAACTGATTGTTGAGTTTTTTCAACTGATACTTTATAGACTTTAGTTAATTATTTTGTTAATTTGTATTTATGGAGGAATTTGTATGAAGAATAATATTAAATTAATAATAATTATTGTGATAAGTTTATTTATAGGAGGTTTTGGTAGTTTTTTAATTTTTAATTTAAAAGGTGATAAATTGGTTTCTTTACCAAAGCCGGAGGTTACTGGTGGTCAAAGAGGAGAACTTGGTATAGATAAAAATATTAATGAAGAGACTATTGATCAATATTTAAACAGAAGTGATTCTGTATATCGTGATATGAGAATGCTTAAGGATCCTGGTAACTATGAAGCTATAGGAGGAGACTCTTATCTTTCAGGAATAATTGATGGATTTGAAATTGTTCCTTATCCATTATTAGTAAATGTTAGTGGCCTACCAGAAGCAGTTGGGGATAGTTATACTGGAAAAACTTTATTTACACAAAATGATGATGGTACTTATAAAGCTAATTATGAAGAGTCAATTAAATTTTTGGAATATTATTTTCCTAAAGATAAAAATATCTTTTTGATATGTGGTGGTGGAGGTTATGCAGGAATGACTAAAAAACTTCTAGTAGCACTTGGATGGGATGGTAATAAAATATATAACGTTGGTGGATATTGGTATTATAATGGTAAGAATAATATCCCAATAAAGAGAAAAGTCAATGATAAAGTAGTTTATGATTTTTGGAAAGTAAATTATCATGATATAGATTTTTATAATTTAGTAGAGGCTAATTAATGAAACGTAAGATATTTTTTCCTATAATTATAATTTTATTTGTACTTATATTGATTGTAGTTTTTTTAAGTTTTAAACATAATGAAAAAATATATTTAAGTAATAAGTACTATAATAATGGGGACTTTATAGATATTGATAGTGATCAATTATCTAAGTTAAATAATGATAAATATGTTTTATTTACTTATAATAACTATTGTGCTTTATCAATTCCTTGTGATGAGATTTTTAAAAAATTCATGGATAAATATAAGATTGATTTTTTATCAATACCATTTGAAGAATTTAAGGAAACAAATTTATATAAGGAAGTAAAATATGCTCCATCTATTATAATAGTTAATAAAAATAAAGTAATGGGTTATTTAGATGCTAATTCAGATAGTGATATAAGTAAATACCAAGATGTTTATGAATTTGAAGAGTGGCTAAGTAAATTTATTAATTTTAATAGACTTTAGTTTTGTATTGATATTGCTATTTAATGAAATTAATGGTATTATTTTTTTGAATGATAGGAGGTTTACATGAACAAGTCTAGAAAGTCTTCAGGTAATAATTCAAAGGATAATGCTAATTCATTTCATAGTTTAAAGAGTAAGATTTTAAGTGATATTGAAAATGATTCTTCTCAATCAGAAAACTTTGTTAGTGAACCTTTAGATAAAGAAATACAATTAGTTGGTAATATAAATGATAAAATAAACAATAACGATATAAGTGATAATTACGATAGTGATTATTATGATGATGATAGCAGCAATAATTATGACGATGATTTCTATTATAATAATGATGATGATGATGACTATAATGATGATTATTTTGATCATGATGATGATAGTAATTCTAATATTAATAATGATGAATATGATGATAGTCATAAAAATATTGATAGTTATAATGATGATTTTATTGATGATAATGATTCTGCTTTAGATGGGGAGTTATTAAGTGTTTATGTTGGTAAAAATTATGATAAGTTAGTTTCCTCTTCATTTAATATTTTTGGTTTTCTTTTTACGATGTTTTATATGCTTTACAGGAAAATGTATGGTTATTCTTTAATTATATTTATAATACTCATAACTGAAATGTTTTTTGTAAAAAGTCTTGTTATAATTTTAATTACTTATCTTGTTTTAGCTATTATTATTGGTTTTACTATTAATAAAATTTATATTAGTTTTGCTAGAAGAAAAGTTAATAAGATTAAATTAAAAAATACTAATTTGCATTATGGACAATTAAGAGATGTATGTAGTTTGAATGGGGGAACTAGTTTAAGAGGAGTATTTTCTATAATCTTAATAGGAATAATATGTATTTTTGGTATTTTATTTGCAGTTGGTGGTCCTAATTTTAATTTAAAAGAAAATTTGAATAAGATATTTAATAAAGATAAGGATAATGATAAAAATAAAAGTCATGAAAATGAAGAGTATCGTGGATTTATATCTTATGATTCAAAGATAAAAATAAAAGATGAATTTTCAATATCAGTTCCTGATAGTTTTATTGATGAGTCATCAACTTATAGTTATTATTATAAATACTATGCTGAAAATGATATATTTGGTAGTTGTAGACTTAAATTTGGTTCTGTTTTAGGATATTCTGATTCTAATCATTTAATTTCTAAGATGATTAAATACTATAGTAAAACATATAAAATAGATTCATCTGTTAGTGGAAATAAGTCTAATATTAACAATATAGAGTGGACTTGGTTTTTCTATAAGACTTCATCTAGTACAAGATATTTTTATTCTACTGTAAAGGATAAAAAGATATATTTATTTAGTTATGAAATTGATGATAATACTATTTTAGATGAGTGTGAAAATTTTAAGATGAATATTTTAAATTCAATAGAGAGTAAATAGTACTTTAAATTTATACTGTTCAAAAAGTAAAAAATATGATATCTTTATACTAGGAGGATTGATATCATGAAGAAGTTGAGTTTGTTTTCAGTTTCAGTTGTTATTTTTTTGTTTTTTGGGGTGTTGAGTGTTAGTGCACTTAGTTCGGCTGAGGAGGAAAATCTATATAAGAGAATAGTACCTGATGGCAAGAATTTTGTAGTAAAGTCAGTTAAACCGACTGATAGTGCTGCGGCAGAGGCATATTTAACTGCTGCTGCTAGGAAGCTTCTAGATGAAGATGGTTATATTACATATTCATATTGTCCTGGTGGCGATCTTTTAAATTGCAAACTTCATATTGAACGTAATGGTGAAGAGAGTAATAAATTTAATAAAGAATATGATGTTGTCGTAAAATATGTTGAGCCTGAAAAGAGTAATTATGTTACATCATTTATGTCTAAAATGAAGAATTTTGATGATATGGGTACAACGCAAGATCAATATTATCAAGTTACTGATATGGGTTTAATAAATTATTATATGACCAGTAGTAAATCAGAATTATGGAACTATGGAGCTTCTGGTAGGGCTATAAAATATTCATCTGATCTTATAAAATTATCTGATGGTGGAAATATATCTTTTGATCTTGATGTTAGAGCTGGAATACAAAGTACTGATTTAATGTATGAGAATGCATTTGGTCCAATGACTGTATATTATAATGGTGCTGTTTATGGTTATAAGACACAGGGTTTATATTTTAGAAGAGTAATATATATTCCTCAAGATACAGAAGATACAAAAGAAGATTATATTAGGGCTGCTCAAGAAAGAATTAATGAGTATTTAGGTAATGATGAAGTTAAAGTAGAGTATGGTGGACTTTTATCATCACTTGCTGATTTAGATTCAGATGCTCTTGATACAATGGTTGATATTAATGATACTGATGGTAATTATTATAATATTACTGTTAAGGGAAAAACTTATAAATTCTATATTATGAAAGGTACTGAGGAACAATTAGTTGTACCAACATATTTAGGACTTGATATTGATACAAATATTAAAATTACATCAGACAGTTCATTAGTTCCTTTAGATACTTCATTAATAGTTAGTCCTATTGTTAGTGATAAAATTAAAGCTATATTAGGAACTGATAATTATAAGGCTTTTGATATTAAGTTGTATTCTGATGGTAAGGGAGCATTTATTGAAAAACTTGAAGATAAATTTTTAGTTAGAATACCAGTTCCAGAAGAATATGAAGGCAAGGAATTAATTGTTTATTATATTAATTCAAATGATGAAAAGGAAGAGCATAATGTTGTAATTGAGAATGGTTTTGCAACATTTGAAACAGATCATTTTAGTACATATATATTGACTGAGATAGCTAATGGTGATCAAGTCATAAATCCAGATACAAGTGATAAAATAATGTTAT
Source organism: uncultured Bacilli bacterium (assembly GCA_934120715.1). Taxonomy (GTDB): domain Bacteria; phylum Bacillota_I; class Bacilli_A; order RF39; family UBA660; genus CAG-877. The sequence continues at coordinate 21,339 of CAKOUW010000003.1, read as the reverse complement.
ATGCTTGTATTGGAGTTGTTGCTTTAGTGGGAATACTTGGTTGCTTAGTATATATTAAAAGAAAAAAATCTAATTAGGGATAAATATTTATCTCTTTTTTGTTTATAATATAATTAACCGACAGAATTAATAAAGTGTCATTAACTTTTAATTATATTAATGATATAATGTTTGATATGAGGAGGATAGTTATGCTTAGTAGATTAAATAAATTTTTATATTCATCAATTATAATATCTATATTAATGTTAATAATAGGATTTATATTTATGGTGTTTCCTGAGGTGCCTTTTGAGACAATTAATTATGTTTTAGCAATTGCTTTAATTGTAAATGGTGTATACTTTATAATTGAAAAAGAAAACAGTTTATTAGTATTTAATTTCTTAACTTTAGGAATTGTTGAGTTATTACTTGGAATTGTTTTATTATTAAGACCAGAATTTATGAAGACATTATTTCCTATAGTTGCTGGTATTGTAATGATTGTAAAATCAACTATGGATTTAAAAATATCTGTACTTCTTAAGTCTTGTGGATATGATAGTTGGTTATCTATATTTATTTGTTCAATTATATCTATTGTTTGTGGTTTGATAATTATAATTAATCCACAGATTGGTACTATAGCTTTAACCGCTTCTTTAGGTATAATGATTGTTATTTATTCAATATCTAGTATAATAGATATAATTATATTTAAGAAGAATATAAATACAATAGTAAAAGCATTAGAAAAGGATCTGAAGTAATAACAGATCTTTTTTTGTGTTTCTTAAGATGATGATTATTCGTCTTGAGCTTTTTTTGTTTTTATCTATACAAATATTGTATCATGTGATACAATATTTTAAGAAGAGTGGTGATATATATACCGACAGTTACTAAAATTACTAAAGATATGATTTTAAATGTGGCTTTTGATATTGCTAGAGAGAATGGGTTAGAAGGGGTAAGTAATAGAGAAATTGCTAGAAGAATGAATTGTTCAATAAGACCTATTTATTATCAATTTAGGAATGTTGATGAATTAAATTCAGAGTTATATAAAAAAATAGAAAAATATTTTTATAAATTCTTAATAGAAAATATGATTGATGATGTACCTAAATATAAACAGATTGGTATTAATTATATTAAGTTTGCGAAGTGTGAAAATAAACTATTTCAAATTTTATTTATGAGTGAATCTAAGTATTTACCGGAAGAATTTGTAAGTAAAGATGAAGGCTTTGATGAAGTGTTTCAAATTATTAAGAATAATACTACTTTAGATGAGAAAGATATTAAGAGTTTTCATACTGTTATGTGGATATTTTCTCATGGTATTGCGACATTAGTTGCGAATAATGCAGTTAAGTTAAATGAAGAAGAAATTAGAGAATTATTATCAATTGAATTCAAGGCTTTAATGTTATATGAAGATAGTATGAAGAAGTAATATATTTATGTTAGTAATTTGAATATAATATTATGGGGATAATATGAAAAATATGTATTCAATATTATTTAATTTGATATCTTGCTTATTGTATGTTATTTCTTTTATTTACTTTAATGGTGGAAGAGTTTTACAAGGATTTATATTTATGTTTTTAGGAACTTTTTCTTTGTGTTTTTCTAATAAGAGATAAAATTATTTTAAAAGGAGATATAAAAATGATAGAGATTAAAAATGTTAGTAAGACTTATAATGGTGAAAAAAAAGCATTAAATGATGTTAGCTTTACTGTTAATGATGGTGAAATATTTGCTTTTATTGGGCATAATGGGGCAGGTAAAACAACAATGATTAAGTCTTTAGTTGGGATACTTGATTTTGAAGAGGGAGATATATTAATTAATCATAAATCTATTAAAGAAAAGCCAATTGAGTGTAAACTAGATATATCATATGTTCCTGATAATCCAGATCTTTATGAAAATATGAAAGCTATTGATTTTATTAATTTTATATGTGATATGTATGATGTTAGTTCTTCAGATAGAGAAGAAAATGTTAATAAGTATGCTGAAATGTTTGAGATAGAAAATAAATTGGGAGATGACATTTCTAGTTTTTCTCATGGTATGAAGCAAAAGGTTGCTTTAATAGCGGCACTTTCTCATAATCCTAAGGTTTTGGTTATGGATGAGCCCTTTGTAGGACTTGATCCAAAGGCTGTTTATGATATGAAAGAGTTGATGAAGCAAATGGCTAAAGATGGTAAAACAGTATTCTTTTCTACACATATATTAGATGTTGCGGAAAAATTATGTGATAGGGTTGCGATTATAAAGAGTGGTAAAATAGTTAAGATGGGAAAAATGAAAGATATTAAGGGTGATGAATCACTAGAAGAAGTATTCCTAGAATTGGGTGATAAATAATGAAAAAGACATTATCACTTTTAAGAGCTGTCTTAAGTCAAGATATGAATATGTTTAAATATGGGGCTAAGGCTAACTCTAGTAAACTTAAAAAAATTATTTTTCCAGTAGTCCTTTTTATAATAGTTTGCTTATCAATAGGTGCTTATGCTTATATGATTGCTGGTGCACTTTCTAAAGTTCATCTTACATATATTATGCTTACTATGTTTATTTTCATTGTTTCTATTTTAGCTTTTATGCAAGGTATATATAAATCACAAGGAATATTATTTGAAGCTAGGGATAATGACTTATTATTTTCATTACCTATTTCTAGAAGTAAAATTCTTTTTGTTAGGATATTTAAATTATTATTATTTCAATATATATATAATCTAATGTTTTTATTACCAGCTTTTGTTATATACATATACTTTGAAAGACCTGGGGTAATCTTTTATATAGTATCATTAATTATGACATTTTTAGTACCAATGATACCAATAATTATTTCTAGTATTTTAGGTTACTTAGTAAAATTATTTTCTAGTAAATCAAGGTTTAAGAAAATAATACAGACAGTACTTACATCTATTATATTTTTAGGGGTATTTTTCTTAAGTTCTAATATAGAGAATTTTATTAAAGATATTGCGGTTAAAGCAAATAGTATAAATGATTTTCTTACTAGGATATATTATCCTATTGGTCTTTATATAAATTTAGTTAATAAGTTTAATTTTGGTGATTTAATAAAACTAATTTTAATTAATGTAATACCATTTATATTATTTATATTTATTGGATCTAAGTTTTATTTTAAAATAATTGCTAATTCAAATAGTAGTTCAGTAAGAAAAAGTACTGGTCATAATACTTTTATTAAAAGAGGTAGGACTATGGCTCTTGTTAGAAAAGAGATGAATAGATACTTTTCTTCACCAGTTTATATGTTTAATACTTCGTTTGGATTACTGCTATTAGTGGTCTTATCAATAGCTTTATGTATTAAGGGTAATTCAGCTGTTACAAGTATGTTGTCTGGTTATAATATTGATCCTAATGTATCTACATTTTTACTTTATTATGGAATTATCTTATTTTCAACAGCAATGACTTCCATTACTTCTTCTTGTATATCTTTAGAAGGGACAACTATAAATATAACTAAAAGTTTACCTGTTAGTGAAAAGACTATTTTAAGATCTAAAATTATATATCCTTTTGTTATAGAGTTACCATTTATATTAATTAGTGAACTAATATTTTTTATTAAATTTAGACCTAGTTTATTATATATGTTTATAATTTTTAATCTAAGTTTATTAATGATTTTATTCTCAGGATTAGTTGGATTAATTGTTAATTTAATTTATCCTAAACTTAATGCTAGTAATGATACTGAGGTTGTAAAACAGAGTATGAGTTCTATGATATCTGTATTTGTAGGTATGGTGGTTTTTATACTTAGTATGTTTGGGATTGTTTATTTTAATAAATATTTAGATATTAATTTACTTATGTTAATTCATTTATCAATTTTATTGGTTTTAGTAATTTGTTTATATTTTGTACTTATGAAGTTTGGAGTAAAGGCTTATAAAAAGCTTAATGTGTAGTTAGAGGTGGTAGTATGTCATTAAAAAGAGCTAAAGAGTATTTAAAAGAATTTGGATTTGAAGATAGAGTTATGGAGTTTCCTATTTCTTCTAAGACAGTAAAAGAAGCAGCAATTGCGATTGGATGTAGGGAAGAAGAAGTTGGTAAAACGTTATCGTTTTTAGTAGGTGATAAGCCTATATTGATTGTAGTGGCTGGTACTTCTAAGATTGATAATCATAAATATAAGAAAGAGTTTTCTGTAAAAGCTAAAATGGTTCCAGTAGAGATGCTTTCGGAGGTAATTGGGCATGGGGCTGGTGGTGTTTGTCCATTTGGTATTAATGATGGAGTAGCGGTTTATTTAGATAAATCACTAAAAAAATTAGAAAATGTATATCCAGCTTGTGGTAGTTCTAATAGTGGAGTTAAGTTAACAGTAGATGAATTAGAGAGGATTTCTAATATAAAAGGCTGGGTAGATGTTTGTAAGGATATGTAATGGAGGATATATGAAGAATGTAATTAAAGTAGAAGGATTAACTAAAAAGTATAAAGATTTAGTAGCGGTTAATAATTTATCTTTTGAAGTTCATGAAGGAGAAATTTTAGGTTTACTTGGACCAAATGGTTCTGGAAAGACAACAACAATTAATTGTTTATTATCACTATTAAAATTTCAGAGTGGTGATATTAAAATATTTGGTAGGAAAATGACTCCGGACTCTTATGATATTAAAAGTAAGATAGGTGTTATATTTCAAGAAATTGCTTTATTTGAAGAGTTAACAGTTTATGATAATATTGATTATTTTTGTGGACTATATATTAGGAATAAAAAATTAAGAAGTAAGTACGTTGAAGATGCTATTAACTTAGTAGGACTTGTAGATTTTAAAAAGTTCTATCCAAAACAATTATCTGGTGGACTTTTAAGAAGACTTAATATAGCTTGTGGTATTGCCCATAAACCAAAATTAATATTTTTAGATGAACCTACAGTAGCAGTTGATCCGCAAAGTAGAAATAATATCTTAGATGGTATTAAAAAACTAAGGGATAATGGAGCAACTATCCTATACACAACTCACTATATGGAAGAAGTAGAGATACTATGTGATAGAATAATAATTCTAGATAAAGGTGGAATACTAGCGAGTGGAACATTAGAAGAATTAAAAGATTTGGCTAAGATAGAAGAAAAAATAACAGTAGAAGTATATAATATAGATCCAGATATTTTAGAAAAAATAAAAAAGATTAAAACAGTAGATGAAGCTATTTTAAATAATAATACACTTATTGTTACATATAAGAAGGGTAATAATAATCTAAAAAAACTTATTGATTTTTTAGAAGATGAGAAAATAACTTATAGTAAAATATTTTCTGAAAGACCAACTTTAAATGATGTATTCCTTGAATTAACTGGAAAGGAATTAAGAGACTAATGTTTTTACATAATTTTAAATATACTTTTAAGTGTTTATTAAAAAATAAAATGTTATTGTTTTGGACTTTTATTTTTCCAATATTATTAGGGACATTTTTTAAATTAGCTTTTTCTAATATAGAGAATAAAGAAAAATTAGATGTTATAGATATAGCTGTTGTTGATAATAGTGAATTTGTAAATAATAAGTTATTTGCATCAGCATTCAAAGAGTTAGGTAATAAAAATAGTAAAAATCAATTATTTAATATTAAATATAGTAGTTTAGATAAGTCTAAGAAGTTACTTGAAGATAATAAGATAGTTGGTTATTTATATTTTACTGGGGATGATATTAAAATATTTGTTAATTCATCTGGAGTAAATGAGACAGTACTTAGATTTGTAGTTGATGAGATTAGTAGTTATCAGGAAATAGTTGATGGGGCTATGGCTAATAGGAAATTTAGAAATATCAGTGACTATCAAAAAATATATAGTGATACTTTTAAATTAATTAATAATAGTAGTGTTAAGTTTAATGATATTTCTAGTACTAATTTAAGTTATACTATGATTGAATATTATACTTTATTAGCTATGGCTTGTTTATATGGGGCAATAATTTCTTTAACTGTTACTAATAGTAGATTAGCTAATATGACTAGTGAAGGAAAGAGAATAAGTATTAGTCCAATTAATAAGAAGGCAATGCTTTTGGGAAGTTTTTTAGCTAGTTATATTGTTCAGATTATTGGGGTATTGTTGTTGTTTGTTTATACTGTTTTTGCTTTAGGAGTAGACTATGGTTCTAATTGGGGATTAGTATTACTTTTAATTGCAGTGGGATCTTTGTCGGGATTATCTTTAGGGGTCTTTATTGCGACATTCTTCAAATTTAGTGAAAATACAAAGACTGGTGTTTTGATATCTGTTGTTATGACATGGTGTTTCTTATCTGGAATGATGGGAATTACGATGAAATATATAATTGATAAAAATGTTCCAATCTTGAATTTAATTAATCCAGCTAATATGATAACGGATGGTTTTTATGCTTTATATTATTACAATACTTTAAATAGATATTACTTTAATATTATAAGTTTATTGATATTTTCTATTTTAATGCTTTTAATATCTTATTATAAGTTAAGGAGGCAAAGGTATGACAGTATTTAAAACTTTTTGGAAAGTACTATATAAATATAGGGGAATGATTATTTTATATACTGTTATGCTTATAGCATTTGGTGGTATAAATACAACTGTTAATGATGATATGACATTTACTGATAGTAAGCCAGACATTATAGTTGTTGATGATGATAGGGGAGCTCTTTCTAAAAACTTGGTTGATTATTTAAATGATAATACTAATATAATTAAAGTGGATAATAATGAGGATAAAATAAATGATGCATTATTTTACAGAGATGTTTCTTATGTTATTTATATACCAGAACAGTATAGTGAGAAGATTTTAAATGGGGAGGAGATAACTCTTGATATTAAGAGTGCAAATAATTATGATTCTTCACTGGCACAAATGATTTTAGAAAAGTATATTAAAGTACAAAACTTTTATGTTAAAAGTGGTCTAAGAGATAGTGATTTAATTATTTCTATTAATAATAGTTTAGCTAAGAAAAGTGAAGTTTCAGTAGCTTCTAAATTAAATGTTGATGTTATTTCTCACGTTTGTCGTTACTTTAATTTTGCTAGTTATAGTATTATGGCTGTTGTTATATTTATTGTTTGTACAGTCTTATCAAGTTTTCATGATAAGAATATTAGTAGAAGAATAATTGTTAGTAGTATAGATTATAGAAAACATAATAGATTAATATTAAAAGCTAGTTTTATTTATGCTACTCTTGTTTGGCTTTTATATATAGTTTTAGGTATTTGTTTATTTAAGGGTGAAATACTTACTGTTCGAGGTTTATTATTTTCAATTAATACTTTTATCTTTACTTTCTGTTCTTTGACAATAGCTCTTTTAATCTCTACTTTAGTTAATAATAAAGGAGCCATATCTGGTATAGTAAATGTTTTAGCACTTGGATCAGCCTTTTTATGTGGTGCTTTTATTCCAGTTATGTATTTACCAGAATCAGTATTGAAGATTGCTCATGTTTTACCATCTTATTGGTATATTAATTCAAATGAATTATTAGCTAATATGGAATTTATTAATCTTAATAATATTAGACCTGTAATTATTAATTCTTTAGTTCTTATTGGCTTTTCACTAGTTTTTATAGTAGTTAATAATATTGCTTCTAATAAGAAAAGAAGTATATAATATTATAAGTGAGGTATATAATATGAAGAAAATAATTTTTTGTGATATAGATGGTACTTTAGCAACAAAAGGAAAGATAACTCCTCAAAATATAGATGCTATAAATAAGTATATAGAACTTGGAGGAGAATTTGTTTTAGTTAGTGGAAGAAGTGTGGCTTATACTAGATATATTGCGGATAAGTTTAAGAAAATAAGATATATTATTTCTAATAATGGTTCTATTATATATGATCTTATAAGTAATAAAGTTTTATTTAGTAATGGTATTGATTATAGTAGTATAAAAAAGGTATATGATTTATGTAAAAATATGAATACTAAACTAGTTATAACAGGAATAGATTATGACTATGCAAGTATTGATCCTAATAGTTCTAATATTCAAAGATTATTCTCTAAATTAGATAAGAAATTATGTGAAGATAATTATACTACACAACTTATTGTTACTTCTGATATAAAAGATAATATATTAGCATTAGAGAATGAAATTAATAAATTAGAAGATGTAGTTGTTATTAATAAGTCTAGATCTTTATATGATGATAATTATGTAGAAAATAGTTATTGGTTAAATATAACAATACCTGGTATTAATAAGGGCTGTGGAGTTAAAAACTTGTGTGATATTTTAGAAATTAAATTATCTGGTACAGTTAGAATAGGTAATGATTTAAATGACCTTTCAATGTTTTTTGATGAGGGAGTTAATGTCGCAACAGAGGATGCGTATGATGAATTAAAAGTAAAAGCTGATTTTATAACGAGTAAGTGTGATGCTGGAGGAGTAGCTTTAGCGATTAAGAAAATTATTAATAAAGAAATATAATACTTAGGTTATCTTAAGTATTTTATTTTGTTCTAGTATTAAAATTTAATTTATGCTATCTTATTGGTAGGTGATAGATGTGGAAGCGAATCAGATGACTTTACTTTATGGAGTCTTTTTTACACTATGGGTTTTAAAACTATATTATAAACTATATGATAAAAAAACTAAAAAATATGTAATGTGGATTGGTTTATTAATTGTGTTTTGGGTTTTGGTTAGAATTAATAAAAGTGTAGTTAATTTGGATTTACAAAGAATATTTTGGTACTTGTACTATGTACCATTAATTTTTATTCCAGTAGCTTTTTATATGTGTAGTAATATGATTTCTGGTAGACTTAATAAAAGTAGAAAGATTTTTATTATTACTGTATCTATTATATTATTTTTAATGGTTATTTCTAATGATTGGCATCAGTTTGTTTTTAGATTTTATAATGGAATAGATAACTTTGATTCTTATAAACATTATTATGGCTATTATTTAATATGTATATGGATATTTTATTTACTTGGAAATGGTATGATCAATTTAGTTATAGATAGATTTAAAATTAAAAGAGATTTTAAAGCCTTTTTACCGCTTTTATTACTTTTAGGAGGGTTATTATATACTGTCTTTTATGTTATGGGTATTCCAGTATTTAGAAGTAGTAATTTAACTATTATTTTAAGTACTTTAATCTGTTTAGGAATAGAATTGATGTTATATCTAAATCTAATACCTAATAATTCCAAATATATAAAGACTTTTGAAAATTCTAGATTAAATATGATGATTATTTCATTGGATGGAACTACTATTTATAAAACTAAAGCTTTTTCTGTATTAGATAATAATATTTTATTAGATATTAAAAATGGATGTGTAAAAGATACTTATAAAGATAATGATGATATTTATAATATTAAGAAAAATAAAGATAGTTATGTAATATTTAAAAAAGATATTAGTAAGTTGAATAAATATAGAAAATTGATTTCTAAAAAACAAAAAAAATTATTATTACAACAAGATGGTTTAAAAAAAGAAGAGAAAATTAAAAAAGAATTATATAAGATTAATTTAAGAAAAGAGGTTATTATAAAATTAGAAGATAGTTTAAATAATAAAAGAAAAAATATTAAGAAAATATTAGATAAGAAAGATATAAATAGAGATGATTTGGAAAAAATAAAGTTATTAATAGCTTATTGTAAAAGAAAGAGTTTTTTAATAATATCAGAATTTAATGATGATATTTATAATGAAGTTGGTATTAAATTAGTTGTAAAAGAATTATTAGATGATGCTTTTATTTTTGGTATTAATGGGGAAGTTATTGTTAATAAGATGAAGATTAATAGTTTTATAATGGCAACTATTTATGAAGTAATATTTAATGTTATAGAAAATATTAATAATACTAATATTATGATATTTATAAAAAAAGATAAGGCTACTATAAAGATAAATATTATGGTTGAAGGTGATCAAAAAATTAAAGATAAATTAATTTTAGATAAAAATATAGTAATAACAGAAGAGGACTATGATAATGATGTTAATCTTAGTTTTACTATTAAAGAGAGGAGATAATTATGAAAGTAGTTATTAGTTTATTATCTTTTCTTATAATATTAGAAATTTATAATGTAGTAGTTTTATATTTAAGAAAAGAAAAAAATATTATGAGTAGAGTTATTAGAACGATAATATTAGTTTTTAGTATATATGTTTGCTACAGAGATTTGAATTATTCAAATACTAAGTATTATGATGTTTCCTATTTTTATTTATCTATTATATTAATATTTTATATACTTATAACAACAATATATACAGTAATTAAAAAGAAGAAATATATTTCAATACTTTCTGTAAAGAAGGCTATTGATTTAGATATTAATGGTATTATGTTTTTAAATAGTGATGGGGATATAATTTTAATTAATAATACAATGAAAAAGATATTAGATTATTTTAATATTAAGAATGATTATATAGATAATATATTAAAATTAGAGTTTAGAAGTGATCATTTAATTAAATGTTTGGATAAAATTTATCAGTTAAATATAGTTAATAATATGGAAATAGTTATGGTAGATGTTACGGATATTTATAAGTTACAAGAGGCAATAGAAGTACAAAATATTAATATAGATAAGAATAATAAAAAGATCTTAAAGTCTTTAGATAATCTTGAGAAAATAGAGAAGACTAAAAATTTAATGAAGTTGAAAAATGAATTTCATGATTTATTAGGACATAGATTATCATTATTTCAACAGTATCTTAATAATAAAGATTTAGATGTTGATAAAGATGACATTAGTTTTATGATTGATAATTTATTTTTAGATGAAGATAGAGATTTAGATAATAATTCTAAGTTAGAAAAACTTATTAGTGTTTATAAGTTGTTTGGTATTAATATAGAAATTAAAGGAAAGTTGCCTAATGATAATGATGTGGCTTTGATCTTTTTTGAAATAATTAGAGAGGCTATTTCTAATGCGATTATACATGCTGATAGTAAGAATATTAAAATTTTGGTAAAAGAGGATTTAGAAAAAATAGAAATGATTATTACTAATGATGGACAACATCCTAATAAGTTTATAAATGAAGGTGAAGGTATTAAGGGTATGAGAAGAAAATTAAATGATATAGGTGGATATTTGACAATAGATCTCCATGATAATTTTGTTTTAACAGTATTAGTGCAAAAATAAAATAGGGTTAATTTCCTATTTATCTAATTCTGGTATTATATAACCATTTCCAATACAGAAGACTAATAGTTTAGAGATACTTTCAAAACCTAGTTTATTTAAAATATTAGAAATATAATTTTTTAGAGTTCCTGTTGTTATATTTAATTTTTTAGCGATATGTTCTCTTTCATATCCAGAACATAAAAGAGTTAGAATTTTTAACTCTTTTTCAGTTAAATCCTTAAAACATTTATTATCATCATTATAATCTACATTATCTGGGAAAAGTTTATAACCATTTAATACTTGTGTTATAAAGACTAGTAGAGCATCACTTTCAATATTTTTATATATAAAACCATCTAAGTTAGCAGCTTTAGCTTCATTTAAGAAGGATACTTCAGGAATAGCAGTTATAGCTAAAACCTTGATTTTATTGCCATATTTGTCTTTAACTTTTTTACCATTAGAAATACCAGATGAATTATTTTTAGTACAGATATCTGTTAAAACTAAATCAGGACTATATTTATCGCAAAGATTTAACATAGTAGAGGCATCATCTGATGTTGCTACTACTTCGAATGATGAAGACAGAGTCTTTTTTAACATATCATTTAGTATTAGTTGGTCTTCAATTATAATTATTTTTTTAGACATAAAGTTTTCACCTCATTAATTACATTTATATTATCATAGATTAGATAAAAAAGGTATTTATATTTATAATTTGTGATTTTATTCACTTTTTTATAGTGTATTTTATTACTCTTGACATACAGGAAACAGTTTATATTTTAAGTATAATATTATTAGAGAGTTGCGTTTATGTCTAAGAGTAGGAAAATAGAAGTAAAAGATGTGGATAAAAAAAGGAGGATAAAAATAATAATAAATTATTCATAGTTTTGGAAATTGTTTTATTAATTATTTTACTTTTCTTATTATGTTTTTTTAATAGAAAATTTGAAGTTAGATTTGACTATAATGATGGTAGAGATAATAAGATTGTTTATGTTAAATATAATAAGACAATAAAAAGGAAAGATATTGATGCTAAGAAAAAGCTTGGTAATTCATTTATAGGATAGTTTTTAGTGACTAAAGATAGTAATGGTAAGGAAAAGGTTACGAATAAGAAGTTTGATTTTAAGACTAAAATTAATAAGAAAACTAAGTTAAAAGCTATATATGAGGTTGGAGTTGAGCGTATTACTATTAATTTTGATAGTAGAGGTGGTTCTGAAGTGGAATCTATTACTATTGATAAGGGTAGTGAATTAAGTTTTCCAGGAAATCCTACAAGAGATGGGGATAACTTTAAAAACTGGGAAGATAAGGATGGTAATGTAGTTAATAATAATACTTTATTTGAAGATAGTAATACTTTATATGCAGTATGGGAAAAAGTTGAAGAAGCGAAAAAAGATGAAAAGCCTGAGCAAAAGCCAGCTGAACAGTCTAAAGTAGGATCAATTACTTTTGCAATTGATAGAAGTGCAATTCATAGAAATGGTTATGGAGCAAAGACTACGGCTAGCGTAGTTAATGGAACTGGTGAAGTTAGATATGAGTTAGTTGATACTGATAGTAGATGTGTTACAGTAAATTCTAGTACTGGTGACATTAGAGCAATAGGTTCTGAATGTAGTGGAGGAGTAACTGTTACAGTTAAAGCAGTTCTACCTTCAGGAAAGAGTGCTACAACAACAACATATATAGAAAAGGATTTAGGTGTTCGTTATACATTTAACAATAATACTTATTATCAAAATTTTACTAATGATGAAATGGGGTGGAGAAGACCTAATACATTTACTTTGGTTGCTAACCAAGATGTAGCTTGGGCTGGTTCTTGCAATAACTCATATTATGTAAGTATTGGTTATACAATAGTTAGAGGAGAGGGTTTTGGTACAACTTATAATAGTGAGTATATTTGTTATAATGCATCAGGTGATACGAGAGAAGCAAATGTTAGAGTAACCGCTACTACGAGGAGTGGACAAAAATTAACGGCATCTATGGTTAGATATGTAGCATAACAAATTACTTTAGGAGATTTTAAATATATGGCGGAGGCATGATTCTTATCATATTTTTTATGTATTTTTTATTACTTCTAGCATATATGCTAAAAGTACTTTATTTAATATAATTAATTATGAAAGGAGAATATATGAAAAATAAAATGAAGAAGTATTTACTAACATCATTATTTACATTTGTTGGACTTTTTGTTGTGGGTGTTATGAATGTAGAAGCTAAAGACTATGATGTTTATGTAAAGGGAGTACGTTTAACTGATACAACTAATGTGGTTACTTGTGGTGATGGAACACTTACTTACAATGATAGTACTAAAGAAATTATTTTAGATAATGCTACTATTACCTCAGATCTTGAAACTGTTGATATTATTAATATTACTAATACTACAGAAACATTTAAAATTGTGTTAAAAGGTAATAATACTATTACTGTTACTGGTAAGGATTCTTTTGCTATAAGAACAAGTAAAAATATTATAATATCAGGCGATGGAAAATTAACAGCACAAACAATTTACCCAACTATTAAAGGTGAAATTATAACTGTTGATGGTGCAAAATTAGATTTGACTAATACCAAGGAATATTCAACAGCTATTGAAGCTGTAAATGGATTATTTATTAAAAATGGTTCTAAAGTAGAAGCTAAGGGTTGGGGTTCTGCCATAGCATCATTTGCTAAGATGGAAATAAGTGATAGTGAATTATTTTTAGAAGCAACAGGAGAACAATCTAATGCTATTTTTGTAAAGAAAGAAAATGGTGTTGGTACTTTAGTTATTAAAAATTCTAAAGTTAAAGCTAAAAGTGGTTTTGCTAATGTTTACAGTGCTAGTACAATGACATTGTCAAATTCTACATTTGATTTAGAAAGTGGTGCTGGAGGGATTTGGTCTGATTCGACAGTAGCTCTTAATAATTGCAATGTTTATTTGAAAGATGGTAATTATGGTATTGGTTCAGATGATGGAATTGATATTGATGGTGGTTCATATGAAATAAATGCTAGAAATTATGCTTTTATCGGTACACCTACATTATCAAATTTTGAAAACAAGGTTGTATATGGAGGGAATAGTAAGGAAGATTCATATCTTTTAACAGAGCCATATAGTTTGGGAAGATATAGTTATGTTAAAACACTTTCTAAATTTACTTTTAGTGTAGTAACAGATGAGAATAGCGAATCTGATATAACTGATGAATTAATTATTATTGAAGGTGAAAACAAAGAAGTTAATATTAAGGCCAAAGATGGATACAGAATAAAATCACTTTTAGTAAATAATGAAGAAATACAGTTACCAGATGATGGTAAGTTGACATTTAACAGTATAGATAAAAACATAGTTATTAAAGTTGTATCAGAGAAAGTACCTGTTGAGGTAGTTAATCCAGAAACAGCTGACAATATTTTAATTTATGTTATAACTTCAATTCTATCAATATTTGGATTAGCTGGAGTTATATTATTAACTAAAAAATATAATAAAATGAATGCATAATAGTTTTATTTAGTTTATATTTTGTGCATTATGGAGGTAAATAATATTTGCTTCCTTTTTTTTATCTTATAGAGAAATTCAAAGTTAGTAAGAATTTAAAAGTAATGAGAAACTGAAAAACTGGATATTTTTTCTAAACATATTAAACGTGATATAATATAAGAAGGAGGAAATATGAAAAAAATAATAATTGGTACAATCATACTATTTGTATTAGCGATACTTGTTTTCTTTTTAACATATATAACATTAGAAAATACTTTAGATAATGAGATGATGTATTCTCCAAAGTTTGATGAAACAACATTCGAATTTTCTGGGAAAAGTGAAAATTTTAGTTTTGATACGGGAAAAGTATATTTAGAAGGTAATGAGAGAAGAATATATATATCTGATTTCAAGCAAAATAGAAAAATTTCAGATTTAAAAAAAGAACTTGTTTATGTATATTTTGAGGATGAGATATGGCAGACTAGGGAAAACAACAGCAAGCTAAATAAAATTAATTCTAGATTGGAAAGTTTGAGTTTTTATGAAGGTGGACAGGTTTGTACGGAATGTGAACAATCAGTATTAGATAGCGTTACTGAACAAGATTTTAAAGATAAAATCAAAATAATAATTGAATATTGTACATCTAAATCTTGTAAAAAAGAAAAATTTAAATTAAAGTATGTATCTTAAAAAACAATTAAAAATAATAATTTGATAGTATAATTTTTTCTGTGAATTATGAAGGCTAGAATATTCTAGCTTTTTATTGTATAATCATTTAGGTGATTTAAGTGGATGTAGATAATAAAAAGAGATGTTCTTGGTGTAATTTGAATAATAATCTTTATGTTTTATATCATGATAAAGAGTGGGGCATTTTAATTTAGATGAGCGTTATTTGTTTGAAATGTTAATTATCGAATCATTTGAAGCAGGGCTATCTTGGGAGTGTATTTTAAATAAAAGAGCTGATTTTAGAGTAGCATTTGATAATTTTAATATAGATAAGATTATTAATTATGATGATATAAAAATTAATGAACTATTAAATAATAAAAAATAGTTAGAAATAAACTTAAGATTAAGGCTGCTATTAGTAATTCTAAAGTATTTAGAAAAATAGAGGATGAGTTTGGATCTTTTGGAAATTATTTAAGGGGTTTTTGGAATGGTAAAATTATTTATGAAGTTAATAAGACTACTTCGAAATTATCAGATAATATTTCTAATGATTTAATAAAAAGAGGGATATAATTTTTTAGTGTTCCCGTTGTTATATTTAGTTTTTTAGCAATATGCTCTCTTTCATATCCAGAGCATAAGTATGTTAAAATTTTTAGTTCTTTTTCAGTTAAATTATTAAATTGATGGTTGTTATTATTAATATTATTTGGAAATAGCTTATATTCATTTAGTATTTGTATAATAAATGTAAGTATGGTTTCACTGTCAATATTTTTATAAATAAGACCATCTAAATTAGCTTTTTTTGCTTGACTTAAGAAAGTTATTTCTGGTAACTCTGTTATGGCTAAGATTTTTATTTTGTTACCATGTTTATCTTTTACTTTTTTATCATTAGAAATTCCAGACGAGTTATTTTTGGTACGTATATTTGTTAAAACTAAGTTTGGTTGATGTTCATCACATAATTTTAACATATCTTTAGCATCATCACTTGTTGCAACTACATTATAAGTATTGTTAATAAACTTTTTTAGTGATCATTTAATATTATTTGTTCTTCAATAATAATTATTTTTTTCTTCATAATATCACCTTTTTTATTTATAGTAACATTGATTTATTAAGAATGGTATATTTATTACTACTATTTGTGATTAATTTCACTTTTATTTATTTGTTTTTATGACTTTTGCCATATAGTAATTATTTTATATATTACGTATAATAGTTTTAGAGAGGAGTATTTTATGAGTGAGAATGATAAGGAATTAAAGGGAAAGGAAAAAATTCTTAGTAAAAGCAAAGTTTTTTTTATCATTTTTGGATTATTAGCTGTGGTAGTTTTAATATTTTTGCTATGGTTTTTTAATAGGAAGTTTGAGGTTTCTTTTGATTTGGGTAATGGAACTAAAGGGGTAACTATTAGTGTTAAATATAATAAAACCATTGATAAGAGTGCTATTAAGGATAAAAATGATTTAGGGGATGACTTTATTGGTTGGTATGAGGTTATAGGGACAAAAAATGGAAAAGATGTTTTAGCAAAAGATGTTTTTAATTTTAAAAAGAGTATTGATAAAAATATTAAATTAAAAGCTGTATATAGTAAAAAACCAGAGACAATCACTGTTACATTTGATTCAAATGGTGGTAGTAAGGTTAATTCAATTACTATAAATAAAGGTGTTGAGTTAACATTACCTGAAGAGCCCACTAAAGATGGATATAAGTTTGTTACTTGGGAAGATAAAAATGGGGTACCAGTTTATAATAAGGTCTTATTAGATGAGAGTATAACTTTGTATGCTAAATGGGATGAGGTTGAAGAAAAGGTAGAAAAAGGCAAAAAAACAGAGCAATCTGAAAATAATGAAAATAAAAAAGATTCTCCAAAAGAAGAGGTTTATTATTGTGATAAAGGCTATACATTAGAAGGAAAGAAATGTACTAAAACTGAAACTAAAAATGCTAATGGAAGATGTCCACAAGGATATAATGGTGGTGCCTGGGATCGTGAATATTGTTTAACAGAAATAGATGTTGATTATGAATGGGGTTGTGTGGATCACGGTAGCTATAAAGCTAGCGAGGCAGTTTATGATGAGAGTAATGGTATGTGTTATTATGGAAAAGTTTATGATGAATCTAATCCAGGATATTGTTCAAGTCACGGAAGAGTGTACTATAATGGGGCCTGTTATTATGCTTCTTTCCGTCATGAAGAAATAGAATTTTGTCCATCTGGTGGTACAAAAAATTCTAGTGGCATGTGTGAGTTAAGAACAAATAAGCTCTTCTATTGTGAAGATGGTTATGAATTAAATGGTAAAAAGTGTAGTAGAACGTTAACTGTCGATGCTAAGAAAAAATAATAAAAAAAGTCTATCAACTTTTAAATTGTTGTTGAAGAGGTATATTATAAAAGATATACTTCTTTTTTGGTGAAAATTATTAGTGAGAGAAGTATATTAATAATTTCAGTAGGTATTATATATTAATTATGCAATTATGTATATTTAACATAAATTATATTGATGTTTGCATTATTAATTATTATATAATATGTGATTGGGGGGAGTCTATGCATAATAATTGTAATTGCGGTGGTAAACATGAAACTCCAACTGGATATAAATATTGTTATATACAGGGACCAAAAGGTGAGAGGGGTTCACAAGGACCTTCAACTATTGAGGTTGGAAAAACTGATACTTTAGATGCTGGCAGTGAGGCTGTAGTTGAAAATGTCGGAACAGTGCAGGATGTTGTTTTAAATTTTAAAATACCTAGGGGAATAAAGGGTGACAAAGGTGAACAGGGAATTCAAGGTGTTCAAGGTGAAAAAGGTGATGTTGGAATTCCTGGTCCACAGGGACCAAAAGGTGAAAGAGGGGCTCAAGGGCCTTCTACTATTCAGATAGGTTCAGTGGAAACAGTAGATTCTGATGAAGGAGCTGACGTTATAAATGTTGGTACTCCTATTGATGTTGTTTTAGATTTTAAAATACCTAAAGGTATTAAAGGTGATAGGGGGGATATAGGTCCTAGAGGATTACCTGGTGAAATTGGTAGGAGTGAACATATTGCTATAGATGAGACAGAAACCCTCGAACCAGGGGAACCAGCTCAAGTAATGGATACGTTTGAAAACTGGGTTCATCATCTTTCTTTTCTTATACCTAAAGGTGCTAAAGGCGATGTAGGACCTCCAGGCCCTGCTGGTCCTTCTTTTATATCTGCTTATGGACTTAGATATTCGATGATTGAAACTCAGCTTAGTTTGGTACAGGGAGTGGATACGGTCATACCTTTACCTGAAAAGGGCGTGGCTCTTTTTACTGATTATCCTGATAATAATTCCATAAAGATTAAAGAAACAGGAGTTTATTTGATTTCGTATTTGTTATGTGGTGCTACTAATGAAGATTGTTCTATAACATTGTCTATTAGAGCTAATGATTTGCTTCAGCCAGCGACTAATGCCACTAGTGAGTTTCAAGCTCAGATAATTAATAGTATAAGTGGTACAACTATTGTATCACTTCAAGAAAATGACGCTGTGACGCTGAATGCTAAAGCATCTATGGCCGTTAATTTAATATTTAATGGTAGTACTAATGCTATGTTGAGTGTTATTAAGATACATTAGGTAAAATAGCATAATATAAGTTTAAGCAGTTAATTACCTATAAATGAGGTTTTAACTGCTTTTTGGCTACAAATTATTGGATAAAATATTAGAAGGTTATTGCATATTATTCCTTTATAAGTGGATTGAAATTTTCAATTGCTTCAACTAATTTTGGATGTTCAATAATAAAGTGTATTGTTGGATTTGAACTCTTTGAAATGATTACATAATGATTTTTAATAAACGTTATATTTATGTTTTTAAATGTCTTGTTATCTGCATAGTTCATTTCATAATTATTTACTTTTGTTGTATATTCATTAGTTTGTTTCAAATGTTCCATATATTCCTTATAAGTATAACTTATTTTTTTATCTATGAATAAATTATTTAGTGAAAGTGATGGAGTATCATTTTTAAACTCATTTTCTTTGATTGCATAAATATAATCGTTTACTTTATTGTTTTTGAAAATATTATTCATATATTTTAATTCTTCATTCTTATATTTAATTATTTTATCAATATCAGTTTTAGAAAGTTTATTTCTTTTTAATATTTTAATTAGTAGCTCGTCAGTTATTGTAAATAAAGGTAGTGCTGAAAGATATCTTGTCCTATCACATATTATATTTTCATCTTTTTTAAGAAATAATTTATATTCTCTTATGTTATTTTCTTTATAGATTTCCATAAGTGGTTTTGCTTTTTTAAGAAGTAAATCACTCTTCTCTTTATAGTATCTAATTTCATTTTTATTAGTGGTTAAATAATACATTCCTTTATTATGATAACCTTTAATGCATTCTCCAGTTAATGCTACAGTTCCTGAAACATAGTCTAAATGACTGTATACATTGTTTTTTGAATTCTTTAAATAATATGGAGATATTTGCCCAGTCATATAAATAGGTATCCAACTTTCTAATCCTAACATCATTTCATTAAAAGGTCTATCAACATTGTGGATAATATTTAAGTGATGTCCTTTTTTTAGACACATTGCGATTGCAAACATCCATTTTTTTCCAAAGTCAGTATCTTCTGCCATATCTTCCATTGGCATATCACTACACATAAAAATATCTTCTTTTGACTTTGACAAAACAGTTGCTTTAAAGAAGTTTAATTCTCCTTCTTTCATTTCTTCCAGTCCGTAATAATGTCTTGATTTTGCTTTATAAAAAGGAATACTAGGAACTTTTAATTTATCAAACTTTATTACTTTTATATAATCATCTAAATTAAAAGAATCAAGATTATACAAAAAATCAGATACTTGGCTTTTAACTGGAGTTGCTTCACTTGTTAACCAAGCAAATAGAGTGTTATAAAATTTATTATTTGCTAAGTCGCTTTTTTTGCAACCAATAATAGCAGATAGGTTATTTATATCATCAGGACTTTTATATTTGTTGAAAATATAAGTGCATATTTTATTAGAAAACTCTATTGGATTAGACGGTCTAGCTTTACCATATCTTATTCTTGAAATATGTGAGGCATCAAATACAATATATTTTGACATTTCATGAGTATTGATATTAAGTGATGTTATTAAAGTATTTAGATTATTACTAAAAGTAGTATAGTCAAAGTCATCATTTGGAAATGTACTATTAAAGTCATTTACTATTTTATCGAGAGTATATTTGTTTTTCCCTTTTTCTTTGGCAATATTAAAAAGAGCAGTTGTTAATTTTTTAAGTTGTTCGCTATTTTTTATAGGCGTTCTTTCACCATTTCTATATCTACATATAACTGATCCAGTTAATCCTGATTCTATTGACAATTTTTTTGCAGTGCAGCCTAATTCTTTTAAATATCTGTTTAAAACTTCATTAAATTTCATAAGTTATCACTTCCTTAAAGATTATTATACTATATTTTTTAATAATAAAAATAAGTTTCCACCAAAAGCATTGGTTTTTAAGGCAATTCTATTGTCTTGCTTGATTTTTTAACTTACAATAATAAATAGGAAGGAGGAGTGCGATTCTATGAAGATTGGAAAACTAAATATTTCCAAAAAAAATCTTATTGTAATTGGTGTCGTTGCACTTGTTGTTATTGGAGGAACTATTTTACTTACTAAGGGTGGTAGTAAAGGTAAAGGAATACTATATAATCCAGATAAAAATATTAAAATAGTTAAATCAGAGGCAAGTCAAATAGAATTTGAAGATTTTAGTAATGGTGATATTACTCTTAAAAAGCCAAAGGGATGGAAAGTCATTACAGCAGG